>PMPX01000181.1 GCA_003169235.1 Acidimicrobiaceae bacterium | reverse complement strand
CGCTATCCTCTGCTGTTCCCGGATCCGGCCGTACACGACGCTCTCCCGGATCCAGTACTTCCTGTACCAGGCGACCGAGCCGGTCCTCCGCCCGGTGCGGAAGATCATCCGCCCCATGGCGGGGCTGGACTTCTCCTTCCTGGTGGTCATCCTGGTTGCCCAGATCGTGCTGATTCCCGTGCTGAGGGCCTGAGTGGGATAACTGGAATCGCAGGGGGGGGTGGGTAGACTCGGCCGTCATGGACAATTCGCAAGCTCCCGCATCGATTCTCGACACGCTCCGCACCGTGGAGTTCCGCCTCGGTCTCAAGGGCTACAACGTCGACGAGGTCGATGAGTACCTGGACAAGGCGGCCCAGGAGGCGGAGGGGCTCCAGGAGCACGTCCGGCAGCTGAACGAGCGCCTGCGCCAGGCGAGCGAGCGGATCGCCCAGCTCGAGCGGGACAAGCGAGCCGCCCCCGTGGTGGCCGAGGCCGAGGAGGGCGCAGCGGCGACCGCGGCGGCCGACACGGCGCTCTCCGACGAGACCCTGCAGCGCACGCTCCTGCTCGCCCAGAAGTTCGTCGACCAGACGAAGCGGGAGAGCGAGGCGGAGGCGGCGGCCGTCGTGGCACGGGCCGAGGAGACGGCACGGGCCGCCATCGCCACCGCCGAGGCGACGGCCGCGCAGCTGCAGGCCGAGACGCACCAGAAGCTGCGCGAGGAGGTGACCCGGCTGGAGTCCACCCGGACCGAGCTGGCGGCCGACGTGGAGAGCATGGCGCGGCACCTCGAGTCGGAGCGAAACCGCCTGCGCGGGGCCCTCTCCGAGATCCTCAAGTGGGTGGACGAGAACGTGCAGCCCGCCAATTCGCTCATGGGCGTCAAGCCCAAGCCCGCCCCGGCCGAGAGGGGACTGGGCGAGCCGTCGCTGCCCGAGGCGGACGACGGCCCGCCGACCCTCAACCTCCAGAGCGCCTCCGGCGCCGCCGTGTCGGGGGCACCCCGCCCGATCTGAGCTCTCCGCTCCGGGGCGACGGCGGTGTTGCCCCGGACGGTGCCGTCCGGTATCGTCACCCGCTCCCCGGACGAGGTCTTCGTCAGGGAATGGGGCCACGACGCGTGGTCCGAAGGAGGGAACGATGACCCCAGCGAGCAAGGGCACCCAGGTCAAGCGGGTGTCGGGGTCGGGTTCGGCCTCCAGAGCCTCGTCACGGGCCGGGAACAAAACCGCGTCGGCCAAGGTTGCTGCAACAGCCAAGAAGCGTCCCTCTCCCCCCAAGAAGAAGGCAGTCCCCGTTGTGAACAAGTCGACCACGGCCACCAAGAAGGCCACTGCGCCCGCAGCCAAGAAGACGGCACCGGCCGCCGCGAAGAAGGCCGCGGCGCCCGCAGCCAAGAAGACGGCACCGGCCGCCGCGAAGAAGGCCACGGCGCCCAAGAAGGGCGCTCCGGCAGCCAAGAAGGCCGCCGCGGCCGCCGCGCCGGCGAAGAAGAGCGCTGCGGCGCCTCCGTCGGCGGCCAAGAAGTCCACGGTGAAGGCGGTGGCCAAGAAGGCCGCACCGGCCTCGGGTGCGGCGGCGCCCGCGCCCGCCCGGACGACCTTCACGCCGAAGCCGAAGCCGCCGGCGCCCGTGCGGCCCAAGACGGGCCCCTACGCCAAGGACGTCAAGTTCCTCGAGGAGGTCCGGGAGCTGCTGCTGGCGGACCGGGCCATCTACCAGGAGCAGGCGACCTCGCTGCGGGCGGAGGCGGACTCCCTCGCCCTGGAGCGCGAGCCGGGTGACGTGCAGTTCGACGAGGAGTCCGGTGAGGGTGGCACCGTGACCGTGGACCGGGAGCGGAATCTCGCCCTCTCGGGCCAGGCGACCCTGGCCGTCGAGGAGATCGATGACGCGCTGAAGCGGATCACCGACAAGACCTACGGGTACTGCGAGCGCTGCTTCCAGCCCATCCCCAAGCCCCGCCTGCGGGCGCTGCCCTACGCCCGTCTCTGTGTGGCCTGCAAGAGCGGGGGCCTGTCGCGGCGCTGACCCGCCCGCGGGTGCTGGCGTTTGCCATCGCCGCCATCGTGGTGGTGGTGGATCGGGTGACCACGTCGCTCGTCCTGGACCATCTCCATGACGCACGGCACCTCTGGGGGCCGGTGGGACTGGCGACGACCTTCAACTCGGGGTTCGCCTTCAGCCTCTTCAGCGGGAAGGCGGTCGTGGTGACGGTGCTCCTCTGCATCGGCGTCGTGGTGCTCGCCTTCGTCGTGGCCCAGGTCCGCACCGTGCCGCTGGCCGTCGGGGCCGGGCTCGTGCTGGGCGGGGCCGCCGGGAACCTGAGTGAGCGGATCGCCGGCGGGCACGGGGGCCAGGTGCCCGACTTCATCACGCTCGACTACTGGCCCACCTTCAACGTGGCGGACGCCTGCGTGACGGTGGGCGTGGTGATCGTGATCGCCACCCTCCTCTTCGGGGGGCGGGCCGAGGTGCAGCAGGGGAGCGCGGCGTGAGCGACCGAGCCGGGGGCGCCGGGGCGCGCCCACGTGACGGGAGCGGCGCGGGTGACTCCGGCGAGCCAGTTCCCGCAGGAGAGACGATCACGACGGAGGTTCCGGCCCTGATGGCGGGGCTCCGCGTGGATCGGGGGGTGGCGATGGTGGCCAACGTCTCCCGGAGCGCGGCAGCGGAGCTGGTCGAGGCGGGCCGGGTCCTGGTCGACGGCGCGCCGGTGGGGGTCGGGCGTGCCCTCTTGCACGAGGGGAGCACGCTGACGGTACTGCTGCCCGAGGCCGGCGACGAGGCGGTCGCCGCCGAACCCGGTGTCCGCTTCGAGGTCGTCTACGAGGACCCCGAGGTGGTCGTCGTGGACAAGCCGGCGGGCCTGGTCGTGCACCCCGGGGCGGGGCACCACGAGGGCACGCTCGTCGGTGGCCTGCTCTCGCGCTTCCCCGACCTGGCCGAGCTGGTGGCGGCGGGGGTGTGCGCGCCCGACCGCCCCGGGATCGTGCACCGCCTCGACAAGGGGACCTCGGGACTGCTCGCGGTGGCGCGGACCCCTGACGCCTACCGGGAGCTGGTCGGGCAGCTGGCGACGCGCACGATGGAGCGGCGGTACCTGGCCCTCGTGGCGGGAATCGTCGCCGAGGACCAAGGAGAGGTCGAGGCACCCATCGGCCGCTCCGCCCGCACACCCACGAAGATGGCGATCACGGCCGGTGGCAAGCCGGCCCGCACCTCGTATGCGGTCGTGGAGCGCAGGGACGGGGACACGCCCACCACGCTGCTCGAGCTTGCCCTCCAGAGCGGGAGGACCCACCAGATCCGGGTCCACATGGCCGCCATCGGGCACCCGGTGGTCGGCGACGCCCGCTACGGGATGCCGGACAAGCGACTCGGGTCGGGTCGCTTCTTCCTGCACGCCTTCAAGCTCGCCTTCACCCACCCCGGCACCGGAGCCCGCATGGAGTTCACGTCGCCGCTGGCGGACGACCTTCGGGCCTACCTGGGGTAGGCCGCCGCCGCAATCCCCGGACGCTGAGCCGTCGGGTGTGCCCGGGCGTCAGGCCGCCTGGTGCACGCCCACCACATCGGCGTCGAAGGACAGTGCGGCCAGCGCCTCCTCCTCCGCGCGGCGCACGCGGCGGACGCCCACTCCGAGGCGCTCGGCGGTGGACTGCAGCGATGCGGGGGAGTCCCCGTCGAATCCGAAGCGCAGCCTGAGCACGTCCCGCTGGAGACCGGGCAGCCTCTCGACTGCTTCACGGACACGGTCGAAGACCATCGACTCCTCCACGTCGCCCACGAAGTCCGAGTCGTCGGGAGCGACCAGCTCCCCCAGAGTGGTCGAGGACTCGAGCGCGGCCGGCTGGTCGAGGGACGCCGTGACCCGGGCCACGTCCTCGAGGTTCTCCCGCTCGTCCGCGGTCATGCCGGTGGCGTCGTCGAGCTCGGCCTCGGTCGGCGCACGGCCCAGCGTGCTGGCGAGCTCCGACTTGGTCAGCTCGAGTCGCTGGATCTGCTCACCGACCTCGAGGGGGATGCGGATGGTGCGACCGTGCTGCTGCACGGCCCGCTGCAGGGCCTGGCGGATCCACCAGGTGGCGTAGGTCGAAAAGCGGAAGCCACGCTCCCAGTCGAACTTGTCGACGGCACGCATCAGGCCGAAGGTTCCCTCCTGCACGAGGTCCGCCATGTCCACCCCACGGTCCTGGTACCGGCGGGCCCAGTGGACCACCAGCCTCAGGTTCGCCGCCACCATCTGCTTGCGGGCAGCCTCGTCCCCGGCCACGACGCGCTTGGCCAGCTCGACCTGCTGCTCGTGATCGGGCATCGGGAACTGGTCGAGATCGCGCAACATCAATCCCAACGTGTCCGAGGTGTTCACCGCGCTCTTCATCTTGGCTCCAGACGTTTTGTTGCTCACTCTCAGTCGTACGTACCCGCAGGCCTCCGGGATGAACCTGCCGGGTACAACCGGGACCGGGCTCCGATCATTCCACCGGGGTGTTCGGACCGAATTGCGTCCGACACCGCCCCGTGCTGGTCTACGGCGCATGCCCGCCCGATTGGTCTTGCTCAGGCACGGTGCCACGGAGTGGTCCCTGAGTGGTCAACACACGGGGCGCACGGATATTCCCCTACTCGAGGAGGGCTGCGAGCAGGCCAAAGTGGCAGGTGGGATCATGCGAGAGCACGGCCTGACGGATTTCGGCCTGGTGCTGACGAGCCCCCTCGTTCGGGCGGCGGAGACCTGCGAGCTCGCTGGGTTCAACGGGCAGGTGGAGCCCGATCTCATGGAGTGGGACTACGGCGCCTACGAGGGCCTCACCACCGCGGAGATCCGGCAGCGGCAGCCGGGCTGGAGTCTCTGGGAGGACGGGGTCCCCGGCGGCGAGCGGGTGTCGGACGTCGGCCGGCGGGCGGACCGGGTGCTCGAGCGGGTCAGGGCGAGCGAGGGGGACTCCCTGTGCGTCGCACACGGGCACCTCCTCCGCGTGCTGGCTGCCCGTTGGCTCGGGCTTCCCCCCGTCGCCGGGCGCCTCTTCTTGATCCGGCCCGGCGGTATCAGCGTCCTGGGCTGGGATTACGAATGGCCGGCCATCGAGGTGTGGAACCGCGGCCCGGGCTGAGAGCCGGGGCGGACGGCCGGGGCGGACGGTTGATCAGACGGGCGCGGCGACGTTGCCCTGAGCGCGGTAGACCATGTCGGCCAGGCTGTAGGACTGCAGGTGGGTCCGGATGGTCTCGCCCACGTCGGCCCAGACCGCCAGGAGCACGCACTGGCCCTCGTGGTCGCAGGCGCCGTTCTCGTGCGGCTCACCGAAGTCGCCGGCGGCGATGGGCCCGTCGACGGCAGAGACGATCTGGGCCAGGGAGATGTCCTCGGGCGGGCGTGCCAGGACGTACCCCCCACCGACGCCTCGCTTCGAGCGAACCAGGCCGGCGCCCTTGAGCGCCAGGAGGATCTGCTCGAGGTAGGGCTGGGGCAGCCCGGTGCGCTCGGCGATGTCCCGAACCGATGTCGGCGTCTCCGCCCCGTGGAGGGCCAGCGAGAGAAGCGCCCGGCTGGCGTAGTCACCTCGTGTCGAAACCCTCACAGGAACGGATGCTACCGGCCCTCGGGTCGGTAGCGGGGGTGTGTGGGCCGTAGGGTGTCCCTCCGTGAGCGATGGAGCGGTTGCCCAGGACCCCGTGGGGGACCTGCAACGGGGGGTCGAGAGGGCTGGTGAGGCGCCCGAACCGCTGCTGCCCGACTGGAACGGCCCGAGCATCCACCGCGTGGTGCCCACCCTCTTGGGCGAGCTGGCAGACCCCGGGCGCACCGCGCTGCCGCCATGGTTCCCGGCCCCGGTGGCCGAGGCCCGGCAGGTCGTGCTGCTCGTCATCGACGGTCTCGGTGCCGAGCAGCTCCGGGAGCGCAGCAGGCTTGCTCCCGTCCTGACATCGGGCACGGGCTGCTCGCTGACGACCGTCGCCCCCAGCACGACTGCGTGCGCGCTCACCACGCTCGTGACCGGAAGGGTCCCCGCGGAACACGGCGTCGTCGGTTACCGGGTGGCGCTCGACGGTGACGTGATGAACGTGCTCCAGTGGTCGGTCCGTGGTGCGGACGTCCGGATGCGAGTGCCGGCGCACGTCTTCCAACCGTTCGAGTCCTTTCCGGGCGTGACGGGCCCCGTGGCCGTGGTGACACGTCACGACTACGGGCCCACCGGATTCACGGCCGCACACCTCGGTCACGCGGAGCTGCACCGTTGGCATACGCCGGCCGGGCTCGTCACGGCGGTCCGCGAGCTTGCGGGCGCGGGAAGCCCGTTCGTCTATGCCTACTACGAAGGCATCGACAAGGTGGCCCACGCCCAGGGACTGGGTGACTACTACGACGACGAGCTGCGGGCCGTGGACCGCCTCGTGGGCGACGTCCTGGGTGCCCTCCCGCCCGGGGCGGTGTTGGTCGTCACGGCCGACCACGGTCAGGTCGACGTCGGGGGATCCGTCGAGGTGCTCGGTCCCGAGATCATGCAGGACGTCACCCTGATGAGCGGCGAGGGAAGGTTTCGGTGGCTGCACGTGCGTCCCGGCGCGACCGAGGACGTGGCCCAGACCGCGTCGTCGTTGCACGGTGACGTCGCGTGGGTGCGGACCAAGGAGCAGATCATCGAGGAGGACTGGCTCGGAGGCATACCGTCCGCCGCGGTCGCGGCACGCCTCGGCGACGTCGCCCTCGTGCCGTTCACACCGACGGCGTTCCTCGACCCGGCGGACACCGGTGAGCTCCGTCTCAAGGCCCGCCACGGCTCGCTCACGCCCGCCGAGATGCTGATCCCCCTGCTCGCGTGGCGCATCCCGTGAACGAGCCCCACTGATGGCAACATTGGGCGTCGCGCTGGGGCGTGGATCCGGCGGCGACGGAGGACACCATGAGTGACGCGACGAACGAGACGAAGGACGTGACCGGTGACGGCGCCTCGACGGATGGCTCCGGCCCCGGCCCCGGCCCCGGAGTGGTCTCTCCCGACGAGGTCCTCGATGCCGCCGGCATGGACGGGGCGGCCGAGGATGGGGCGACCGAGTCGGTCAACGAGCCGGCCAAGGTGCTGCGGATCGGCTCGATGGTGAAGACGCTGCTCGACGAGGTGCGCGCGGCGCCACTCGACGAGAAGAGCCGGGTGCGGTTGCGGGAGATCTACGAGCAGTCGATCCGCACGCTCTCCGAGGGGTTGTCCCCGGACCTGGTGGCCGAGCTCGAGCGGATGGCCCCACCCTTCGACGGCGAGACGCCCAGCGACGCCGAGTTGCGCATTGCGCAGGCTCAGCTCGTGGGTTGGCTCGAAGGGCTGTTCCACGGGATCCAGGCCACGCTCATGTCGCAGCAGATGGCGGCACGGGCGCAGCTCGAGGAGATGCGTCAGCGCGGCCTGCCGCCCGCCGGCGAGACCGGGCGCACCGGGGCATACCTGTGATGGTCCCGGCGCGTCGGCCGCGATCCTGATGGGGCGGCCGTGACCGCCGCGCCCGATGACCCCGGCGCCGGGTCCGGCGGCCCACCGTCGTTCCCCGGCAATGCGCCTCCACCGCCGCCGGGGGAGCCGCCCGCACCCACGGCCCAGCCGCCGGCGGGCACGGCCGGCCCCGGCGGTCCCGGGGTCGGACCGCCGACCTTCCCGGCGCAGGCACAGGGCGGCTACCCGCCCCCCGGGTCTCCCGAGCAGCCCTTCGGCGAGACCTACGCCACCTGGGGGATCAGGGTCGGCGGCTATCTGATCGACTTCGTCATCTTCCTGGTCGTGCTCGTGGTCCTCTACGTCCTGTTCCGGCACAGCCACGCGCTCAACGTCCATCTCATGGCCCGGAGGGGAGCGCGGCGGCGGAACTTCTCGGCGGTGCCGTTCCTGATCACCGGTGTCCTGTACATCGCATACGGGACCCTGCTCTGCGGTGCACCGCGGGGCCAGACGGTGGGCATGATGGCGGTCGGGGTACGGGCCGTCCGCGACGAGTCGTTCGCGGTCCTGGGGTACGGGAGGGCGTTCGCCCGGGCGGTCTTCGAGGGGGTGCTCCGCCTCATCAACCTTCTCTTCTTCCTCCTCGGGCTGATCTGGATCCTCGACATGCTCTTCCCCCTGTGGGACCGGAAGCGCCAGACCCTTCATGACAAGGTGGCCGGATCGGTGGTCCTCCGTGTCCGCCCGGCGGGCTAGATTGCTGAGTCCGGAGGGAATCACACCGGTGTAAGTTTGACGTGGCGAAAGGAGGGCCGGTGTCGGAGCGGTCGTTTACGCATCTGCACACCCACACCGAGTTCTCCATGCTCGACGGCGCTGCCCGGGTCGGAGACCTCGTGGCGGCTGCCGTGGCCGATGGTCAGCCCGCGCTCGGGATTACCGACCACGGGAACATGTACGGCGTCCTGGACTTCTACAAAGCGTGCCGCGAGCAGGGCATCGTCCCGATCATCGGCACCGAGGCGTACATGGCCGGCGAATCCCGACTCGAGCGGCCGGTCCGACGGGGACGGGTCGACGACACGGGTGGTGACGTCGACGGCGGGCAGAAGCTCTACTACCACCTGACCCTCCTGGCGGAGACGGTGCAGGGCTACCGCAACCTCATGCAACTGTCCTCGGCCGCCTACCTCGAGGGCTACTACTACAAGCCCCGGGTGGACTGGGAGCTCCTCGAGCGCCATCACGAGGGGCTGATCGCCACGACGGGCTGCCTCGGCGGCGTCGTGCTGCAGGCGCTGCTGGCGGGCAACGTCGAGGAGGCGGAGCGCCGGGCGGCGAGGCTGCAGGACATCTTCGGTCGAGACAGCCTCTTCGTGGAGCTGCAGGACCACGGCATTGCCGACCAGCACCGGACCAACCCCCAGCTGATTGAGATCGCCCGTCGCCTGGACGCCCCCCTGCTGGCGACCAACGACAGCCACTACACCCATCGGGAGGACGCGGTGGCCCACGACGCGCTGCTGTGCGTCCAGACCGGTGCGCTGCTCTCGGACACCAACCGCTTCAAGTTCGAGGGCACCGAGCACTACCTGAAGACGGCGGGCGAGATGCGCCACCTGTTCCGTGACGTGCCCGAGGCGTGCGACAACACGCTGCTCATCGCGGAGCGGGCCGACGTGCAGATCGAGCTCGGCAAGCCGAGCCTGCCCGAGTTCCCGGTACCCGACCGATTCAGCGGCGACACCTACGAGGAGCGCGCGCTGGCCTACCTGCGCGACCTCACGATGGAGGGCGCGCGGCAGCGCTACGGCTCGTCGCTGCCGCCGGAGGTGGTGGAGCGGCTCGACTACGAGCTCTCCGTCATCGGGAACATGGGCTTCGCCGCCTACTTCCTCGTGGTCTGGGACCTCATCCGCTTCGCCCGTGAGTCGGGCATCAGGGTCGGTCCCGGGCGGGGGTCGGCCGCCGGATGCTGCGTGGCCTACTGCCTGCGCATCGTCGACCTCGATCCGATCCGGTACGACCTGCTGTTCGAGCGCTTCCTCAACCCGGGCCGCAAGCAGATGCCCGACATCGACATGGACTTCGACGAGCGCTACCGGGCCGACGTCATGCGCTACGCGGCGGAGAAGTACGGGAGTGACCGGGTCGCCCAGGTCATCACCTTCTCGACGATCAAGGCCCGGGCCGCCGTGCGCGACGCGGCCCGGGTGCTGGGCAAGCCCTACATCGTCGGCGACCGGATCGCCAAGGCCATGCCCCCTCTGGTCATGGGCCGTGACACCCCCCTCCACGCCTGCCTGACCAAGACGGACGGGCACGAGGAGGGGTACGCCGCCGCCGCCGAGCTGCGCACCATGCGCGACGAGGATCCCGATGCCAAGGAGGTCATCGACGTCGCCCTCGGGCTCGAGGGTCTGCGCCGCCAGGACGGCATCCACGCCGCCGCGGTCGTCATCTCACGGGACCCGCTGACCGACTACCTGCCGGTGCAGCGCAAGCCGGATGCCGGCGGCAATCCGCAGGACGCGCCCATCGTCACCCAGTACGAAATGCACGGCGTCGAGGACCTCGGCCTGCTCAAGATGGACTTCCTGGGGCTGCGCAACCTCTCGGTGATCGAGCGTGCGCTCGACCTCATTGAGGCGGACACCGGGGTCCGGCCCGACATCGACGCCGTGGCCCTCGACGACGAGAAGACGCTCGAGATGCTGCGACGGGCGGACTCCATCGGTGTGTTCCAGCTGGAGGGCGCCGCCATGCGCCAGACGCTCCGCTCGCTGGCACCCACCAGCTTCGACGACGTCGCCGCCCTGGTCGCCCTCTACCGGCCCGGGCCGATGGCGGCGAACATGCACCGCGACTACCCGGAGCTCAAGAACGGCCGCAAGGAACTGACCTACCTCCACCCCGACCTCGATCCGATCTTGACCGCCACGTACGGACTGATGATCTATCAGGAGTCCGTCATGCGGGTCGCACAGCGCTTTGCCGGCTATTCGCTCGAAGAGGCGGACAATCTCCGCAAGGCGTGCGGCAAGAAGATCCG
>PMPX01000278.1 GCA_003169235.1 Acidimicrobiaceae bacterium | reverse complement strand
GTGCAGCGACGCCGCCGCGGCGATCTCGGGGATCACCCTGATCAGCGACGTCGGCTACATCAGCTCCGGCATCACCGAGTCGTTCCCGCCGGCCACGGCCGCGGCCGGCTTCCTCCTCGGCCGGATGTAGCCCGGGGCCGGCTCAGGCCGGCCTCCGGGGCGTGACCGCCACCGAGGGGATGCTGGCGCTCGCGCCACAGCGGAGCACGAGGTCCACGACACGGATCAGCTCGTCGACCTCCATCAGCGAACCGCTGAGGAGATTCCGTTCCTGCCACATCGGATGGAACTGCGCCATGAGCCCCATGTCCCATTCGTTGATGAACTCGGTCATGGAGTGTCCCTCGCCTCCGGCGCAGTCGCCGACGACGATGCGGGTGAAGCCGATCAGTGGGTGCTCGGCCTGCCACGCCTCGACCATGGTCCCGAGCGCCGCCTTGCTCGCCGCGTAGACCCCGAGCCCCGGCCACGGCGAGGTCAGCGACCCGTTCACCGACGACAGGTAGGCCGCCACACCGCGCGACTCGGTGAGATGCGGGACAGCCGCGGCCGTGATCAGGGCCGCGCCGATCACATTCGTGTCGAACGTGCGGTGCCAGGCCTCCGCGTCCATGTCGACCAGTGGTCCCAGCGGAGCGACACCCGGCGCGTAGAGGAGGGCATCGATCCCCCCCATGCCGCCCACCGCCTCCTCAATCGCAGCCTGGCACGACGCGGCGTTGGTGGCGTCACAGGCGATGGCGAGGGCACCGGGGCCGGCCTCCTTGGCCGCGTCCACGAGCCGGTCGTGACGCCGGGCGAGCAGGGCCACGGTGGCGCCGCGCTGGCCGAGCCCGATCCCGATGGAGCGCCCGAGACCGCTCGAGGCGCCGACGATCACTGTTCTCATGCGTGCATTCTCCTTGTTCGGTACCGGGCCGTGTCGTGGTCAGGCGGTCACTGCGGGCAGCCGCTCCCAGCCGCGCACGGTCGACGTCCGGGCCTGGACCGCATTGTCCCAGTCGATCTCCCATGACGGGAACCGCTTCAGCACCTCTTCGAGGGCGATGCGGCCCTCGAGCCTGGCCAACGCGGACCCGAGGCAGAAGTGGATGCCGTAGCCGAAGGCCAGCTGGCGGTCGATGGTGCGGTGGATGTCGAATCGATCGGCGTCGGGGAACCGGCGCCCGTCACGGTTGGCCGACGCGGTCAAGAGGAGCAGGGCACTTCCCTCCGGCACGACCCGTCCGTGGTGCTCGACGTCGCGAGTCACGTAGCGGGCCTGGACCGGTGACGGGGACTCGTAGCGGAGCAGCTCCTCTATGGCGTTCGGGACCAGGTCCGGTCGCTCTCCCAACTCCGCGCGCTGGTCCGGGTGCTCGGCCAGGACCTTGCCCGTCCACCCGATCAGGCGCGCCGTCGTCTCGTTGCCCGCCGCCGCCAGGAGGTTCACGTAGCCCAGCACCTCAGGCCGGCTCAGCCGGCGGGTGGTGCCGGTCTCGTCCTCGTACTCGGCCTGGAGAAGCTCGGTCATGAGGTCGTCCGAGGGGTGGCTGGCCCGCCACTCGATGTACTCCTCGAAGACGCTGCCCTGGCTGATGCTCTCGTCGTACCTGGCCTCGAAGTCCGGCATGGAGCTCTCCGTGAGCCGCAGCCCGTCATCGATGCGGTCGCGGATGGCCTCCTGGTCCTGCTCGGGAATGCCCAGCAGCATGCCGATGGTGCGCATGGGCATCTGGGCGCCGAGGTCCTCAATGAAGTCGAAGCGGCCCGTCCCGACGAGGGGGTCGAGGCTCCGCGCGCAGAACTCCCGCACCTTGGGCTCGAGCGCGTTGATGTTGCGGGGCGTGAAGACGCGGGCGAGGAGACGGCGGTGCAGGTGATGGGCGGGCGGGTCCTCGAAGATGATGGACCCCGGAGGGATCTCCATGCCGCTCTTGATGAGCTCCAGGACGGTTCCCTTGCTCGAGACGTAGGTCTCCCAGTCGAGCGAGCACCGGTCGACGTCCTCGAACCGGCTGAGCGCATAGAAGTCGTACCGCTCGTTGTAATAGAGGGGCTGCTCGTCGCGCAGCCGTTTCCACACGGGGTACGGGTCCGAGTCGATCTCGAAGTCGTACGGGTCGTAGTAGATGTCGGAATCCATCACGGTCATGGCTGCCCCCATCTGCGGCGGTGACGTTTGTCGGCGAGTCGCGCGTGTGCCGTCGGGCGGCGGGGCCGGGGCTGCGGCCGTCGGGTCGGACCCATGGACGAACATCCGTTCGCACCGGCTCCGGGCCCGCCGTGCAGGCACGTGGCCTCACCGCTTTTCGGTGTGCAGAACTAGCTTCGCACAAAAGGAAGAAGTGTGTTCTCGGATGCGGTCCGGTCAGGGGAGCGCGGGCCTCCCCGGGGGTCCCGGGATGGGCCGAGGAGCTGGCAGATCGAGGGCAGAAATAGTACTCTCGCCCAGGAGCATCATCGTTCTCATCTTGGAGGATCGGGGAACCCGTCATGGCCACCACCACACCGAGCATCCCCCTGTTCGACGCAGACAACCACCTCTACGAGACGCGCGACGCGTTCACCAAGTTCCTGCCCGAGCGGTACAAGGGTGCGATCGACTACGTGGACGTGCACGGCCGGACCAAGATCGTGGTCCGTGGGGTGATCAGCAACTACATCCCGAACCCGACGTTCGACGTCGTGGCCCGCCCCGGTGCGCAAGAGGAGTACTTCCGGGTCGGGAACCCCGAGGGAAAGAGCCGGCGCGAGATCTTCGGGGAGCCCATGAAGTCCATCCCCGCCTTCCGCGACCCGGCGTCGCGGCTCGCGCTGATGGACGAGCAGGGCATCGACCGCGCCCTGATGTTCCCCACCCTGGCCAGCCTCATTGAGGAGCGCATGCGGGACGCGCCCGAGCTCACGCACGAGGTGATCCACAGTCTGAACCAGTGGCTGTACGAGACGTGGTCGTTCGACTACGAGGGCCGGATCTTCGCCACGCCGATCATCACCCTGCCCATCGTGGAGCGTGCGATCGAGGAGCTCGACTGGGTCCTCGAACGCGGCGCCCGGGTCGTCCTCATCCGGCCCGCGCCGGCGTACGGCTTCCGCGGCCCCCGCTCCTTCGGCAAGGAGGAGTTCGACCCCTTCTGGCAGAAGGTGGTCGACCACGACGTGCTGGTGGCCATGCACTCCTCGGACAGCGGGTACGAGCGGTATGCGAACGACTGGGAGGGCAGCGACTCCGAGATGCTCCCGTTCCAGCCCCAGGCCTTCCGGATGCTCTCGGCCTGGCGACCGGTCGAGGACTCCGTGTCGGCGCTGATCTGCCACGGCGCCCTGTCCCGCTTCCCCGCCCTCAAGGTGGCGGTGATCGAGAACGGCAGCAGCTGGGTCGCACCGCTCCTCAAGAACCTGGCCGACGTGTACAAGAAGATGCCGCAGGACTTCCTGGAGAACCCGGTCGACGTGTTCAAGCGCAACATCTACATCAGCCCCTTCTGGGAGGAGGATCTCGGCGAGCTGGCCGAGCTCACCGGGGTGGACCACGTGCTGTTCGGGTCCGACTACCCGCACCCGGAGGGCCTGGCCGACCCCGTGAGCTACGTGGACGAGCTGCGAGGCCTCGACGAGGAGTCGGTGCGCAAGATCATGGGCGGGAACCTCGCCACGTTGCTCAACGTGTCCGAGGCCGCCACTCGATGACGGCGCGCGGGGATGGCCCGTCGCCGACCATCCCGGCGCTCCTCGCTGCTGCCGCTCGCCGGTTCGGGCAGCGCCCTGCGGTCGGGGATGGCCCGACCCGGCTGACGTACGACGAGCTCTTCGATCAGGCGCGCACGTTCGGGGCCGCACTCGTCGACGCCGGCACGGAGCCGGGCGACCGCGTGGCCATCTGGGCCTTCAACAGTGCCGAGTGGATCGTGGCCGTGCTCGGCCTCTCTCTGGCCGGCGCGGTCCTCGTCCCGATCAACACCCGCTTCAAGGGCCGCGAGGCGGTGGACATCCTGTCCCGGAGCCGGGCCCGAGCCCTGGTGACGGTGACGGACTTCCTCGGGACCGACTACGTCGCCATGCTCCGCGCGACCGGTGTCGACCTCCCTGACCTCGAGACGATCGTCGTGGCCCGCGGGCCGGCCGCGGAGGGTACCGAGGGTTGGGCGGCGTTCCTGGCGTGGGCCACCGACGCCGACCGGTCGGAGGTCGACCGGCGGTGCACCGACACCGGACCGGACGACCCGTCCGACATCCTCTTCACGTCGGGGACGACGGGACTGCCCAAGGGCGTGGTGATGTCCCACCGCCGGACGCTGCGCGTCGCCACGGACTGGGTCGAGATGACCGGGTTGTGCGCCGACGACCGCTACTTGATGGTCAACCCCTACTTCCACATGTTCGGGTTGAAGGCGGGGATCCTGGCCTGCGTGGCCAGCGGCGCACTCATGCTCCCAGAGGCGGTGTTCGACGTCGACCGGGTCCTGGGCCGTGTCGAGGCCGAGAGGGTCAGCGTGCTCCCCGGGTCGCCGACCGTCTACCAGTCCATCCTCGATCATCCTGATCGGGGTGGCCATGACATGTCGAGCCTTCGGGTGGCGGTGACCGGTGCGGCCGACATTCCCGTCGAGCTGATCCGACGCATCGACGAGGAGCTGCCGTTCTCGACCATCATCACCGGCTACGGGCTCACCGAGGCCGGCACCGCCGCGGCCACCACGCCCGGTGACGACGTGGAGACGATCGCGACGACGGTCGGACGGCTCCGTCCCGGCTTCGAGCTGCGCATCGTCGGTGAGGGAGACGAGGACGTGCCGGCGGGGGAACCCGGTGAGATCCTGCTGCGCGGGGGCAGCGTGATGGTCGGCTACCTCGACGATCCCGAGGCGACGGCGCGTGCGCTGTCGCCGGACGGCTGGCTGCGCACGGGCGACATCGGGGTGCTCGACGACGCCGGCTGCCTGCGGATCGTCGGCCGTGCCAAGGACATGTTCATCGTCGGCGGCTTCAACGCCTACCCCGCCGAGATCGAGGACGTGCTCCTTCGCCATCCCGGCGTCGCCCAGGCCGCCGTCATCGGGGTCCCCGACGAGCGCCTCGGCGAGGTGGGGATGGCCTTCGTGGTCCCCCGATCGGACGACGTGTCGAGCGCGGCGATCATCGAATGGTGCCGCGACGAGATGGCGAACTACAAGGTCCCCAGGGCGGTGCAGCTGGTCGACGAGCTCCCCATCAACGCGACCGGCAAGGTGATGAAGGACGCGCTGCGGGAGCAGGCGCTGCAGAGGCGCTCCGAGGTCCCGGGGTGAGCGAGGAGCCGTCGTCGGGGCTCTCCGCCCTGGCCAGCCTGCGGGTCGTCGAGTTGGGCGTCTGGGTCGCCGCGCCGTCCGCCGCGGCGCTGTTGGCCGACTGGGGCGCCGACGTGATCAAGGTCGAGGCCCCGACGGGTGACCCCATGCGACAGGTGTTCGGGTCGTTGGGCATCGACAGCGACATGCCCAACCCGGCCTTCTCGCTCGACAACCGCGGGAAGCGAAGCGTCGTGCTGGACCTGCGCCAGCCCGAGGGCCGGGAGCATCTCGAGGATCTCCTCGCCACGGCCGACGTGTTCATCAGCAACCTCAGACCGGACGCGCTCGACGGCCTCGGGCTGGAGCCGGCGGCGACCGTCGGGCGCCATCCTCATCTCGTGTACTGCAGCATCAGCGGCTACGGGCTGCAGGGGACCGAGCGGAACCGTCCGACCTATGACATCGGGGCCTTCTGGGCCCGTTCCGGGCTCTCCATGCAGATGGCCGACCACGAGGGCACGCCGCTGAACGCGCGAGGCGGCATCGGTGACCACATCACGGGGCTCGCTGCGCTGGGCGGGCTGCTCGCCGCCGTGCTGGAGCAGCGGGCCACGGGCCGGGGGCGGGTCGTGGAGGTGTCGCTGCTCCGCACCGGCGCCTACGTCCTGGGATGGGATCTCGGATTGCAGATGACGCTGGGCAAGGTCGCCCGCGCCGAGCCGAGGGAACGCAACCAGGCACCGCTCATGAATCCCTACCGCGCCGCCGACGGCCGGTGGTTCTTCTTCACCGGACTCGAGGCGTCCCGGCACATCGACGCGGTGTGCCGCGCCCTCGGTCGCCCCGACCTGGCCGAGGACCCGCGCTTCGCCGATGCATCGGCCATCCGGCGGCACCGGGTGGAGATCATCGCCGTACTCGACGAGATCATCGCGGGGCGTCCCCTGTCCGAGTGGGCGGAGCGCTTCGAGCGCGAGGGCGTCTGGTGGGCGCCGGCGCAGACGCCGGCGGAGGTCGTCGAAGACCCGCAGCTGCTGGCCAACCATGGGCTGGTCGAGATCGGTGGCGGCGCCTCGGGCACCACCCAGCGCTCGGTCAACGGCCCGGTCAGCTTCTCCGACGTCGCGCCAGGGCCTATCGCACCGGTCCCCTCACTCGGGGAGCACACCGACGAGGTGATCCGGGAGCTCTCCGATCGCGGTGGCGACCGGGCGGGTCACTCGCCGCGCTGAGCGCGGGCGACCAGGCCTCGCGCGATCACCATCCTCTGGATCTCGTTGGTCCCCTCGCCGATGACCATGAGTGGCGCGTCGCGGTAGTAGCGCTCCACGGGCAGGTCAGTCGTGTAGCCGATGCCGCCATGGATCCGCATGGCTTCCATGGAGAGGTCGAGCGCCGTCTCGCTGGCGAACAGCTTGGCCATCCCGGCTTCGACGTCGCAGCGCAGGCCGGCCGTCTTGCGTTCGGCGGCATTGCGGGTCAGGAGGCGTGCCGCCTCGAGCCGGGTCGCCATGTCCGCGATCTTGAGCTGAATCGCCTGGTGCTCGACGATGGGCTTGCCGAAGGTGACCCGCTGCTGGGCGTATTCGAAGGCGGCGTCGAAGGCGGCCCGGGCCACGCCGACTGCCCGCGCCGCGATGTTGATGCGGCCGAGCTCGAGCACGCTGAGGATCTGAGGCAGGCCGCGGCCGGCCTCGCCGAGCAGGTTCGCGGTGGGAATGCGGTGGTCGGTGTACGCCATCTCGACGGTCTCCACGCCGCGGTAGCCGAGCTTGCCCACGTGCTTGCTGACCGAGATCCCTTCGAACCGGGGCCCCGGCTCCTTCTCCACGATCAGGGCGGAGATCCCCTCCTCGGTCCGGGCCGCCAGGGCCACGATGGCGGAGTGCTCCCCGTTGGTGACCCACGCCTTGGTGCCGTTCAGCACGTACTCGTCCCCGTCGCGTTGGGCCCGGCACGAGATGTTGCGGGTGTCACTGCCGGCGTCGGGCTCGGACAGCGACAGGGCCCCCCGGCGTTCGCCGGAGGCCATGAGGGGCAGCCACCGCTGCTTCTGTTCCTCGCTCCCGTGCGCCAGGATCAGCGTGGCGGCCATCGTGTGGGTGTTCACGATGCCGGTCAGGCTCATCCAGCCGTACGCCAGCTCCTCAATGACCCCGATGTAGGTGAGGAGGTCGAGACCGAGCCCTCCGTAGGCTTCGGGGATGGTCACGCCGAACAGGCCCAGCTCGCGCATCTGCGCCACGATGTCGGCGGGGAAGCGGTCCTCGCGCTCGAGCTCGGGTGCGACGGGGACGACCTCACGGGCGACGAACCGCCGGACGGTCTCGATGATCTCCCGTCGCACGTCGTCGAGGTCATCCACGCTCATCGAAGGCACTCCCTGCTCGCATCGGAGAAGTGTACATCCGCTGCATGTTGACGCTTGATCTCAAATAGGAGAAGAATGTTTCCGATGGTAGCGGCCGCTATGCACCGGGATCTCGAGGTCGCCGCTGACCGGTTCGGGGGGAGGATCGCCGTGCTGGCCGGCGACGATCGCTGGACGTTCCGCGAGCTCGACGAGCGCAGCGACTCCTTCGCCGCCCACCTCACATCCCGTGGCGTGGGCGCAGGTGATCGTGTGGCGCTGATGACGACCAATCGCGTGGAGTTCATCATCGCGGTGTATGCCGTCAGCAAGCTCGGTGCGGCCGCAGTCCTCCTGAGCCCGGCGTGGAAGTCGACCGAGGTCACCCACGCGCTGCAGTTGACCGGCCCGGTGCACGCCGTGGCCGACGGTGAGGCCGCGTCGCTGCTCACCGAGTCACTCGGAGGCGACCACGTGACGGACTTCGACGACTCGTCGAAGGATCCCTTCGCCGACCGCGGCACCCGCCCGGAACCGGACACGGTGAGCGCAGACGCCGAGGCCATCCTGGTCTTCAGCTCGGGCACGACCGGGCTGCCCAAGGCCGTGCGACACACGCATCGCTCCATGGGCCACGCGACCGTGCACTGGCGTGACGTCCTCGGTCTCGGGCCCGAAGACCGATTCCAGGTGGCCACGCCTCCCTCCCACATCCTCGGTCTGCTCAACCTGCTGACCGCAGTCTCGGCGGGGGCAACGGTGCGGCTGCACCGACGGTTCGACCTCGACGAGGTGCTCGAGCGGATCGCGTCCGAGCGGATGACCCTCGAGATGGCGGTCGCGCCGATCGCGTTGGCGATGGCCAACCACCCGCGGCTCGAGGAGTACGACCTGTCATCCCTTCGCTACATCATGTGGGGGGCCACACCGGTGACCGAGAGCGTCGCCAGGATCGTGACCGAACGGACCGGCGTGCGCTGGTTGCCGGCCTACGGGGCCAGCGAGGTCCCGGTGATCGCGGCGAACCCGGTCCATCGACCCGAGCAGTGGCGACTGGACTCGGCGGGTCTTCCGCCGTCGGGCGTCGAGCTGCGGATCGCCGACCTCGAGAGCGGAGAGGTGCTCGAGCCCGGGGGGATCGGGGAGATCCAGGTGCGCAGCGCCTCCGTCATGGCCGGGTATCTCCCCGACGATGCCACGGCCGACGCGTTCGCCGACGGCTGGTACCGCACGGGTGACGTCGGGTGGCTCGAGCCGGAGGGGTGGGTCCACCTGACCGACCGCTCGAAGGAGATGATCAAGGTCAACGGGTTCCAGGTGGCGCCCGCGGAGCTCGAGGCGGTCCTCCATCAGCACCCGGCCGTCCTCGACTGCGCGGTGTTCGGCATTGAGGACGCCCGGGCCGGCGAGGTGCCCGTCGCCGCGGTGCAGCTCGACCCGGGCCAGCACGTGGGTGACGAAGAGCTCCAGCAGCTCGTCGCCGCGTCGCTGGCGACCTACAAGCACCTTCGTCACGTGGTCATCGTCGACGAGATCCCGCGCCTCCCGTCGGGGAAGGTGCTGCGTCGCACGCTGCGCGACCAGTGGACGCACTCGCTCGCGACACCCGCGCACCGCGACTGATGGACGTTCGCCTGTCCCAGGAGCAACAAGCCCTTCGCGATTCGGCCGCCCAGGTCGTCGACCGGCTCGCCCCCCGGGCCGTCGGCCAGATCGGCGATGCCGCACGGATGGCCACGCTGGACGCTGCCGTCGCCGCGTCGGGGTGGTGGGAGCTGCGCACCGCCGTGGACGGCGGGGACAGCCTGGCGTCAGGCGTGGAACCGGCGGTGGTCGCCGAGGAGCTGGGCCGGGGGCTGGCCGACACCCCGTTCCTCGGGCCCACCTTGGCTGCCGAGCTCCGCCGGCTGGCCGGCGCAGCGCCGGGCGACGTGACCGAGACCGTCGCGCTCGACCCCGCCCTCTCGTCGCTGGCCCGGGCCTTCGACGGGACATCACCGGCCGCGGTGGCCATTGACGCGCGGGGTTCGGCGCAGGCACTCCTCCTGGTTCCCGACGGCGAGTGCCACCGACTGGCTCGCGTCGAGCTGCCCGCCGCGCCGGGTGGCCTCGACCTCACCCGCCCCTCCGTGGTCCTCGACCCGTCATCCGACGTCGTGCTCGTCGACGAGCCGGCCGGTCCGATCACGGCGGACGACCTGGCTCGCTGGACCGCCCTGGGCCTCGCCTTGACGTGTGCCGACCTGGTGGGGATCATGCGCGGCGCGGTGGACCTCGCCTCTGCCTACGCGACCGAGCGCCGGCAGTACGGCGCTGCCATCGGTTCGTTCCAGGCCGTGCAGCACATGCTGGCCGACGCGTTCGTCGCCATGGAGGGTTCTCGCAGCATCACGCTGCACGCAGCCTGGGCCGTGGACGCGCTGGCCGCCCCTGAGGCGCTGACGGCGGCCACCCTGGCGAAGGCCTACTGCGCGAGGGCGGCGACCAGCGTGTGCGAGACCGCGATTCAGGTGCACGGGGGCATCGGCAACACCTGGGAGTGCCTGGCCCACGTCTACCTGCGCCGCTCCCTCCTGTCGAGCGACGTCCTGGGCAATGCCGGCGCAAGCCTGATGCACGTGCTCGTCCATCACGACCTGGAGGCCGCCGATGGACTTCGGTGACTCGCTCGAGGAATCGCAATTCCGCCTGCGGCTCCGGGTATGGCTGGTGGACAACAATCCGGGCCTCCCGACGTCCTCCACCGACGACGAGTACTGGGCCGGCATGGCCGCCTGGCACCGGCAGCTCTACGACGCCGGCTTCTTCGGCATGTCCTGGCCCACCGACATCGGCGGGCAAGGATTGTCGTCGGTGCACGAGGTCATCGTCGACGAGGAGCTGGCGGCGGCGGGGGCGCCGCCGCGACCGAGTCTCGGCTACCTGGTCCAGGGCATCCTCGAGCACGGGAGCGACGACATCAAGCGCGGGTTCCTCCCCGGGATCGTCAACGGGCGCGATCGTTGGTGCCAGGGCTTCAGTGAGCCCGACGCCGGCTCCGACCTGGCCTCGTTGCGCACGCGGGCCGACCTCGACGGAGAGGACTACGTCATCTCCGGGCAGAAGATCTGGACGAGCTACTCGGACGAGGCCGAGTGGTGCCTGGTGCTCGCTCGCACCGACCAGGACGCGGCCATGCACCGCGGCATCTCTGCGTTCGCGGTCCCGATGCGCCAGCCCGGCATTCAGCAGCGGCCCCTGAAGATGATCAACGGGGTCACGAAGGAATTCGGCGAGGTGCATTTCGACGGTGCACGCGTGGCGGCGCGGCACATGATCGGTGCGCCGGGCGAGGGCTGGTCGCTGGCGATGACGGTCGTGAGCCACGAACGGGAGCCGGGCGAGCTCGGGTACGTCGCTCGTTACAGCAAGCTCGTGAACGACCTGAGCCGCCGCGTGCGGCAGGACCCCGGTGCCTTCAGCGCAGAGCAGGTCCGTGAGCTCGGGTGGGCGATCGTGGAGGTGGAGATGTTGCGGCGCCACGTGCAGCGACGCCTGTCCGATCGCCTCAACGGGATCTCCCATGGCCCCGAGGGATCGGTCGACAAGCTCCTGATGACCTCGGTCGAGCAGGCGGTGGGTCACGCCGCGCTCGCCATCGGCGGGATCGCTCACGGCGGCGGGGACGACACGTGGCTGAACGCGTACCTCTACAGCCGGGCCCAGAGCGTCATGGGTGGGACCTCGCAGATCCAGCGGAACCTCGTGGCTCGCCGGATCCTCGGGCTGCCGGCCTCGTGAGCCCGGCGTCGAGCCCGGAGACCCGTGTGCGGTCGGAACGGATGTTGGGTGTGCTGTGCAACGGCGAATGGCGCCACGATCTGGAGGTCAGATGACTTCGTACGACGTCCCCGATGAGCTCGAAGTCGAGAGCGACGGTCCGGTCCGGATCGTCCGCCTGAACCGGCCTGACCATCTCAACGCGACGAATCACGAGCTTCACAAGGGGCTCGCCGGCCTGTTCCCGCAGATCGACGCCGACGACGAGGCGCGGGCGGTCGTCCTGACCGGGAACGGCCGCGCGTTCTCCGCCGGGGGTGATTTCAGCTACCTCGACGAGCTCGCCACCGACGCCGAGCGCCGCAAGGAGACCCTGGCCCACGGCCGCCAGATCGTGACCGGCATGGTGGCCTGCCGCGTCCCCATCGTGGCCGCCGTCAACGGTCCCGCCGTGGGCCTGGGCTGCAGCCTGGTCGCTCTGTCCGACATCGTCTTCATGGCGGAGAGCGCTCACCTGGCCGACCCGCACGTGGCCATCGGCCTCGTCGCCGCCGACGGTGGCCCGGTGACCTGGCCGCTCCTCATCAGCCTGCAACTGGCCAAGGAGTACGCGCTGACCGGCGACCGCATCCCTGCGACGCGTGCCGCGGCCATCGGCCTCGTGAACCACGTCTGCCCGGATGGGGAGGTGTTCGATCAGGCCCTGGCCTGCGCCCAGCGGATCTCGGCGCTGCCGCGCCGGGCCGTCGAGGACACCAAGCGGGTGCTCAACATGCACCTGGAGCGAGCCGTGCTGGCGACCCTCGACTTCGCACTGAGCGCGGAGGACCGGTCGTTCGTCTCGCCCGAGCTTCGAGCGAACATCGATCGCTTCCTGGCGAAGAATGGCGGTGAGGAGAAGGGATCAGCGTAGGCCAGGGTCGCCCCCATGTTCTGGGGTCGGCGCAGCCCGACGCCGGCGGGAGCCGCTGCGGTGGCAAGGGTGGTGTCGCGACATGACTGACGTGTTTGTGTCATGCCCGGGGCGGGCCACACCACAGGTCCCGATGGGTCTAAAATCGGCCTTACGGAATAAGAGCTCGACTCTTGGTGTTGCCCCGTCCGCGGTAGCGCTCCCCGATGGATTTCGCGGAAGTGGGACTGTGGAGACCGACACCATCGACGTTTCGTCGGAGGACTTTGGCGTCCTCGCCCGTCAGGTCCGGGAAGCGGGCCTGCTCAATCGCCGGCCCGGCTACTACGGAGCCAAGATCCCCCTGACCGTCGCCGCGTTCGGCGCCGGGTTCGCCGGCCTGGTGCTGGTGGGGAACTCGTGGTTCGCGCTGCTCATCGCCGCGTTCCTCGGGCTCATGTTCACCCAGCTCGGCTTCGTCGGCCACGACGCCGGGCACCAGGAGGTGTTCCGCTCGCGACGGGCGAACCGGCTCCTCGGCTTCGCCGTCGGCAACGTCTTGATCGGGATGAGCTTCGGCTGGTGGGTGCCCAAGCACAGCGCGCACCACGCGCATCCCAACGAGATAGGGCGCGATCCGGACATCGGCGACGCCGGCGTCACCCTCCCCGCGGACGGACAGGGCGCGAGTGGCAATGCACTGACCCGTGCGATGGAACGCTGGCGGGCCCCGTTGTTCTTCCCGCTCATGGTGCTGCGCAGCACCGGCATCTACGTGCTGGGGATCCGGAGACTGATCCGACAGCGCAACCGCGCCGCCGGCGTGGAGGGCGCGCTGCTGGCGTTGCACGTCGCGCTGTACCTGACCTGTGTCTTCTGGGTTCTGTCGCCGTTGAAGGCGGTCGCGTTCATCGCGGTGCAGCAGGCGGTGTTCTCCGTCTACCTCGGCTGCAGCTTCGCGCCGAACCACAAGGGTATGCCGATCATCGAGTCCGGCTCGGGGCTCAGCTTCGCCCGGCGCCAGGTGGTCACCTCGCGCAACATCGCCGGCGGCTGGTTCACCAACCTCCTGTTGGGTGGCCTCAACTACCAGATTGAGCACCACCTGTTCCCGAACATGCCCCGGCCCAACCTGGCCCGCGCCCAGGGCATCGTCCGTGCCTTCTGCCTCGACAACAACCTCGGCTACCGCGAGGACAGCCTCATCGGCTCGTACCGCCAGACACTCGACTCGCTGCGGGCCTCGTTCGTGCCGATCGTCGTGCCGGTCCCGGTCCCGGTCCCCGTCTCCGCCTGATCCGGCGGTCGGACAGCCCGGACCGGACTCTGCAGGTCCGGGCGGCTGGACCAGATGACCGGACCACCGACCCTGCGCTCACGATTGCCCTGTTGGTGGCCGCCTTGGCGGGAGGCCGACGGGATCCCGCCGGTTCTCCTTAAATACGATTGACTTAGTCGGGTTTTACCGGTACCCTCTGCCAATGCTCCGCAGCGACCCGCCCCACCCCGCCCCCCTCCCCCCCAGGGCCGGCGGTGGTCGGGTCGCCGCGAGGCAGCACGGCAGGGCAGCGAGGCTGAACGACAAGATCGTGCCGACCGACATCGCGGCCCGTCTGGCCACGGCCGTCCAGTGGCCGGGCGCGCTCGACGTCGAGGATCGCTCGTGGCGTCTGGTGGCCCGGACGCCGGACTTCGACGCCTGGCTCATCGCCTGGCCGACGGGAGGCAAGGTCGAGCTGCACGACCACGGCGCGGCCAGCGGCGCTCTGAGCGTCATCTCCGGCACCCTGGTCGAGGCGGTGCCCCGGCGGGACGAGACGGGACGGCTTTCACTGGTGCACAACGAGCTCCGCGCCGGCACCACGCTGGGCTTCGGCACCGGGCACGTGCACGACGTGACCAACGAGGCCGGTGAGCTCGCCCTGAGCCTTCACGTGTACAGCCCGGCGCTCACCACCATGACCTTCTTCGACCTCGAGGGAGACCACCTGGTGGCCAAGGGTCTGCGCTGGGCCTACGACGGTAGCGAGGAGCACGATCCGGCCCTCGACCTCACGTCGTGGGCCGGCGCAGGAGCCGCCGGTTGGTGAGCACCCGCTCCGCCGACGACCTCGTGGCTTCGGCGCGGCGCCAGATCGACCGGGTCGAACCGCACGAACTCGAACGGGTTCGTGCCGGTGGCGCCCTCGTGGTCGACATCCGCCCCGAGCGCCAACGAGCCCTGGAGGGCGAGCTCGGATTCGGGATCGTGGTCGAGCGCAACGTGCTCGAGTGGCGTTTCGATCTCCAGGGCAGCCATGCGCTGCCCGAGGTGGAGGGCTACGACCAGCCGGTGATCGTGGTCTGCTCCGAGGGGTACGCCTCGAGCCTGGCCGCGGCGTCGCTGCGTGAACTCGGCTTCAGCCGTGCTGCGGACCTGGCGGGCGGCTACCGGGCCTGGCGGGCCTGGCGGGGCGAGGACGTCCCGCCGGCGCCACCGGTCGCGTCGCGCCCGGCTGCCCCGCCCCGCTGATCCCCGGGGCATCGAGCTTCTCGAAGCGCTCGTCCCAGAGCCGCCGATTCGTGCCGATCCAGTTCAGCGCGCCGTCGAGCACCTCGACCTCGAGGTGGCAGGGCCGGAACTGCGCGTCGCGACGGCGCGAGATCAGGCCGCTCCGCTCGAGCACCTTGAGGTGCTTGGAGACTCCGGGCAGCGACATGTCGAACGGCGCGGCGAGCTCGCCCACCGTGGCGTCACCCTGGGCCAGCCGGCTCACGATGGCGCGCCGGGTGGGGTCCGCCAGCGCGGCGAACGCCGCATCGAGCCGGTCCTCGGTCATCGTCATGCGGTGTATTTAACCGAAAAGTTAGTTAACCGTCAAGCTAAATAAGGGCGGGATCCTGTTAGGCTCCATTCCGGCGGGGACACCCGACGAGGACGAAAGGCGCAGGTCGTGCTGCTGCAGGTGATCACGAGCACCACCCGGGAGGGTCGATTCAGCGAGCGGGTGGCGCCGTGGGTGATGGACCGGCTGGGGCAGCGCGACGACTTCGAAGTCGAGTTGCTCGACCTGCGTGACCATCCGCTGCCGTTCTTCGACGGCGATGCCCCCGCCAAGACGGGCCGGGACTACGCCGACGACGCCGTGGTCCGGTTCGGGCGCGTCGTGGATCGGGCCGACGGCTACGTGTTCCTCACCGCCGAGTACAACCACGGCTACCCCGCCGTGTTGAAGAACGCCCTCGACTCGACGTTCGTGGAATGGCGGCGCAAGCCGGTGTCCTTCGTCGGCTGGGGCAACACGGGCGGGGCACGGGCCATTGAGCAGCTGCGGGCGGTGGCGGTGGAGTTCGAGATGGCGCCGTTGCGCCACGCCGTCCACGTGCTGCCCGACGTGATGCGCGCCATCTTCGGTTCTGAGCACCCCGGGGACCTGGCGCACTTCTCGTCGCTCGAGCCCCGGCTCGCCATGCTGGCCGACGACCTCACGTGGTGGATGCGGGCGCTCGCGACGGCGCGGGCCGCCGACGGGTAGACCGGTTCCGCCGGCGACAACCGTCACGACAAGGAGGCACTACCCATGGACAGCCCACTCGCCCCGCTCCGCGGCTCGGTCGGGCGCCTGCACCAGCTCACCCGCGGTCTCGATGACGCCCAACTCCAGGCGCAGTCCTACGACAGCGAGTGGTCGATCGCGGACGTGCTCTCGCACATCGGCTCCGGCGCGGTCATCATGCGCCGCAACCTCGAGGACGTGCTGGCGGGCCGCACGACCCCCGACGACTTCGCCCCCTCGGTGTGGGACGAGTGGAACAAGAAGTCGGCCCGGGTCAAGGCGGACGACGCGCTCGTGACCGACGAGGCCGTGACCGAGGCACTCGAAGCGGTCAGCCCCGGGGACCGTACCCGCGTGGCGTTCCCCATGGGCCCGATCACGCTCGACTTCGATCACGCCGTCGCCATGCGGCTCAACGAGCACGCATTCCACACCTGGGACGTGGAGGTGGTCTTCGACGACGGCGCCCGGCTGCCCCACGACGCCACTGCCGTCGTGGTCGACAACCTCGAGCTCATCGCCCGCTTCGCGGCCAAGCCGACCGGTGCGACGCGCTCGATCGCCGTCCGCACCTCGGAGCCGGGGCGCGACTTCACCGTGGGCCTGTCGACGGACAGCGTGGAGTTCGTCGCGGGCACGGTCGGGTCCGAACCCGATCTGGAGCTGCCCGCCGAGGCGTTCAGCCGCCTCGTCTACGGCCGGCTCGACCCGGCGCACACGCCGGACTTCACCGGCGACGAGTCGGCACTCGACACCCTGCGCGCCGTCTTCCCGGGTTTCTGACCCTGCCGAGGGGTTGACGCGGACGGCGACCGCGGCACGAGTTGCCGCGCCCGTGGACTTTGTGGAGGATGGGACGTGCCCATCGCCCACCTCCCCAACGACGTGAGCCCCGACGAGCTCGCCGCGGCGGTGGGGCGGGACGGAGCCGCCGTGGTCGACGACCTGGCGGCCGCGGCGCTGCTCGACCGAATCGAGTCGGAGCTCGGCCCGTTCCTGCGCGCCACCCCGACGGGACCGGACGACTTCAGCGGCAGCCGCACCCGGCGGACGGGCTCGCTGATCGCCCGCTCGCCCGCGTGCCGCGAGCTCGTCATGTACCCGCTCGCGCTGGCGACGGCGCGTACCTTCCTCGGACACGCCACGAAGATCCAGCTGCACCTGACGCAGGCCATCGCCATCGGCCCGGGGGAGACCGCGCAGCCGATCCACCGCGACCAGTGGGCGTTCGACTTCTTCCCGTTCCCACCGGGCTACGAGGTGCAGTGCAACACGATCTGGGCACTCACCGACTTCACCGAGGAGAACGGCGCCACCCGGGTCGTGCCCGGGAGCAACCTCCGCGAGGACAAGCTCACCTTCGGTCCCGACGACACCGAGCCGGCGGAGATGTCGCGCGGTTCGGTGCTGTTCTACTCGGGCAGCGTGTACCACGGCGGGGGCGCCAACCGCTCCGCCGGCAGCCGCATCGGGTTGAACATCACCTACAACGTCGCCTGGCTGCGCCAGGAGGAGAACCAGTACCTCTCGGTGCCCCGCGAGGTGGCCGAGACCTTGCCGACGGACCTGCTCCGCCTGATGGGGTACGACCGCGGCGCGTACGCGCTGGGCTACATCGACGACCTGCGCGATCCCATTGAGGCGGTGCGCCCGGGCACGGGCTCGACCGGGTTCGCTGTCGGCGGGTAGCGCCCACCGCGCCTGCAGCCCCTGTGCGATCGGTCTGCGCTCGCCCGTGCCCCACTACCGTGGGCGTCGTGCCGGTCGACATCCGCATGGCCACCGTGGACGACTACGACGAGGTGTTCGTGGCGTTCAGCCGGATCGTCGCCGCCGGCGAGGGGTTCCCGCAGCAGCCCCCGCTGACGCGCCCGGACTTCGACGATTACTGGGTCGCCCACTCCTCCGCCGTGTCCGTGGCCCACTTCGGTGGCTACCTCGTCGGCGCCTACTACCTCAAGCCCAATTTCGTCGGCCGCGCCGCGCACATCGCGAACGCCGGCTACTTCGTGCTCGCCCCGTACCGGAGCACAGGGGTCGGGCGGACGATGGTGGAGCACTCGCTGCGCCAGGCGCGGCGCCTCGGGTTCGACGCCATGCAGTTCAACCTCGTCTTCGAGTCCAACCCCGCCCGCGCCATGTACCGCAATCTCGGCTTCGAGGAGGTGGGGCGGATACCCGACGCCGTCGAGGGCGAGGATGCCCTCGTCTACTGGCGCAGCCTGGAGGACATAGAGCCATGAGCGGAGCCGACGTCACGGTGGAGCACCACGACGACCACGTCGCCGTCGTGTGCATGCACCGGCCGCCCAACAACTACTTCGACACCACCCTCCTGGAGGAGGTGGCCACCGCCTACGAGGAGTTGGGCCGCTCGGGGTGGTGCCGGGCCATCGTGCTCGCATCGGAGGGGAGGCACTTCTGCGCCGGCCTCGACTTCGCCGGCAACGCCGGGCAGGACATCGCCGAGCTCTACCGGGCCGCGCTCCGTCTCTTCGCTGCCCCGCTGCCGGTGGTCGCCGCGGTGCAGGGCGCGGCCATCGGCGGCGGCTGCGGTCTGGCGCTGTCGGCGGACTTCCGGGTGGCGACCGCACAGAGCCGCTTCAGCGCGAACTTCGCGCGGCTCGGCTTCCACCACGGCTTCGCCCTCTCCGTGACGCTGCCGGCCGCCGTGGGGCCACAGGCGGCAGCCGACCTGCTGCTGACCGGACGGCGTGTCGCGGGCGCCGAGGCACTGGCGCTCGGCCTGTGCGACCTCCTCGCCGCTGACGGCGAAGTGATGGCGCAGGCGCTGGACTACGCGGGCGAGCTGGCGGCGTCGGGGCCGCTGGCGGTCCGCTCCATCCGGGCGACGTTGCGTCGTGGCCTGGTCGAGGAGGCCCGGCGGGCGATGGAGCACGAGTGCGCCGAGCAGCTGCGCCTGCGCGACAGCGCCGACTTCGCCGAGGGGGTGCGTGCCGCCGCCGAGCGCCGTCCACCGAGCTTCAGCGGGTCATGAGCGCGACTGGGCCGCAGGCCGACGAGCTGAACACGTCCTTCTCCTGGGCCGAGCACATAGGCCCGTACCGCGCCGTCACTCCGGCGCAGGCCCGGCAGTACGACCAACAGGGGTTCTTCGTGCTCGAGGATGCGCTGGCGCCGGCCGAGCGGGAGCGGCTGGTGGAGGCCATCGACCCGCTCGAGGCGCGCCAGGAGGAGGCGCTGCGCGCCATGGAGGGCGGGCGCTTCTTCATCGCCCGTGCCGACGAGATCACCTTCACGACCCACCTGGTCGAGCGCTCGGCACTGCTGCGGCGGTTCACTTCCAGCTCGTTGCTCGTCGACCTGTGCGCCGACCTCATCGGACCCGACGTGCGGCTGTACTGGGACCAGGCCGTGTACAAGAAGCCGGGCACCGAGTCCCCGTTCCCGTGGCACCAGGACAACGGTACGCGTTCGTCGAGCCTCAGCAGTACCTGACCTGCTGGTTGGCGCTGACCGATGCCACCGAGGAGAACGGGTGCCCCTGGGTGGTGCCGGGACTGCACCGGCTGGGCACCCTGGCCCACGCGTACTCCGACACCGGCTTCGTGTGCCTGCACGACCCCGAGGATGCGGTGGCCGTGCCCGCGCCGGCGGGGAGCATCGTGGTGTTCTCCTCCCTGACCCCGCATTCGACGGGCCCCAACCGCACCGACGCCGTGCGCAAGGCCTACATCGTGCAGTTCGCGCCGACCGGCGCCGCGGTCCTCCGCCGGGGTCCGGACGGAGCGGCGACGCGGGTCACCGCCGACGACGAGTCCCGCCAGTACGAGGTGCTGCGCGCCGGTGCCCCCGTCACGCCGCCGGTGCTGACGCCGGAGGCCGGGAGCCCCTGACGCGGCCGGGTGGGGCGCCGGTGCCGATCGCGATGCTCTGGGCGGACACGGTGCCGTCGGCGTGCCTGGTCCCCTGCACCCCGATGAAGTCGCCGACCTCGAGCGCCGAGGCGGTCGCCGCCGAGGAGGCGCCGGGCCGGGTCGCCGTCGTGTAGGTGGTGGCCGAGGACACGACGACGGTGGTCGTGGCGTCCCGGCGGGTCTGCACGGTGACGTCGTCGCCGCTGACGGCGGTGACCTTCCCGTCGACGGTGGGCCGGGCCGCCCCGCCCGGCGGCTGGCCGTGCGCGCCGGACGGGGGACCCGAGGTCGGAGTGGCCGCGCCGGCGGCGGACGCGCCGAAGCCCAGCACGGTTGCCATGGCGCCCCCGGCGACCAGGGCCTGGCGGCGGCCCGACCAGCGCCAGCGGGCGCCGCTGCGTGGGGTGGGCAGCCCGGTGCCGGCGCCCGGTGCCGGCTCGGGCAGCTGCTCGGGCAGTGGATCGGTCTTCATGTCGTGTGCGCTCCTGCTCTCCGTGTGGGACCCGGCGATCTGCCGTGCTCCGCACTGTGCTGCACGCCCGTGTGGCCGGCCTGCGGGCCGGCTGTGACCATGGTCACAACTTGTCGCCGGCGCCGTGGGGCCCCGGGCGGGCCGCACTAGGCTCATTGTCGAGTCGCTGACTACAGGATCAAGGAGCCTCTGATGACACACACCGCTCCGGTGGCGGACTGGGCCACCGATTTCGACGTGCTCGACCCGCAGTACGTCGCGGACCCGTTCTCCATCTGGGACGATCTGCGCCGGACGTGCCCGATCGCCCACACCGACCGGCGCAAGAGCAGCTGGCTCCCGCCCCGCTACGAGGACGTCACGGCGATCGCCCACGACATCGAGCACTTCAGCTCGCAGAAGATCGCGGTG
>PMPX01000338.1 GCA_003169235.1 Acidimicrobiaceae bacterium | reverse complement strand
GGCTTGCCGGCATAGAGCAGGGTGCGGATCCGGTAGTTGGCGAAGGAGCGGAACCCGAAGCCGACCCGCTTGATCCGCTTGGCCAGATTGTTCATGGCTTCGGTGGGCCCGTTCGAGATCCGCAGGTCGTGCCAGGCAATGATCGGCTCGCGCCACCGGGCGAGCGTGCGACCCATCGAGCGCACCTCGACGGGCCAGTCGCCGTCGGCCATGTCGGTGATCAACTCGTCGATGAACTGACCGGCGAGTACGGGGTCATGGACCTCATAGAGCTCGCGCACGGCCTCCTTGGCCCACCAGGCGGCCTGGACGTCGCCTCGGGGATCTCCGGCGCGCAGGATCCCGAGCATCTTGTCCCGACCCTCTGCGTCGAGCCGCTCGGCCGCCATCGACAGCCGGCGTCGGACCCGGAACAGCGGGTCGTACTTCCTGCCCCGGTGTCCGAGCGTCTCGTTCTGGACCCGCCGCCGGCACTCGTCGAGCTTGGCGGTCATGTGGCGGACCACGTGGAACTTGTCGGCCACCAGCCGGGCTTCGGGCAGCGCCTCGTCGAACACGCGGCGATAGGTGGCGGACAGGTCGAGGGTGCCAGAGCGGACACCTCGGCGCCACTCGGCTCCCCGCTCCTCGATCCAGCGCTTCGGTGCTTCGCTCTTTCGATCAGGCACCAGGTCGAGCAGTTGGCCCCCTTCCACGTCGACCAGGGCGGTCACGAAGTGCTGGATGCGCCGCTCGCCGGCCTTCACGAAGAGGTGCTCGTCGAGCCCGAGGGCGCTGACCGCGCCGAAGCGGTCAGGGTGGTCGACCAGGACCTTGCCGAAGGCGAGCACGGCGTCGTTGACGGTGTGCCAGTCACAGCCGAGCACCGTCGCCACCTCGTTGACGGTCCGACCGTTCTTGCCCACCTCGACGGTCGCCCATCGCCCAGCCCTGTCGGTCAGCCTCAGTCTCGACCCGGCGATCCGCTCGTCGACCTCGGTCCACGAACCCACCGGGCATGTCGCCTCTGGACAGCGCCACCGGCGCTTGTGCCAATGGAGGCTGACTGGCGAGCCGAAGGTCGGCAGGTCGACGAAGGTGACGACTCGCCACCCCTTGAGCGTGGCCAGCGAGCCGCAGGAACGGCAGCCGTCCACCGAGGCATTCGTCTGGACGTGGAGCTCGACCAGGTCGTCGGCGTGTCGGATCGCGCCGAGCACCGTCACGTCAGGCAGGCCGACGAGCAGCTCATTGACCTTGGCCGGATCAGCCTCGAGTGATGAAGGGAGCTTGCGGGGATGGGGCATCGTCTGAAGGTGCCATCAGGGGCTCACGCACTGGTGGACCCAAGCCCCCTGAGATCCGAAGAGCCGGTCTGGGAGCTCCGGGTCGACCTCGGTACCGATCCGATCACCGGGAAGCGCAAGCAGCTGTCCCGGACGTTCCACGGTCCGGCCCGGGCGGCCGATCAGGCGCTCCGGGACCTGGTCGATCAGCAGGCGCCGTCCCGCTCCGACGGGGTCGGGGCGACCTTCGGTCAGCTCCTCGACCAGTGGCTCGAGGAGAGCGAGCGTCTCGAGCTTTCGCCCACGACGTTGCGGACGTATCGGGCCCAGGTGGAGCACACCATCCGTCCCGCACTGGGGAAGGTCCGACTCAACCGGCTCACCCCACAGAACCTCGACGCGCTCTATGGCGCCATGAAGGAGGCCGGTAAGTCTCCGAAGACCATCCGCAACCACCACGCCATCATCTCGACCGCACTCCACCAGGCCGTGCGCTGGGGTTGGGTCCGGACCAACGTTGCGGAGAGAGCGAAGCCGCCACGCCTTTCGCACACGCGGGTGTCGGTGCCGCCTCTTGAGGTGGTCCGCACGGTGATCGACGCGGCGGAGCGGCGGGACCCCCGGCTGGCTCCGTTGCTGATGCTCGCCGCGCTCACGGGCATGCGTCGTGGTGAGCTCTGCGCGCTCCGGTGGTCCGACGTGGACCTGGACTCGGGCAACGTCCTTGTGGCGCGCTCGGTCGTGGTCGTGCCCAACGGGCTGGTCGAGAAGAGCACCAAGACGGGCCGGGATCGCAGCGTTGCGCTCGATCCGGTCGGCGTCGCCCTGCTGGCGCAACACAGCGTCCGGATGTCGCAATGGGCCCGAGAAGCCGGCGCGGAGATGGCGCCGAACGCCTTCGTCTTCTCGCCTTTCGTGGAAGCGACCACACCCTTCCGTCCCGACAACGTCACGTCCTTCTTCATCCGGGTGCGCAACGAGGTGGGCGCGTCGAACGTGCGACTGCACGACCTGCGCCACTTCACCGCCACCCAGCTCATCGGTGCCGGCGTGGACGTGCGCACAGTGGCCGGCCGCCTGGGGCACTCCGATCCGTCCGTGACCTTGCGCGTCTACAGCCACGCACTCGAAGCCCGCGACCGGGCGGCTGCCGCCGTCATGGGCGGGATTCTCGACCCGAGCGCGCGCCGGTCGATCGAGGTGGCCGGGGACCGGCACGACGCAGGCACGCCTCCCGATGACGACCACTGACCGGAACCGACGAAGAGCGTGAGCGGCGGAGCTTGGGAGCTCGAGGTCTACGAGACCGAGGACGGACGCCAGCCGTTCACGGTGTGGGTCGAGAAGCTCTCCGAGACCAAATTCGTCTCGCTCGATGCCGCCCTTCGACTTGTCCTGGCCGAGCGCGGCCTCGACCTGGCCCGGACCGAGTGGCTCAAACCGCTCGGCGAGGGATTGCACGAATTCCGAGTACGCCATGACGGCGACGAGATCAGGCGGGCTCNNAGAGATCAGGCGGATGTTCGGGGGCCAGGAGGGGCACGCTCGTCGCCGTGAGCGGATCCTCCTCCGCGTGTTCGTGCACTTCCACGGCTCACGAGTCGTCCTGCTGCTCGCCGGTTACGACAAGGGTAAGGACCCCAGTGACAGGCGGCAGCAGCGGGAGATCGCTCAGGCTCGCAAGTACCTGGCCTACTGGCGCCGACGGCATCGGTCGTGACCGCGAGCAGGTGCAAGGATCCCGGTTGACCATATATGGGAAATAACCCATAATGGTGGGGGAGGAAATCGATGGCAGTCAGCTATGAAAAGGCAGTCACCGGGCGCCGGAAGAAGGTGTCGGCGGCAGGGAAGGCCGAAGCCCGCATCTTCGAGGGTGCCTACGCGCTCGCCGTGCAGGTGGTGGAGTTGCGGGAGAAGC
>PMPX01000157.1 GCA_003169235.1 Acidimicrobiaceae bacterium | reverse complement strand
GCCGACCTGACCGGCAACACCGGCATGGCCCTCGCCGGGGCGACCGCCCAGGCGGCCGGGGACCCGGGTGGGAGCCTCGTCCACTACGGCATCCGGGAGCACGCCATGGGCGCGGTCATGACCGGGATGGCCTGCCACGGGGGGGCGCTCCCGGTAGGGGGGACCTTCTTCGTGTTCTCCGACTACATGCGCCCCGCGGTGCGGCTCGCCGCGCTCACCGGCTGCCATGTCGTCTACTCGTGGACCCACGACTCCATCGGCCTGGGCGAGGACGGTCCCACGCACCAGCCGGTGGAGCAGCTGGCCTCGCTGCGGGCCATGCCGGGCCTCAGCCTGGTGCGGCCGGCGGACGCCAACGAGACGGCGCAGGCCTGGCGCCTGGCGGTGGAGGCGGACGGGCCGGTCGGCCTGGTCCTGACCCGCCAGGACATCCCCGTGCTCGACGGGACCGCGGAACGGGCGGCCGAAGGGGTGGCGCGGGGCGCCTACGTCCTGGCCGACAGCGACGGGCCGCCCGGGATCGTCCTGGTCGGCACCGGCAGCGAGGTCCAGCTCTGCCTGGCCGCCGCCACCACCCTGGGCGGCTCCGGCGTGGGGGCGCGGGTGGTGTCGTTCCCTTCCTGGGACCGCTTCGAGCAGCAGGGTGACGACTACCGGGCCGCCGTCTTCCCTCCCGGCGTGCCCGTCCTGAGCATCGAGGCGGGCTCCACCTTCGGGTGGGACCGCTACGCCGACGACTCCATCGGCCTGGACCACTTCGGCGCATCGGCCCCGGGCCCGGTCGTGATGGAGAAGTTCGGGTTCACCACCGACCACGTGGTCGAGCGGGCGCGGGCGCTGCTGGCCCGCGGCCGCGGCTGACCAGCGACGACCGGCGACCAGGAAAGGGGATCACCCGATGACCCGACTACAGGACCTCTACGAGATCGGTGGCCAGAGCCCCTGGCTGGACAACCTGCGCCGTGACTGGCTCCACGACAACCAGCTGGCCGAGCTCGTCGCCCTCGGGGTGCGGGGCATCACGTCGAACCCCACCATCTTCGCCAAGGCCATGACCGGCCAGTCGACCTACGACGACCAGTTCCGGGCCCTGATGAAGGACCACACGGTGGAGAGCGCCTACTGGGAGATGGCCACGACCGACATTCAGGACGCGCTGGCACTGCTGCGCCCCCTCTACGACGAGAGCGACGGGGAGGACGGCTTCGTGTCCCTCGAGGTGTCGCCCTCGCTCGCCCACGACACCGAGGGCACCGTCCGCGACGCCCGCCGGTTCCACGACACCATCGCGCAGCCCAACCTGCTGGTGAAGGTGCCGGCCACCCGCGAGGGCGTCCCGGCGATCGAGACGCTCATCGGCGAGGGGCGGAGCATCAACGTGACGCTGATCTTCGGGCTCGACCGCTACGACGAGGTCATGGAGGCGTACCTGCGCGGTCTCGAGGCCCTCGTGGCCGCCGGCCGCCAGGCCGAGCTGCCGCACGTGGCCAGCGTGGCCTCCTTCTTCGTCAGCCGGGTGGACACCGAGGTGGACCGACGCCTGGAGGACCTGGCCGGGGGCGACGGGGGCGACGCCGCCGTGCTCGGGCTGCGGGGCACCGGCGCGGTGGCCCAGGCCCAGTCGGCCTACCAGCACTTCCACCGCACCTTCGCGGGCGAGCGCTGGGAGGCGCTGCGGGCCAAGGGCGCCAGGGTGCAGCGACCACTGTGGGCCTCCACCTCGACGAAGAACCCGGATTACTCGGACCTCCTCTACGTGGACGACCTCATCGGGCCGGCCAGCGTGAACACCATGCCTGAGGGGACCCTGCGCGCCTTCGAGGACCACGGGACGCTGAAGCGGACGGTCGACGCCGACCCCGACGCCGCCACCGCCGCGCTCGACCGGCTGCGCGAGGCGGGGATCGACATGACCGACGTCGAGCAGACGCTCGAGGACGAGGGCGTGCACTCCTTCGCCAAGTCGTTCGACGAGCTGCTGCAGTCGCTGACCGACAAAGCCGCTACCTTCTGAGCGGGCAACGCAACCGAGAGGAGCGCTCATGAGGATCGGCATGATCGGCCTGGGCAAGATGGGCGCCAACATGACCGAGCGCCTGCTCAAGGTCGGGCACGAGGTGGTCGCGTACGACCTGAGCGCGGCGGCGCTCGAGGCGGCGTCGAAGAAGGGTGCCGAGACCGCCACCACCCTGGCCGAGCTCGCCGGCAAGCTCACGCCGCCGCGGGCCGCCTGGGTCATGGTCCCGGCCGGCGCGGCGACCGACAAGACCGTCGAGGAGCTGGCGGGGCTGTTCGACGCGGGCGACGTCATCGTCGACGGCGGCAACTCGAATTACAAGGAGTGGGTGCACCTGGTGTCCTCGCTCGAGGCCTCGGGCGTCGGCTTCGTCGACGCCGGCACGTCGGGCGGCGTGTGGGGCCTGGCCGAGGGTTACTGCCTCATGGTCGGGGGCACCAAGGAGGCGGTGGCGGTCGTGGAGCCCGCGCTGGTGACGCTGGCGCCCGAGGGCGGCTACGCGCACGTCGGGCCGGTCGGCGCCGGCCACTTCGTCAAGATGGTGCACAACGGGGTCGAGTACGGGCTCATGCAGGCCTACGCCGAGGGCTTCGAGATCATGGCGGCGGCGGACGAGTTCGATCTCGACCTCCACGAGATCGCCTCCATCTGGCGCTACGGGTCCGTGGTGCGCAGCTGGCTGCTCGACCTGGCGGAGCGGGCCCTGCGCCCGGGCGCCGGGTTCGACGAGATCAAGGGGGTGGTCGTCGACTCGGGCGAGGGCCGCTGGACGGCGCAGGAGGCCATCGACCGCGGGGTGGCGGCACCGGTGATCTCGACCTCGCTCTTCACCCGCTTCGCGTCCCAGAACCAGGACTCGCTGCAGCTCAAGATGCTGGCCGCCCTGCGCAACCAGTTCGGCGGCCACGCGGTGACGCTGGAGTCGGGCCAGCAGGGCCTGGAGACGGAGACCCCCACCCCCTGATCGCATGATCACCCCCGTCGACGACGTCCCGCGCGCCTTTCGCGACGCGGTGGTGGAGGCCTTCGCGGCGCGCCCCGGGCCCCGCTTCGCGCTCGTCCTCTCGGGGGGCCCGACGGCGCGGGCGTGCTACGAGCTGCTCGCGGCCTCCGGAGGCATCGACTGGACCGTGGTGGACGCCTACGTGGGCGACGAGCGAGTCGTGCCGCCCGACGACGTGGACTCCAACGCCCGCCTCATCAGGGAGTCCCTACTGGACCGGGTCGGAGCGGTGGGCTCGTTCACCCCCATGCCGACCGAGGGCCCGGTCGCCGAATGCGTGGCCAGCTACCAGCGGACCATGTCCGACCTGGTGACGGGCCCCGGCATCGACCTCATCCACCTCGGGATGGGCCCGGACGGGCACACGGCGTCGCTCTTCCCCGGGGCGCCGACGCTCGATGCCGACCCCGGGGACCTGGTGCTCGCCACCGAGGACCCCGCCGGGAACAACCCGCACCCGCGCCTCACCCTCACGCTCCCGGCCATCAATTCGGCCCGGCTCGCGGTCTTCACGGTCGCCGGGGCGTCCAAGGCCGCCGCCGTCGCCGCGCTGCTCCGGGGCGACGACCTGCCGGCAGCCCGGGTGCATGCAGGGCACACGGCCTGGCTGGTGGACGGTCCGGCCCGCGCCGACGCCCCCTAGATTGGCGTCAATGCTCTCCGACGCCGACATCCTCGACACGCCGCTCGCCGATCTGACCGCGCTGGCCCGCGTCGTGCGCGACGGCGCCCACGGCCGGCGCGTCACCTACTCGCCCAAGGTGTTCATTCCGCTCACCATGCTGTGCCGCGACCGCTGCGGCTACTGCACCTTCGCCAAGGCGCCGGCCCGCCTGGAGTCGCCCTACCTCACCGCGGAGGAGGTGCTCGCCGTGGCGCGCGCCGGGCGGGACGCGGGCTGCCACGAGGCGCTCTTCACCCTCGGCGAGCGGCCGGAGCTGCGCTACCCGGTGGCGCGGGACTGGCTCGCCGCGCACGGGCATGGGTCCACGGTCGACTACCTCGCCGAGATGTGCCGCCTCGTCCTGGAGGAGACCGGCCTCCTCCCCCACGCCAACGCCGGGGCGCTCTTCCCCGACGAGCTGGCGCGCCTGCGCGAGGTCTCGGCCAGCCAGGGGATGATGGTCGAGTCACTGGCCGAGGGACTGGCCGCGCACCGGGGCGCGCCGGACAAGGAGCCGGCGCGCCGGCTGGCCACGCTCGAGGCGGCCGGTGAGCTCGCCATCCCCTTCACCACGGGGATCCTGGTCGGGATCGGCGACGACCGGCGCGGCCAGCTGGCGGCGCTGCGGGCGATCGCCGTCTCGCACGGCCGCCACGGCCACGTGCAGGAGGTCATCGTCCAGAACTTCCTCCCCAAGCCGGGCACGGCCATGGCCCGGGCCGACGCCTGCCCGCCCGAGGACCTGCAGTGGGCCATCGCCGCGGCGCGCCTCGTGCTCCCCCGCGAGGTGCACGTCCAGGCCCCTCCGAACCTGTCCGACGACCTCGGCCCGCTGCTGGACGCGGGCATCGACGACTGGGGCGGCGTGTCCCCGGTGACCGCCGACCACGTGAACCCCGAGCGGGCGTGGCCGGCGCTCGACGTGCTGCGCGAGGCCACCGAGGCCGCCGGGCACACCCTGGCGCCGCGGCTCACCGTGTACCCGTCGTTCGCCCTGGACCCCGAGCGCTGGCTCCACCCGGCGCTGCGCTTCGGTGTGCTCGACGCTTCCGACGCCGAGGGCCTGGCCCGCGACGCCTCGTGGTGCTCGGGCGGCGAGACGCCGCCACCCGTGCTGGTGGGAGGGCTGCCGCCGCTGCACGCCCCCCATCGTGGCGGCGCCGTGGCCGAGGTCCTGGCCGGGGTCGCGCTGGGCCAGGAGGTGGGCGCGGCCGAGATCGTCACCCTGTTCGGCGCCCGCGGGCCCGAGGTGCGCTCGGTGGCCGAGATGGCCGACGACCTGCGCCGGCAGGTGGTGGGTGACGCCGTCACCTTCGTGCGCAACCGCAACATCAACTACACCAACGTCTGCACGTTCAAGTGCCGCTTCTGCGCCTTCTCCAAGGGCCCGCTCTCGCTGAACCTGCGCGGCGCGCCGTACCTGTTGGAGCTCGACGAGATCACGCGACGCGTGGCCGAGGCCGAGGCGGAGGGCGCGACCGAGGTCTGCCTGCAGGGGGGCATCCACCCGAGCTTCGACGGGGACTACTACCTGCACGTGCTCGAGGCGGTGCGCGAGGCGTCCACCACCATCCACATCCACGGCTTCACGGCGCTCGAGGTGACCGAGGGCGCCCGGCGCTCCGAGGTGCCGTTGGCCGAGTACCTGACGCGGCTGAAGGAGGCGGGGCTCAAGACGCTGCCCGGGACGGCGGCCGAGATCCTCGACGACGACGTGCGCGCCATCCTCTGCCCCGACAAGATCTCCACCGACGAGTGGCTGGAGGCGCACCGCACGGCCCACTCCGTGGGTCTGCGCTCGAACATCACGATCATGTTCGGCTCGGTGGAGCAGCCGCACAGCTGGGCCCGGCACATGGTGGTGACCCGCGCCCTGCAGCGCGAGACCGGCGGGTTCACCGAGTTCGTGCCGCTGCCGTTCGTGCACATGGCGACGCCGCTGTACCTGCAGCGCAAGGCGCGGCGTGGGCCGACCTTCCGCGAGACCCTCCTGATGCACGCGGTGGCGCGCATTGCCTACGCCGGGGACATCGACAACATTCAGGCCAGCTGGGTCAAGATGGGCGCCGAGGGGGCACGCCAGGTGCTCCAGGCTGGCGTGAACGACCTGGGAGGGACCCTGATGGACGAGAACATCTCGCGGGCGGCCGGCGCCCAGCACGGCCAGCGCATGGGCGTCGAGGAGCTGGAGGCCATCGTGGCCCCCCTCGGGCGTCCACTGGTGCAGCGCTCGACGTTGTACGCGCTGGCCGGAGCCTCGCCGGGCGCGTGACCGACGAGGCCCAGGAGGCGGCACGCCAGAGCGCCTTCAACGCCCTCTTCGAGGACCACTCGCTCTCGTCGGCCCAGGCGAGGGAGCTCGACTCCATGGTCGGCTCGCTGGGCGACCTGGCGCGCGAGGGCACGTCCGTGGGCGACCTCAAGATCGCCAACGCCGCTCTGGGCGAAATGGCCGAGGCCTTCCGCGTCTTCCGGCCCTACCGGCACATCCGCAAGGTCACCATGTTCGGCTCGGCGCGCACCAAGCCCGAGGACCCCGTCTACGTCCTGGCCCGCGACCTGGCCGCCCGTCTGGCCGCGTCCGACTGGATGATCGTCACCGGGGCCGGGCCCGGGATCATGGCCGCCGGGCTGGAAGGAGCCGGCCGGGACCATGCCTTCGGGGTGAACATCCGGTTGCCCAACGAAGGGGAGGCCAACGCCTTCATCGCGCAGGACCCCAAGTTGGTCGAGATGCGCTACTTCTTCACCCGCAAGCTCATGTTGATCAAGGAGTCCCACGCCTACGCCATCCTGCCCGGAGGCTTCGGCACGCAGGACGAGGCCTTCGAGCTCCTGACGCTCCTGCAGACGGGGAAGGCCGAGCCGGCACCGGTGGTGATGGTCGAGACGCCGGGCGGGACGTACTGGCACGCGTGGCTCCGCTTCATACAGGACGAGGCGATCGTGGCGGGCTGGATCTCACCCGACGACCGCGCCCTCTTCAAGGTCACCAACACCATGGAGGAGGCCAGCGAGGAGATCATCGGCTTCTACCGCAACTACCACTCCTGCCGCTGGGTCGGCGACCTCCTGGTGATGCGCGTCCAGGTGCA
>PMPX01000148.1 GCA_003169235.1 Acidimicrobiaceae bacterium | reverse complement strand
GGCACGATGCGGTCGAAGGCGCGGTAGGCCCGCTGTTTCCATTCTCTGGCCGGCATCACACCATTGTGGCCGCTGGCCCCGCACCCTCCCGATCCCGGACGCGAAGCGCTCCGGGCCGGTCACCCGCGGGAGTGGCGGGGACGACCCGGAGCCTTCGGTGCCGTGAGGGGCGGGGTGCGGCTAAGAGTCGAGCGTGATGGGCAGGTCGTCGGGGTCGACGACGAGCTCGTCGGAGAGGGCGTCCGCGGGGTCCTTGGGGGCCAGGCACTCACGCACCCGGTCGTTGATCTCCGCCATCAGCTGCGGGTTCTCCGAGAGGAACGTCTTGACGTTCTCCCGGCCCTGCNNTGGCCGAGCTGCTCGCCCTCGTAAGTGAACCAGGCACCCGACTTCTTCACGAACCCGAGATCGACGGAGACGTCGAGCAGCGAGCCTTCGCGGCTGATGCCCTTGCCGTACATGATGTCGAACTCGGCCTGCTTGAACGGCGACGAGCACTTGTTCTTGACGACCTTGACCCGGGTCCGGTTGCCGACCACGTCGGCACCGTCCTTGATCGCCTCGATCCGGCGGATGTCGAGCCGGATGGAGGAGTAGAACTTCAGCGCGCGGCCACCGGGGGTGACCTCGGGCGACCCGTACATCACGCCGATCTTCTCCCGCAGCTGGTTGATGAAGATGGCGATGGTGCTGGACTTCGACAGCGTGCCCGTGAGCTTGCGCAGGGCCTGGGACATGAGGCGCGCCTGGAGGCCGACGTGGGTGTCCCCCATCTCGCCCTCGATCTCGGCCCGTGGCGGCAGGGCCGCCACCGAGTCGATGACCAGGACGTCGAGCGCCCCGGAGCGAATCAGCATGTCGGCGATCTCGAGTGCCTGCTCGCCGGTGTCGGGCTGCGAGATGAGGAGATCGTCGACGTTGACCCCGATGGCCCGCGCGTAGACCGGGTCCATGGCGTGCTCGGCGTCGATGTAGGCGCAGATGCCACCGTTGCGCTGCGCCTCGGCCACCGCGTGCATGGCCAGGGTCGACTTGCCCGACGACTCGGGGCCGTAGATCTCGACGATGCGACCCCGGGGGAGCCCGCCGATGCCCAGCGCGAGGTCGAGGGAGAGGGCGCCGGTGGGGATGGACTCGATGTTCATGGAGAGGTTGTCGCCCATGCGCATGACCGAGCCCTTGCCGAACTGCTTCTCGATCTGACCCAGTGCGGCGTCCAGCGCCTTGTCCCGTTCCGTTTCGGCCATCTATCTCTCCTTCGTGTGCGCTCTGCGACCCGTGCCGGCCTCGACCGGTGCTGTGCGGTGACCCTACGGCGGGGGTGTGACGAACCCGCCGGCGCTGCCTGTTTGCATCATAACGAACGTGTGTTCGTAGGCCGTGGACCCTCCTGGCGGATGCCGGAGACCGCCGGAGAACGGTCGCTCCCCCGGCCGGGCCGACAGGAAGAACCGCCCGATCGTGACGGAGCGGCGCACCCACCGCGTGCGAAGCTGACGCGTCCACGGCGGGAAGTGGGGAGACGGGAGAGGTGCGGTGCGCGAGAGAAGGCAGGGAGCCGGCGCTGGGCTGGCCGGGACCGTGCTGGCCGNNGGGACCGTGCTGGCCGGGACCGTCCTGGCCGGGACCGTGCTGGCCGGGGTCCTGGCCATGGCCCCCCAGACGACCGCGGCGGCCTCCACGCCGAGCGCGTCGACGCTGTACCAGGAAGCCCTCGCCACCACCCACTCGTGGTCCGTCCACTACGCGTCCTCGTCGACCCAGTCGAAGGTGAACCTCGTCGAGAGCGGGGACGCCGGCCCCGCCTCGGGCACGCAGACGGTCCTCACGGGGAAGGGGTCCCTGGACGACAGCGCCACGATCGACGTGATCGGTGGCATCACCTACCTGAAGGGCAACGCGGGTGGGCTCGAGAGCCTGGCCGGCATGAGCGCGACGCAGGCGGCCGTCGCCGCGGGCCAATGGATCGAGTTCCCGACCGACGACGCCGCGTTCTCCCAGCTCGTCGCTGGTGTCCGTTCACAGGACCTGGTCAAGGAGCTGGCGCTCAAGGAGCCGCTCTCGCTCGGGCGCCCCCGCACCATCGAGGGCACGGCGGTCGACGCCATTCAGGGCACCCAGGACTTCGGGACCAAGACGGTGCTCCACGTCGTCCTCTACGTCCGGGCCCGGGGGACCCACGTCCCCGTGGAGGAGGACTCGCTCGACGCCCAGGGCAAGCCCACCGCCGCCGAGCACGTCGTCTACTCCAAGTGGGGGGAGATCGTGCGCCCGGAAGCCCCGCAGGCCACGATATCCATCGGTCGGATCAGCACGGCGTGACGGCGGGGCCCCCCGACCGCGGTCCCGCCCCGGGGCGTGCGAAAATGTCCCAACCCCCAAACGACCCCGGCGGACGTCTGCGCCCCCGGGCCGGTAACCCCCCAGAGAGTGAAGGTCATGCACTCCATGCGCCCCACGCGCCCCATTCACGTTCGCAACGCCGCGATCGCCGTCGCCGGCATCGGTGCCCTGGCCGCTTTCGCCGTGCTCCCGCCCACCGCCGGCGCCGCCACCACGCCGAGCGCCCAGGCCGAGTACCAGGCCGCCATCAAGGCGGCCGGCACCCAGGGTGTGCACTTCGCCTCCTCGGCCACCCAGGGAGGGGTCTCCATTGAGGTCGACGGCGACACCGGTGTCACCTCCGGCGCGCAGACGCTGACGGTGAAGAAGGGATCGCTCGCAGAGCACGTGAGCGCCAAGGTGGTCGGGTCGACCGGATACGTGCAGGGCAACGCCACCGCCCTCCAGAACGTGATCGGGCTCACGAAGGCCCAGTCCAAGAAGTACGCGGGGACCTGGCTCTCCTTCCCGACCTCGAACAGCGCCCTGGGCGAGCTCGTCAGTGGGCTGCTCAACTCGCAGGTGACGACCGAGCTGCAGATGAGCGGCCCGTACAGCTACGGCTCCGCCACCACGGTGCAGGGCCAGCACGTCGAGGCCGTGCGCGGCTCGGTCAGCACGCAGAGCGGGAGCAAGGTGCCCGTGGTCCTCTACGTCCCGTCCAGTGGCTCCCCGGTGCCCATCGAAGAGGTGACGAACCCGGGCAAGACGGGAGGCTCCACGGCGATCCACGGCGTCGTCGTCTTCACCAAGTGGGGCGAAAAGACGAGCGAGTCGGCACCCGGGACCTCGGTGTCCCTGCTCAAGCTGGTCCCCGCGACCACCTCGGGCGCCACCACGACAACCACGGCGGGGTAGGCCGGGTGCCCCTGCGGCTCGAGGCCGCCCTGGGCGACATCACCACCGAACGCGTCGACGCCGTCGTCAACGCCGCCAACCGTCACCTGCGCGGTGGCGGAGGAGTCGACGGGGCCATCCACCGCGCCGCGGGGGCCGAGGCGTTGCAGGCCGCCTGCCGTGCCATCGGCGGCTGCCCACCCGGCCAGGCCGTGGTCACCGACGGGTTCGACCTGCCGGCACGCTTCATCATCCACACCGTCGGCCCGGTCTGGGAGGGTGGCGCCGCGGGTGAGTCGGAAACGCTCGCCTCGTGCTACCGCAGCACCCTGGCCGTGGCCGACGAGGTAGGCGCGCGCTCGGTCGCCTTCCCCGCCATATCGACCGGGGTGTTCGGCTATCCGCCGGGACAGGCCGCCGAGGTCGCCGTGACGACCGTCCGCGCCGCGGACACCGATGTCACCCTGATCCGGTTCGTCGCCTTCGACGCCGCGACGCTGGAGCGCTACCTCGAACTGCTCTGAGCCGACGCCCCTGCAGGTCCCTCAGGACGACAGGTTGTAGACGGTCACCCCACCCACGGTCTGGGCCGTGTAGTGCGACTCGACCCACGACGTGATCTGCGATGCGTCGTTGCTCGTGCCACCCGCACCCCCGGCCCCGCCGCCGAAACCGCCCGAGCCGGAGATGAAGTAGTGGATCCTGCCTTCCGACACGTACTTCTCGAACTGGGCCAGCGTCGGCGCCGGGTCGGTCCCGTTGAACCCGCCGATGGCCATCACCGGCTCTCCGCTCCCGAGCTGGTAGCCGGCCGCATTGTTCGAGTTCACCGTGGCGGCGGCCCACGTGTAGCGGCTGGCGTTCGCCTGGAGCAGCTTGTTGAGCGCGGGGTTGGACTGGCTCGAGCTCAAGAA
>PMPX01000159.1 GCA_003169235.1 Acidimicrobiaceae bacterium | reverse complement strand
CAAGTGGATCGATGAGGGCCTGCGGGCCCTCGCCGCCGGCGGTCCAGACGCTGTCCGCATCGAAGCGCTGGCCAAGTCACTCGGGGTCTCAAAGGGTGGCTTCTACGGGCACTTCCAGGACCGCAAGGCATTGCTCGACGCGATGCTCGATACCTGGGAACGCCGAACGACCGACGACGTGTTGTCCCGCATCGAGCGGGAGGGCGGCGACGCCAGGACCAACATACAGCGGGCGGGGGAGCTGACCTTTTNNCGCGAGTATCCGCTGCTGGCCGCCCCGGCCCTCGCCGAGCGGCTGCGCCACGTCGACAACCGACGGATGGACTACCTGCGCGCGCAGTTCGGGACCTTCTGCCAGGACGCAGACGACGTAGAGGTGCGCTGCATGCTCGCCTTCTCGCTCCTGATCGGTAACCACTTCATCGCCTCCGATCACGACCGCCATAGCCGCCCCGAGGTGCTGGCACTCACCATGAGTCGGATCCTGGCCTAAGGGACCCAGCGAACGACCAGCACCCAGAACCACCCCGTACGCCGTGTGTGGCAAAGCGTGACTCCAGGTGATCCGCGTTCCGCTCACGGCAGCGCGAAAGGCCGGACGTCGGAGCGATAGTCATCCAATGGTTGGGCTATCTCCTTTGTGATGGTTCGGCTTTAGCTGATGTTCGGGTGCGCTGAGAGGGCGGTGAGCTTTTCGTCGTTCAGCAGGAAGAAGATGCGGGTGACCTTCCCCTCGCGCTGCTCAGCGGTGATGACGAGAGGCATAGTGCCGTCGATCTCGAGCACCAGTGCCGGCGAACCGTTGATCTCCGTCGCCTGAAGACTGGTCACCTCGCCGCGGCGGGCGACGTTGATGGCGAAGCGAGCGACCCGATCCGCACCCACGACGGGATGGCGTGCGGCCTTGTGTCCGGGACCGCCGTCGCTCAGGAGCACGACGTCGGCATCGAGCAACTCGAGCGTCTGGGTGAGGTCGCCCGCCGCCACGGCAGCCATCAGTTGGCCCAACAGTGCAGCGTCGAGCCGCTCCGGCGTCGCCGGTCGCTCCTCGCTCAGGCGGCGACGAGCCCTGGTGGCGATCTGGCGGCACGCCGGCTCGCTCTTGCCGGTTGCCTCGGAGATGAGTGCGTAGGGCGTGGCGAAGACGTCCGCCAGAAGCCACACGGCCCGCTCCGTGGGGTTGAGCCGGTCCAAGAGCATCAAGAACCCCAGGGTCAACGACTCCGCCATCTCGCTGTGTTCTTCGGGTCCCCGCTCGATGGCGATCGGCTCGGGGAGCCACGGGCCGAGGTACTCCTCCCGCCGTCGTGCGATCGTGCGCGTCCTGTCCAGCGCCAGACGGGTCACGACCGTCGTGAGGTAGGCCGCAGGGCTCTCGATGCTGTCGTGGTCGACGCCCTGCCAGCGGATCCACGCCTCCTGCACGACGTCCTCGGCGTCGCCGTAGCTGGACAGGATGCGATAGGCCAGGCCGAGGAGGCGTGGGCGCTCGGCGGCGAAGTCCTCGTCCGAACCTGTCACCGTCCCACCATGCCATCGATCGGTAACGCGACACTCTTCGCTCGGTCGGCCGCTGCGTGCCCGGCAGCCTCCCCGCTCGAAAGGGCGGCGTCCGCCAGCAGCCCAACTGGTCCCACCCAGTCGCCGGCGAGGAACACGCCCGGAAGGTCGGTCGCGTCGATGCCGGGGCGGCCCGCGAGGCCTGCGCCGGGCCGTGGCAGCGCGTGGCACACCGTCATCTCGTGGAGGAATCGCTGGACCACCACGTCCCCTTCGGTGACGCCGCAGCGCTCGGCGAGCGCCCAGAGCTGGGCCCGATCCTCTGCCGACGTCCGTGCTCCGTAGCGCATGACGTGCACGAGTGCCCCGCCGGCGGGCGCAAGGCGCGCGCTCGGGCTGTGGGTCGAAAGGTAGAGCGGCTCGTCGAGCCCGAAGGCGACCTTCGTCACGGGCGGGCTGCGCAGACCGAGGTCGAGGCAGGCCGCCGTCGCCGGAGACCCGAGCTCCCACGTGGGCGTGCGCGGGAGCAATGCCCGCGCCGCGTCCGGACCGCCCGGAGCGATCACCAGCGACGCGGCTCGCACGGTCCTCGCCGGCGTCGTCACCTCCCAGGTCCCGCCCTCTCCCGCAGCGACGGCCAGTGCCCGTTCGCCCACCATGAGTCGGGTGCCAGCTGTCGATGAGGCGGCAACCAAACCGTCGACGAGCGTCTGCCAGCCCCCGTCGAGGTAGACCACGTTCCCCTCGAGGACCAGCTGGAGTTGCCCAACGGCGGCATCCGCGGAGATAAGACGGAGATCTCCCGCATAGGTGGCAACTCTCATCAGCGTCGTCAGGACGGCGACGCCATTGGGCTTGAGACCGAGTGAGTCGATCCAACCGGCGGCGCTCTGCGAGGCGAGCGAGGAGGCATCGACCTTTGGCAGGGTGGTCAAGAGCCGTCCGAGTCGGACCTTGTCGCCGATGCCCACCAGCGGCGAGCGGAGCAACGACGCGGCCGAGGTGGGCAGCACGGCCAAGTCGCCCGTTGCCCCCCGGTAACCGGCGACGGCCGGGTGCGGAGGTGCTCCCTGCAGCGCGATACCGACCCGGCTGAGCACGCCGGAGCCCGCACCCGTGCGATAGACCGCGTGCGGCCCCTGGTTCAGCACGTAGTCGTCACGCTGGTCACTGCGCGCCCGACCACCTGCAGAACGGACGTCGAGCAGGGCGACCGAGATTCCCTGCCTGGCGGCCACCGTGGCGGCAGCGAGCCCGGCCAGTCCTGCCCCGACAATCGCCACCTCGACCCCGAGGTTCCCGTCATCGCTCATGTGCGGCTCCTTCGTGAGTTTGATCCACCTCGACTACATGACGCCGGAGCTCGGCACTTTGTGACATGGGGGGCCGCGGAGGAGCCGGATCAGGACGGGACCGCCGAGCTGTCACTCCCAACCGACGCGGCGGCGCGGTTC
>PMPX01000356.1 GCA_003169235.1 Acidimicrobiaceae bacterium | reverse complement strand
TGACCAGACCGGCGACGGCGCCGATCCCCAACGCGCCGTTCAGCAGGAGAAGGCCCACGCAGATGACCGTGATGACACCGAGACGGGTGATGCTCTTGGTGCCCATGGCGCGGCGGAGCACCTTGTTGTTGGTCTCACCGTCGGTGTGGAGCTTGGCCACGCCGGCATCGAGGAAGCGCAGGTTCAAGACGGCCATCCCGAGCCCGAGGGCCACGCCGAGCGCGGCCCACGGTACCGAGAGCAGCAGCATGATGATGATGGCGGCCGCGCCCACGATGAGGGCCGACACCACCGTGCGCCGGAGCACCTTGGCCAGTGCATTGCCCCCGAGGTCGGAGAGCCCGTCGAGCATGTTCACGCGGCGCCCTCTAGAGGTACGTGCGGATCTGCTTGATGATGCTGAAGGCGGCCGCGGCCAGGCCCAGCGCCAATCCGACCAGCAGGAACGCCGGTGCCGTCCCCGCCGCGCTGTCCACCCAGAGCCCGAGCCCCAGGCCGGCCCCCACGCAGACGGCAGCCGAGAGCCCCATGCCGAGGAACGCCACGGCCCCGGGCAGCGGCTTCTGGCCCTCGGGCGGGGGGGAATTGCTCGAGTCGCTCACCCGAACGGGCGCGCACGACGAGGCTCACTTGACCACGCATACGACTTCTGGCCCCTTATGCGGTGCGTGGCGCGCCGGAGTCCGTCGTCCTCGATGCCGCGACGGCACCGGACGAGGCGAGGTGGACGGGGTACACAGGTCTCATCTTCGCATCCCGGCCCAGATGGCGTCCAAACGGTCAAGACGGGAACCTGACCACCTCGCTGACCCGTCGGGGCTCGTCGGGCGGGGGCCCCTCCCCCAGGTCGGGCGGGGCGTCCTCCTCCTCCCCGTTTCCCCGGCGCAGGCCCGGGTGGAAGAAGGTGTAGAGGCCCACACCCAGGGCCGCCGCCCCGATCGGGATGAAGGCGTTGACCTGGTGCACGAACAGGGGGAAGAGGAGGAAGCTGGACAGGACCGCCGTCCAGGCCCACAGGATGATGACGCTCCGCCGGGGGCCGTGGCCGAGGCGGAGGAGGCGGTGGTGGATGTGCTCCTTGTCGGGGGTGTCGAAGCCCTGGCCCCGGGCCGTCCGCCGGACGAAGGCGAAGGCCATGTCGACGAGCGGCACCCCCAGGATCAGCAGGGGGATGAAGAGGGGGGCGAAGAAGAAGTAGGTCACCCCGCTGATGGGCACGGCGGTGGGGACCCGGCCGCCGATGACCATCGTCGACGCCGCCATGAGAAGGCCGAGGAAGTGCGCCCCGGCGTCACCCATGAAGATGCGCGCCGGGTTGAAGTTGAACGGGAGGAAACCGAGGCAGATCCCGCACGCGATGACCGCGACCAGAGGCCCGACGTTGTCACTCGGCAGGAGGCCCAGGCCCATCAGGCGGATCCCGTAGACCGCCAGGGCGCCGCCGCCGATCGCGACCACCCCGGCGGCGAGGCCGTCGAGGCCGTCGATCAGGTTCACCGCGTTGGTCAACGCGATGACCCAGGCCGCGGTGATGAGCGGGATGATCCCCGGCGTCAGCACGAAGAACCCGGCCAGCGGGATCTTGAGCTCGTACATGGTGACGCCACTGAAGTACAGGATGCTGGCGGCCAGGACCTGCCCGGCCATCTTGGCCGGCGCCGACATGTCCCGGACGTCGTCGATGAGGCCCACGGCGAACATGGCGCCGGCGGCCAGCACCACGCCGGTCATCTCCGGCGAGTCCACGAAGATGGGCCGCAGCTGCGGCACGATGGCCGACGCCAGGACCGCGACGAGGAAGCCCATGAACATGGCCGCGCCGCCGCCGTAGGGGATCGGCCTGGTGTGCACGCTGCGCTCGCCCGGGTGGGCGACGTAGCCCACGCGCAGCGCGATGCGCTTGGCCGGCACGGTCAGTGCAGCGGTCGCCCCCGCGGCGACCACGAGGACCAGGCCGTACCAGCCGATGTCAGGCACGCACTACGCCACGAGGTCGGGGTACGGCGGGAAGGCGGCGCACAGCGCGCCGACCTCCGACCGGACCGCGGCGATCTCGCCCTCATCGGTGCGCGCCTCGAGCGTGCGCACGATCAGGTCGGCGACGACCTGCATCTCGGCGACGCCCATGCCGGCCGTGGTCTCGGCGGCCGTCCCGAGGCGGAGGCCGGAGGTGAGGAAGGGTGAGCGCGGGTCGTCGGGGATGGTGTTGCGGTTGCAGGTGATGCCGGCGCGGTCCAGCACCTCCTGGGCCTCCTTGCCGGTGAGGTCCGCGTCGAAGGGCCGCAGGTCGACGAGCAGCATGTGGTTGTCGGTGCCGCCCGACACCAGGCGGAAGCCCTGGCCGTCCAACGCATCGGCCAGGGCTGCGGCGTTGACGACGATCTGCGCTGCGTACTGGCGGAATTCGGGCTTCGCCGCCTCGGCGAACGCCACCGCCTTGGCGGCGATCACGTGCTCGAGCGGTCCGCCCTGCAGGCCCGGGAACACGGCGCTGTCGATCTTCTTCGCCAGCTCCCGCCCGCACAGGATGGCGCCTCCCCGCGGGCCGCGCAGCGTCTTGTGGGTGGTGAGCGTCACGACGTCGGCGATGCCGACCGGGCTCGGGTGCGCGCCCCCGGCGATCAGCCCGGCCGGGTGGGCGGCGTCGAACATGAACAGCGCCCCCACCGAGTCGGCGATCTCGCGGAACGGCCGTGGGTCGATGACCCGCGCGTAGGCCGTCGAGCCGGCGACGATCAGCGCCGGCTTCTCGGTCTTGGCCAGGTGGGCCACCTGGTCGAAGTCGATGACCTCACCCGGGTTCGCCTCGTCGTGCGACTCCGGCGTGACGCCGTAGGAGACGAAGCGCCAGAACTTCGACACGATGGAGGCGGGTGACCCGTGCGTCAGGTGCCCGCCGTGGTCGAGCCGCATGGCGAGGATGGTCGCGCCCGGCTCGAGCAGCGCCTGGTAGGCGGCCAGGTTCGCGTTGGCCCCGGCGTGCGGTTGCACATTGGCGTGCTCGGCCCCGAAGAGGTCGGTGGCGCGCGTGCGGGCCAGGTCCTCGACCTCGTCGATGATCTGGTTGCCCCCGTAGTACCGCCGGCCCGGATAGCCCTCGCTGTACTTGTTCGTCAGCACCGAGCCCGAGGCGGCGAGCACGGCCGGCGAGGTGAAGTTCTCCGAAGCGATCAACTGCAGGGTGGTCTGCTGGCGGTTGAGCTCCTGGCCGATGAGGCTCGCCACCTCGGGGTCGGCGGCCAGCGCGGTGTCGTAGCTGCTCATGGAGTCCCTTCGGCTGGTGTGGGGACGAGCTCCCGGTCGAGGCCCGCCAGCTTCGCAATGCGGACGTCGTGACGACCGTGCTCCTCGGGCGCCCCGAGGAAGGCGGCCAGGGCGTCGACGACGACCGTCGTGCCGGTCGTGCGGGCGCCGACGCAGACGACGTTGGCGTGGTTGTGGCGCCGGGCGAGCGTCGCCGTGGTCACGTCGTGGACCACGGCGGCCCTGACCCCGGGGACCTTGTTGGCCGCCATGGCGATGCCGTTGCCGGTCCCGCAGACGCAGACCCCGAGCTCCGCGAGCCCGCCGGCCACCGCCCGGCCCACCGCCTCCCCGAAGTCCGGGTAGTCGACGGCCACACCGGGCTCGAGCGTGCCGTGGTCGGCGACGTCATGGCCCCAGGCCGCCAATTCGGACTTCAGGACCTCCTTGAGGTCGAACCCGGCGTGGTCCGAGCCGACGGCGACGCGCATGGCCACCGAGTGTACCGGGGCGCCGGGGAGCCCCCTGGGCGTCAGCCGGTACGCTCCTCGGTCCATGGCCGTCGACCCTCGCACCCCCGTCGTGGTGGGAGTCGGCCAGGTCATGACGCCACCGGATGCCGGGCTCGAGCCCGCGGAGCGTCCCGAGCCGCTGGAGCTCATGGTGCGGGCGCTGCGGGCGGCGGCGGAGGACTGTGACGGCGCCGCTCCGGGCGGGGCCGCCCCGTCCGGCAACGCGCTCATCCGGCGGGCGGACAGCATCCGGGTCGTGGTGCCACTCGGCTGGCGCACGGCGAACCCGGCGTTGCTGGTGGCGTCGCGCCTGGGCTTCGAGGCGGGCGCCGAGCCGGCGCAGCTGATGCTGACGGCGGTCGGCGGCAACGCGCCGCAGGCCCTCATGCACGATGCCTGCCGGGCCATCAGCCGGGGCGAGCTCGACGTCGTCCTGGTGACCGGGGCCGAGGCCATGTACGCCCGCGCCCTGGCGAGGCGCGAGCCCTCCCTGGCACCACTCTCGTGGGCCAGCCAGGCGGCCGAGGGGACGCCGACGCCCGTCCCCTTCGGCGTGGAAAAGCCGGGCGCCACCGACCTCGAGATGCACCGCGGCGTGCTCCTGCCCGTCCACGCCTACCCGCTGTTCGAGAACGCCCTGCGCGCCGCCCGCGGCTGGACCCTCGAAGAGCATCGGGCCCGCATCGGGTCCCTGTGGTCCCGCTTCAGCGAGGTGGCGGCCACCAACCCCGGGGCGTGGATCCGCACCCCCCGACCCGCCGCCGAGATCGTCACGCCGGCACCGGGCAACCGTATGGTCTCGTTCCCCTACCCCAAGCTGTGCACGGCCAACATGCAGGTGGACCAGGGGGCCGGCTCCATCGTGTGCTCGGCCGGGGCCGCCCGCGGCGCCGGCGTGCCCGAGGACCGCTGGGTGTTCCCCCTGTCCGGCGCCGACGCCAACGACCATTGGTTCATTTCGCACCGCCCCGACCTGCACCGCTCCCCCGCCATCCGGCTCGCCGGGGCGGCCGCGCTCGAGCTGGCCGGCGTCGGCATCGACGACGTCGCAGCCATCGACCTGTACTCGTGCTTCCCCGTCGTGGTGCAGATGGCGGCGGCGGAGCTCGGGCTGTCCGTCGACGACCCGGCCCGCCCCCTGACGCTCACCGGGGGGCTCACCTTCGGCGGTGGGCCCGGGAACAACTACACCTCGCACGGCATCGCGCGTGCGGTGGGCGCGGTGCGGGCCCAGCCCGGGGCGGTGGCACTGGTCACCGGCCTCGGGTGGTACGCCACGAAGCACTCCGTCGGGACGTACGCGTCGCGCCCCCCGGCCGGCGACGGCTCCCGCCCCTTCGCCTGGCGCGACGTCCAGCCCGAGGTCGACGCACTGCCGCAGTGCCGCGTGGACGCGGAGGCGACCGGCCCGGTGCGGGTCGAGACCTACACCGTGACCTTCGACCGCGACGGCGCCCCCGAGCGCGGCATCCTCGCCTGCCGGACGGGGGACGGCAGCCGCGCCTGGGGCAACGTCGACGACCCCGACGCCCTGGCGCTCCTGTGCGCCGAGGAGGGCATCGGTCGCACGGGCGTCCTGGCCGCGGGCGGGGCCCTGTCGCTCGACGGATAGGGCGGAGCGCCCGGCGCGGAAAACCTATGGTGCGGTGATGGGCGCGCCACGGGACGAACGGGTGCCCGGGGTTCGCCTCGTGGTGTCCCTGTACCGGGAGTTCGAGCAGGTCGCCCGCCGGGGCGACCTGAGCATGGCGCAGTACCGGACCCTGCTGTACCTCCTCGGCGGCTCCCGGCGGGCGGGCGAGCTCGCCGCCGCCAACGAGGTGACCAAGCCGACCGTCTCCTCCATGATCAACGGCCTGCGCCAGCAGGGCTGGGTCGACGACGCCGTCGACGAGACGGGCGACGGGCGGGTCACGAGGATAGAGCTGACCGAGGCCGGACGGGCCCGGCTGGCCCGTTTCGAGGGTGAGCTGGCGGACCGGATGGAGCTCCTCGTACCCGGCGTCGACCGGGCGGCCATGGTTGCCTTCCTGCGCGAGCTCTACGAGGCCCACGCCGAGACACGGGAGGAGCGTCTCGGCAACGTGTTCGGGACGGGCCCGTGACGGGGGCCCCGGGCCGATCCGCCCGGCCCGCCTCTTGCGGACGCCGCCCCTCCGGGATATAGTTAGATCACTCTAACTATTGTCCCGGGGGCTCGCGGGGCTGGGGGGCAGGGCACGCATGGCACAGACGGCGCATGACCTCGTGATCCGCGGTGGGCAGGTGGCCGACGGCCTGGGCGGCGAACCGGTGACGGCCGACGTGGCGGTCGACGGGGCGGCGATCGCCGCCGTCGGCACGGTGGCCGGACGGGGCCGCGAGGAGATCGACGCCGCCGGCCTGCTGGTCACGCCGGGCTTCGTCGACATCCACACCCACTACGACGGGCAGGCGACCTGGGACTCGCGCGTCACGCCGAGCAGCTGGCACGGTGTGACGACGGCGGTGATGGGCAACTGCGGCGTCGGCTTCGCGCCGGTACGGCCCGACGCGCACGGCCGGCTGATCTCGCTCATGGAGGGCGTCGAGGACATCCCCGGTGCCGTGCTCGAAGAGGGGATCGACTGGACGTGGGAGAGCTTCGGCGAATACCTCGACGCGGTCGAGCGCCGGCACCACGACATCGACCTCTGTGCGCAGCTCCCGCACGGCGCTCTGCGGCTCTACGTGATGGGTGAGCGGGCCGCCCGCCTGGAGGACGCGACCGCGGACGACATGGTGGCCATGCGTCGGCTGGCCACCGAGGCCCTGTCGGCGGGTGCCATCGGCTTCTCGACGTCGCGGACGTTGAACCACCGGACGGCGACCGGCGACCCCACACCGTCGTTGCGGGCCCGGGCCGACGAGCTGGAGGCGATCGCTCTCGGCGTGGCCGATGCCGGACACGGCGTGGTGGAGCTGATCTCGGACTTCTGGCCCGACCCCGACGGCGAGTTCGCCATGATCAGGCAGCTGGTCGAGCGGACGGGATGCCCGCTGTCGGTCTCGCTGGCCCAGAGTCACCAGCGGCCCGAGGCGTGGCGCGACCTCCTGGCCCAGATTGCGCGGGCGGCGGCCGACGGCCTGCCGATCCGGGCCCAAGTGGCCCCCCGGCCCGTGGGGCTGCTGTTGGGGCTGCAGTCCTCGTTCCACCCATTCTCGGGCCACCCGGTGTTCCGCGAGGTTGCCGGGCAACCTCTCGAGGCGCAGGTGGCCGCGCTGCGCGACCCCGCCTTCCGGGCCCGCCTCGCCGAGGGCGAGCGACCGGACGGGCCGATACGCCGCCTGGTCGACTACGACCGCATGTACCCCTTGGGCGAGGTGCCCGACTACGAGCCTGCGCCGGAGACCTCCGTGCAGCGCGTTGCCGAGTCCCGCAGGGTCGATCCCGCCGAGCTCGCGATGGACCTGCTGGCCGAGAACGGCGGCCGCAACTTCCTCTTCGTGCCGTTCTCGAACTATGCCGACGGCCACCTCGACGCCTGCGGCGAGATGCTCGCCCACCCCGACACCGTCTTCGGCCTGGGCGACGGTGGCGCCCACGTGGGCATCATCGCCGACGCCAGCTTCCCGACGTACGCGCTCTCGCACTGGGCCCGCGACCGCTCCCACGGCCGGATGCCCGTGGGGTGGGTGGTCGCGCAGCTGAGCAGCTCGACGGCACGCGCCGTCGGGCTCCACGACCGCGGCGTGGTGGCCCCGGGCCGGCGCGCCGACCTCAACGTCATCGACTTCGACCACCTCCGTTGTGAGGCGCCGGTGATGGCCTACGACCTGCCGGCCGGGGGCAAGCGGCTCCTGCAACGCGCTCGGGGCTACTGCGCCACCGTCGTCGGAGGGCAGGTCACGTACCGAGACGGTGAGCCGACGGGGGCGCTGCCCGGACGGCTCGTGCGCGCCACACGCTGAGTTGGCAGAAAGGATCCCCCATGCGGACGAATGAGCTGCGCGAGCTCGAGCCGGCGGCCGAATGGAGGGCGGCCGACGTCGCCGACCAGGAATCCTGGACGCTGCGGCTGACCGAGGCCGACCACGCAGAGCTCCAGGTCGCACTGGCGACGGCAAAACAGAAGAGCACCGATCCGCTGGAGCTCGAGCGCGCGGACTTCCCACTCGACGCCCTCGCCGCCAAGCTCGACGGCGCCGTGAAGACCCTCCTCGACGGCCGCGGCTTCGTGCGCATCGCGGCGCTCGACACCGATCGCTACGGTGACGACGACCTGACGCTCCTCTACTGGGCCATCGGGCTGCACCTCGGCGAGCCATGGGCGCAGAACAAGCACGGGCACGTGCTGGGCGATGTCACCGACCAGGGCAAGACGGTCGACGACCCGACCGTGCGCGGCAACGAGCTCGGCGGCATCGCGCTCGACTACCACACGGATGGCTCCGACCTGGTCGGGCTGCTCTGCCTGCGAGCGGCCCGCACCGGCGGCCTCTCCTGTGTCGCCAACGCCGTGGCGATCCACAACCACCTGGTTCGCGAGTCACCCGATCTGGCGGCTGCGCTCTACGACGCGCTGCCCTACGACACCCGGGGTGAGCAGGCCGAGGGGGCGAGGGACTTCTACTCCGTGCCGGGGTTCACCGAGCACGCCGGCCGGCTCTTCGTGCGCTTCATCCCCCAGTACATCCTGGCCTCGCAGCGCCATCCCGATGCACCCCGCCTCAGCCCGACCGCTCGCGAGGCCATCAGCACGGTCTCCGCCCTCGCCAACGACCCGGACTTCAACGTGTACATGGACCTGCAACCCGGCGAGATGCAGTTCATCAACAACTACCACGTGCTCCACGGCCGGACGGCCTACGAGGACGACGTCGCGCACGGCTACAAGCGGCACCTCAAGCGGCTCTGGCTCGCGACCTATGCGCTCTCCGACCGCCCGGCCCACTTCGCCGCCCTCGGGGGGCGCCGCAGGCACTGGGAGGAACGGCGATCGGTCAGCACCATCCCGGCGGTGCAGCGGGTCGCGGCGCCGTCCTAACCGTCCGGGCGCGTCTCGTCCGCGGGGCGAGAGAGAAGCTCGGGCAACGCCGCCACGCTGTCGATGACCAGATCCGGCGGCGTGTCCCGCTCGAGGTCGCTGGCCCGGTACTTCCCGGTCCTCACGAGCACGCCGGTGATCCCGACGGCCTGACTCCCGAGGACGTCCGCGTCGATATCGTCACCGACCATGATGGCCTCGTCGGCCCCGACGCCGAGAGCGTGGAGCGCAGACGCGAAGAAGGCGGGTGCCGGCTTCCCGACGACGGAGATCTCGACGGAAGCCGCGAGCTCGATGCCCACGATGAACGCGCCCATGTCGAGTGAGGGCCCGTCCGCCGTCGCAAAGCGCGTATTGCGGTGCAGGGCGACCACCGGCACGCCCTCCATCGCCAGCCGGAACACGGCATTCAGCTCTGCATACCCGACGCCGGGCCCGGCGCCACCGAGGAGCACCACGCCCGCCGACGAGGGGTCGGCGCGCTCGAGATCCTGCAGGTCGTCCCCCACCGAACCGTCGTTCACGAGAAGGCACCCTCGCCCGGGATAGGTCTCGGACAGATAGCGTGCCGCGCTGCTGACCGCAGTCACGATGTGCGCCGGATCGACCTCCATGCCGGCGTCCCCGAGGAGTGCGGCGATCTGGCGCCGCGACCTCGACGACGTGTTGGTCACGAGCCGGTACGCGATCCCATGCCGGCGCAGCCACGACATCGTCTCGACGGCACCCGGCAGCGGCCTCCACGAGACGGTGAGCACCCCGTCGATGTCGAGCAACACGCCGCGTGCCATGCCCGAAGCTATATCCGCCACCGCCAGCCGGAAACGGGTCGCGGCGCCGTCGGAGGCCGGGCGCGGCGGGTGAGGCCTCCGGTGCTCAGCCGTGCGCCGGGCGCGAGCGCGAGAACCACCGCCGGCGGGTGCTCATGAGCATCGTCCCCTCGATGAAGGTCGCCGGCAGCGCGCCCTCGCGCAGGACCCGCACCGGCGAGACGGTGGCGTCGACCAGCGTCGGGGGCGGCCCCTCGCGGCGCCCGCCGTCGACCACCAGCGCCACCGCGTCGGCGTCGAAGGCCTGGGCCACCTGCGGCGCGTCCGCGAAGCTGAGCGGCACCGTGCGCCAGGGGCCCTGCTCCCGGCACAGCCGGCGCAGTGCCCGGCCGTCTGGCATGCCCACGACCACGGCCCAGGCGCGCCAGGGCGCACCGGCGGGGTCGGCGGTCGGCTCCCGTTCCGGCTCCCCGTCCGCGGCGGCGCCCTCCGGGCCGCCGGCATCGACCCCGGGAAGGAACACCTCGAGCGGGCCGGGCCAGCAGCGGTCGAGCAGCCGTCCCACCTCGTCGGTCCAGCCCGACGAGAGCGAGCGCAGCGCGTCGGTGGACCCCACGGCGTAGTGCGGCCCCTCGGGATCGGCGGCCAGGTCCACCAGCTGTGCCTCGACCTCGGGCGAGCCGGCCCGGACCGCGAGGCAGTACCCGCCCACGGCGGGCACGGCGATGATGCGGTCCGCGGCCAGGGCCTCGGCCACCGCGGCCGCACCGACAGCCACGATCGGCGGCCGGGCCGCTTCCGCCACATCCCCGGGATCCATGTCCCCCATCTCAGCGCGCCACCCGGGCCACCAGCGCGCGCGGCCGCCCGGCCAGGTCGGGCTCGACCCGCACGTCGCCGAACCCCAGGCGACCGGCCAGCTCGGCGGCCGGGGGCGCCTGGTGCGGCGCCAGCTCGATCACGGCGGTGCCGGAACGCCCCAGCCAGTCCATGGCCTGGTGCAGCACGGCCTCGACGTCCCCCAACCCGGGCGTGCCGTCGCTGCCGGGACCCGCCACGAGCGCCCGGCGCGGCTCCGCCCGGACCTCGGGCGCCAGCCCCGGCCACTCCTCTGCGGCGACATAGGGCGGGTTGGAGACGACGAGGTCCACGTCTCCGCGCAGCGCCGGCGGGAGCGCCTGGAGCCAGCTCCCGAGGACCAGCTCAATGCGTGGCAGCGCGTCACCGAGACGCTCGCGCACCGCAGCCACGTTGGCCGCCGCCACCTCGAGCGCGTCGGGGCTGGCGTCGACGGCCCAGACCTCGCGCACCACGGGGCGTCCGAGCTCCGTGGCCAGCGCCAGCGCCAGCGCGCCGGTGCCCGTGCCGGCGTCGACGGCCACCACGCCGGCCCCGGCCGCGCCGCGACCGAGACGGCGGGCCTCGGCGAGCGCCACCTCGGCGACCTGCTCCGTCTCTGGCCGCGGGATCAGCACGCGCCGATCCACCACGAGGTCGAGGCCACGGAAGGGCCAGTGCCCGAACACGTACTGCAGCGGCTCCCCCGCCGCCCGGCGTTCCGCCAGGTGGCGCGCCGCGGCGACGGTGTCGTCGTCGAGCGGGCCGGTCGGGACGTTCGGCAGCCCCAGGACGAGCCCGAGGCCGAGCACCTCGTCGACGATGAAGCGCGCTTCGTGCGGCGCGCCCACGACCTCGGCCAGCTCGGCGACCAGCGCACCACGCGTGGGGCCCGCCGCCACGCTCACCCCTCGCCGTCCTCCTCGCCCGACAGCTGGCGACCGCGCTTGTCGGCCATCAGCGCATCGGTGAGCTCGTTCAGGTCGCCCGCCAGCACCTGGTCCAACTTGTAGAGGGTGAGGTTGATCCGGTGGTCGGTGACCCGGTTCTCCTTGAAATTGTAAGTGCGGATCTTGTCGGTGCGGTTCCCGGCCCCGACCTGGCCGCGCCGCTGCGCCGACATCTCGGCGGCCTGTCGGTCCTGCTCGGCTTTGAGAAGGCGGGAGCGCAGCACCACCATCGCCTTGGCCCGGTTCTGAATCTGGCTCTTCTCGTCCTGCATCGCCACGACCGTGCCGGTGGGTATGTGCGTGATCCGCACGGCGGAGTCGGTGGTGTTGACCGACTGCCCGCCCGGCCCGGTCGAGCGGTAGACGTCGATCTTCAGGTCGTTGGGGTCGATGTCGACCTCGACCTCCGCCGCCTCGGGCAGCACGGTCACCGTGGCCGTGGAGGTGTGGATCCTCCCCTTGGCCTCGGTGACCGGCACCCGTTGGACCCGGTGCGTGCCGGCTTCGTGCTCCAGCCGGATGTAGGCGTCGGGACCCTTGACCAGGAAGACCGCCTCGTTGATCCCGTCCTTGTCCGACGCGTCCTCGGAGAGGACCTCGACCTTCCACTTCTTCGTCGCCGCGAAGCGCAGGTACATGTCGTAGAGCACGCGGGCGAAGAGGTTCGCCTCGTCGCCCCCCACCGCGCCCCGGATCTCCATGATCACGTTGCGCCCCTCGTTCGGGTCCTTGGGCAGCAGCAGCTCCTGAATCCGCTCCTCGAGCGCCTCCACCCGCGCCTCCGCGTCGTCGACCTCGAGCCGCATGAGGTCGCGGTCGTCTCCCGACGCCTCGGTCAGCATCTCGCGGGCGGTGGTGAGGTCCTCGCGGGCGGCGGTGAGGTCGTGCCAGGCGCGGACGATCTCGCCGAGCTCCTTGTGCCGCCGCGACAGGTCGCGCAGGCGGTCCGGGTCGGAGTGGGTGGCGGAGTCGGAGAGCTCGGCCTCGACGGCCTGGTACTCAGCCTCGAGCGCGACGATCCGGTCCTCGAACATGCCTCTCGGGTCTGCTCCTCACGGGGGCGGCGGCACGGTGCACGCGCCCCGCCCCGGCGGGGTCAGTCCTGCGCCGCCGCCGCGCCGGGCTTGGCCTTGGCCTTGGTCTTGCGCTCTCCATAGCGGCGCTGGAAGCGCTCCACTCGTCCACCGGAGTCGACCAGCTTCTGCTTCCCGGTGAAGAAGGGGTGGCACTCGTTGCACAGCTCGACGTGGAGGTCGGCCTTGGTCGAGTGCGTCACGTACGTGTTGCCGCACGAGCACCGGACCGTCGACTCTACGTAGTTGGGGTGGATGTCGGGCTTCATGGTGTCTCCAAGTGTCGATGTGGTCGGTTCAGTCTAGGGGCGCAACCGGCCGATCGGCCCGGCGCCGTCCCGTCGCCCTTCGGGCCCTGCAGGATCAGGTGGCCGGGCCCTTGGCGATCTCGGCCAGGAACTCGTCGTTGCTCGCCGTGGTGCGGATCTTGTCCATCAGCAGCTCCAGGCCGGCCGCATCCTTGCCGTCGCTGGCGAGCGCGTTGAGCACCCGGCGCAGCTTCCAGACCTGCTGGAGCTGGCCCCGCTCGAAGAGGAGCTCCTCGTGCCGGGTCGAGCTGGCGTTGACGTCGATGGCCGGGTACAGGCGGCGCTCGGAGAGGCGGCGGTCGAGGCGCAGCTCCATGTTGCCGGTGCCCTTGAACTCCTCGAAGATGACCTCGTCCATTTTGGAGCCGGTCTCCACGAGCGCCGAGGCGAGGATCGTCAGCGAGCCGCCCTCCTCCACGTTGCGCGCCGCTCCGAAGAACTTCTTGGGCGGGTAGAGCGCACCGGAGTCGACACCACCGGACATGATCCGCCCGGTCGCCGGCGCGGCCAGGTTGTAGGCCCGGGCCAGGCGGGTGATGCCGTCGAGGACGATGACGACGTCGCGGCCCATCTCGACGAGCCGCTTGGCCCGCTCAATGGCGAGCTCGGCCACCTGGGTGTGCTCGTCCGCCGGGCGGTCGAAGGTCGACGCGATGACCTCGCCCTTGACCGACCGCCGCATGTCGGTGACCTCTTCGGGGCGCTCGTCGACGAGCAGCACCATGAGGTGCACCTCCGGGTTGTTGGCCTCGATGCTGTGGGCGATCTGCTTCATGACCGTCGTCTTGCCGGCCTTGGGCGGCGAGACGATCATGCCGCGCTGTCCCTTGCCGATCGGCGAGAGCAGGTCCACGATCCGGGCCGTCAGGTTGTCCTTGTCGCCGGGCATCTCGAGGTTGAGGCGGGAGTCCGGGAACAGGGGGGTCAGGTCCTCGAAGCGGGGCCGGTCGCGGGCGGCCTCGGGATCGAGGCCCGAGATGGAGTCGATGCGCAGGAGCGCCGGGTACTTCTCGTTGTTCGACGCCGGCCGGCACGCGCCCTCGACATAGTCACCCCGCCGCAGCGCGAAACGCCGGGCCTGGCTGATGGAGACGTAGACGTCCTTGGTCGAGGCCAGATACCCCTCGCAGCGCAGGAAGCCGTAGCCCTCGTCGCGCAGGTCGAGCATGCCCTTGACCTCGACGAGCTCGCCCGAATAGGGCTGCTCCTGGCCGCCGCCGCCCTGCAGCTCGCCGCCCTGGCCGCCCCGCTCACGGCCCCGCCGGCGCCGGCTGCGCCGGTTGCCGGCGTCGTCACCGGACTGGTTGCCGCGGTCCTGGTTTCCACGGTTCTGGTTGCCCTGGTCCTGGTTGCCACGGTTCTGGTTGCCCTGGTTCTGGTTCCCCTGGTT
>PMPX01000169.1 GCA_003169235.1 Acidimicrobiaceae bacterium | reverse complement strand
TGTAGCGCACCGGGTCGAGCGCCTCGGGGTTCTCGGCCCAGTCGCTCACCGCGGGGACGAGCAGTGCCAGCGCCGCCGCCCGCCGGGTCCGGCGGAAGGCCAGTCCGAGCACCAGCGCGGGTGACCAGGCGCGCGCCAGGTTGGCCAGTGTGGGCAGCGCCGAGCGCGCCGTGCCCACCCCCGCGATGCGCAGCGCGACCGCGACGGGGTCCCGGACGAGACCGCCCAGCCGGTGGGCCAGGATGGCGACGGAGGCCGCCAGCGTGGCCCAGCTCAGGACCGGCCGACGGGCCAGTGCCAGCAGCCACACCGCCAGCGACCATGCGGACACGCGCAGCGGCGCCACCGCATCGCCGTGGCGGAGCGCGAGCGGCCCGGCGGTCGACCCGTAGAAGGCCTGACGCGCCGCGAGGGCCCCCACGGACGCGGGCCCGTCGTGCTCGACGGTGCTGCTCGGCACGTAGCGCACGTCCCATCCGGCCTCTTCCAGGCGCCACACCAGATCGACGTCCTCGCCGCCGCGCAGGCTCGGGTCGAAGAGGCCGGGACCGGTGACCACGTCGGAGCGGACGAGGAGGGCCGCGCTCGGCACGTACGGGACCGCGCTGGCCGGCCGCACCAGTCCCGCGTCGGGCCCGCGGTCGAGCGACGACCGCACCGCCTGATACCGGGAGAGCGCGTCGGCCGGTCCCGCCGGCGCGGCGTGGACGATGCGCGGGGCCACCGCGGCCACCCGCGGGTCGTCGAAGTGGCCGAGCAGCGGCGCGAGCCACCCCTCCGACGGCACGCAGTCGGAGTCCACGAAGGCGACGATCGGGCTGTCCGCCTCGGCCAGACCGGCATTGCGGGCACCCGACGGCCCCACGTTGGTCGCCAGCCCGACGAAGCGGGCGCCGTGGCGCTCCGCGATCTCCCTGGTGGCCCCCGCGTCGGCCGACCCGTCGTCGACGACGATGCACGCCAGGTCCCCGAGCACGCCGAGCAGGCGACTCAGCTGCGCCGGCCGGTCCCGCACCGGCACCACGACCGTGACGTCGTCAACGCCGGCTCCGGCGTTCCCCGGCCGCGGGACGAAGGCGCCCGCCGACACGAGGCGCCGCGCCAGGAGCCGCGCCGCGGTGCTCCGGCCGACCGGAGCGCCCGACCGCCAGCGGTCCACGAGGTCCCGGGCGCGGGACGAAATCCGGAAGAGCCGGAGCGGGCTGCCGCCCAGCAGGACCGTCCCCTCGTCGAAGGCCACCGTCGACGGATCCTCGTCCAGCCCGAAGCCGGCCGGGAGCGGCGTCGATGCGCGGGGAGGTGCGATCCGCAGCTCCGAGGGCGCGGCCGGGGTGTTGGGGTCGGGCACCGCCCAATCTTGGCAGGCCGGGGGCGGCGATAGGCTGGGACTTTGCGCAGAGGAGGTCGGGATGCTGGCAGAGGATCGGGACGCCCAGGACGTCGAGGAGCTGTCCGACGAGGACCTCGACGAGCTCCTGGTCGAGGAGGTCTCCATCGACGGGATGTGCGGCGTCTATTGAGTGTCACCGAGGCGCGACCGCCCGCGGCCGCGTTCGCGACCGAGCGCGCCTGGCGACTCAACCCCCAGGTGGCGCTGCGCGACGAGGCCTTTGGCGCCCTGGCCTACCACTACGGCAACCGCCGGCTCGTGTTCCTCAAGTCGCGCCTGCTGGTCGACCTCGTGTCGTCGCTGGGTGAGTACCCGAGCGCAGCCGAGGCCATCGGGGCCCTCGTGCCCGAGGGCCGGCGCGCCAGCTACGAGCGGGCGCTGGCCCGGCTGGCCGCTTCCGAGGTGATCGATGTCCGCTGACCTGGCGCCGCTGCCGCTCAAGGAGCAGTTCACCCGGGGCCTCGACGCCCCGATCTGCCTGACCTGGGAGCTGACCTACGCCTGCAACCTGGCCTGCGTGCACTGCCTGAGCTCGTCCGGTCGCCGCGACCCGGGCGAGCTGACGCCTGAGGAGGCCCGCGGCATCGTCGACGACATGGTCGACATGAAGGTCTTCTACGTCAACATCGGCGGCGGCGAGCCGATGCTGCGCCCCGACTTCTTCGACCTGGTCTCCTACGCCGTCGGGCGCAAGGTGGGCGTGAAGTTCTCGACCAACGGGACGAGGCTCACGGCGCGGCGCGCCGAGCAGCTCGCCGCCCTCGACTACCTCGACGTGCAGATCAGCATTGACGGGGCGACCGCGGCCACCAACGACGCCGTCCGGGGTGAGGGCTCGTTCGCGGCGGCACGGCGCGCCATGGACCACCTGGCCGCCGCCGGTTTCGGCCCCTTCAAGATCAGCGTCGTGGTCACCCGCCAGAACGTCGAGGAGCTCGATGCGCTCGCCGCCATCGCCGATTCCTACGGCGCGCAGCTGCGGCTCACCCGGCTGCGCCCCTCGGGCCGGGCCGTCGACAGCTGGGAGGCCCTTCACCCGACGGCGGCGCAGCAGCGCACGCTCTACCACTGGCTGGTGGAGCGACCCGGCGTGCTGACGGGCGACTCCTTCTTCCACCTCTCGGCCCTCGGCGAGCCGCTCGACGGGCTGAACCTGTGCGGGGCCGGTCGGGTGGTGTGCCTCATCGACCCCGTGGGCGACGTCTACGCCTGTCCCTTCGTCATCGACCGTCAGTTCCTCGCGGGCAACGTCCGCCATCCGGGGGGCTTCCCCACCGTCTGGCGGACCTCCGCGCTCTTCACTTCATTGCGTGAGCCCCAGAGCGCCGGCGCCTGCGCGTCCTGCGGCTCCTTCGATGCCTGCCAGGGCGGGTGCATGGCGGCCAAGTTCTTCACCGGCCTGCCGCTCGACGGGCCGGACCCCGAGTGCGTGCACGGCCACGGCGAGGCCGCGCTGGCGGCGCGGGGCGAGCGGCCGCAGGCGGTCCTCGGCCATTCGAAGGTCCACCGGGACGGGACCCCGGTCCCGGTGCCCACCCCAGTCCGCTTCCGCTCGCCGGCGCGCGCCTGAGCGGCGTGGATCTCGGCGGCGCCACCTGGCCCCAGGTGGAGGCGACCGGGGGACGCACCCTCCTGGCCGTGCCGCTGGGCTCGCTCGAGCAGCACGGCCCTCACCTCCCGCTGAACACCGACACCCGCATCGCCGAGGCGGTGGCCGCGGGCCTGTCGGCCCGGCGCGCCGGTGTCGCCGTGGCACCGCCGGTGGCCTACGGGGCCAGCGGCGAGCACGCCGCCTTCCCGGGCACGCTGCTGGTCGGCCACGAGGTGCTGGCCGGGCTCCTGGTCGAGCTGGTCCGCTCCGCCCGCGGCGCGTTCGCCGGGGTCGTGCTCGTCAACACGCACGGCGGCAACGCGGAGGCCCTGTCCCTCCTGCAGGCACGCTGCGCCGCCGATGGGGACGACGTGCTGGCCTGGCGGGCCGCCACCGCGGGCGGTGACGCGCACGCCGGGCGGACGGAGACCTCGCTCATGCTGGCCATCGATCCCGGCGCCGTGCGGCTCGAGCTGGCCGAGGCCGGGTGCACGGAGCCGCTCGGCACCCTGCTGCCCCGTCTGCGCACCGAGGGGGTGAGGCCGGTATCGTCCAACGGCGTGCTGGGTGACCCCGCAGGTGCGAGCGCCGACGAGGGCAGGGCGCTGCTCGACGCGCTGGTGCGCGACCTGACGGCTGCGGTGGCGTCGCGCTGGTCCGGGCGGTGAGCCCCGCCGCCGTCGTCACGGGAGCCGCCCGCGGCATGGGCGCCGCCACGGTGGACGCGCTGGTCGGCGCGGGCTGGCAGGTGGTGGCGCTGGACCGCTGCGCCGACGATCCTGCGCTCGACTACCCGCTCGCCTCCAAGTCCGACCTGGAAGAGGTGGCGGCACGTCACGGTGCGGCCGTCCGCACCGTGGTGGGGGACGTCCGGAGCAGGGCCGACCTGCGCGAGGCGGTGGACGAGGCGGTCCGGCACTTCGGGGGGCTGCAGGCGGCGGTCGCCGTGGCCGGCGTCATCGGTGGCGGGCCGCCCCTGTGGGAGGCGGACGACGCGCAGTGGGACGTGCTCTTCGACGTCAACGTCAACGGGGTGCGCAACCTCGCCGCGGCGGCGGTGCCGACGTTGCTCCAGGCGCCCGCGCCCCGTTCGGGGCGTTTCGTCGCCGTGGCGTCGGCCGCCGGGCTGCTCGGCCTGCCCCGGCTCAGCGGGTACAGCGCCTCGAAGCACGCGGTGATCGGCCTCGTGCGGTCCCTGGCCGCCGACCTGGCCGGCACCGGCGTCACCGCCAACGCGGTGTGCCCCGGTTCGACGCGGGGGCCGATGCTGGACGCCTCGGCCGCCGTCTACGGGCTGGGGTCCCCCGAGGAGTTCGCCGTGCACCAGCTGGTGGAGCGCCTGCTCGAGCCGGCCGAGCCGGCCGCGCTCATCGCGTGGCTGTGCGGCCGGGACGCCGGCGGCGTGACGGGGGCCGCGCTGCCCGTCGACGGCGGCATGACGACGTCGTGAGAACCCGAGACCGAGGAGGTTGGCCATGCCGGAGTGCACCCACCTGGACCAGATCGCCGACGTGGAGCCGCAGACCCCGCAGGGCTGCGGCGCCTGCCTCGCCATCGGGGGGACGTGGGTCCATCTGCGGCTGTGCCTCTCCTGTGGCGAGGTGAACTGCTGCGACTCGTCGCCCAACCGGCACGCCACGGCGCACTTCCACCACTCTGGCCATCCGCTCGTGCAGTCCTTCCAGCCCGGAGAGGACTGGATCTGGTGCTACGTCGACGAGCTGACGATGGAGCCCGGGTAGGAGCTCA
>PMPX01000180.1 GCA_003169235.1 Acidimicrobiaceae bacterium | reverse complement strand
CACGCCTTCCCCGGCGTGATCAGCCGCACCGCGGCAGTGGTGGCGCCGGGCCTCATGGTGCTGGCCATCATCTTGTTCATGGGCAAGATCTCGGGCGCCCACCTCAACCCGGCGGTGTCCATCGCCTTCGCGCTGCGCCAGGACTTCCCGTGGCGTCGGGTGCCCGGCTACGTCGTGGCCCAGCTGGCCGGCGCCACGCTGGCCGCGCTGTTCCTCCGCTCGGTCATCAACGTGTCGGCGACGTACGGGTCCAACTACCCGGCGCACGGGTACTCGAACATGGCCGCGTTCTGGATGGAGCTCATCCTGACCGTGGGTCTGGTCAGCGTCATCCTGGGCACGGCGTCGGGCGCGCAGAACGTCGGCATCATCGGCGCCCTCGGGGTGGGCTCGTACATCGCGCTGGCGGGCCTGTGGGGCAGCCCCATCTCGGGCGCATCGATGAACCCGGCCCGCACGTTCGGACCCGACCTGGTGTCGAGGACCTTCACCGACTACTGGGTCTACATCGCCGGCCCCGTCGCCGGTGCGGTCCTGGCCGTGGGCATCGCCTTCGTCCTGCGCGGCCCCGGCGGCGGCCTGTCCGGGTCGGGCGCGGCGCAGGGTGCGTTGTTCACCGAAGTGGAGAACCTGGGCCACTCGTGAGGCTGCCCGCCGGGTAGCCCGCCTCGCCGGGCCTACGCCACGACGGCGCGGCGGCCGGACCTCAGCGCGCCGGGACCATGGGATGCTCGCCGGGGGCGCCGGCCGCCCCCGCGGCGATCATGGCCGCCTGGGCCTGGGCGCCCTCGTCGGAGATGCGCAGCATGAGCGCGATCAGGATGTAGTTGGCCAGCAGCGACGAGCCGCCGTAGGCCACGAAGGGCAGCGTGATCCCGGTGAAGGGCAACAGCCGCACCACGCCGGCCATGATGAAGAAGGCCTGGAAACCCAGGATCAGCGTCAGCCCGGTGGCCATCAGCCGTGAGAAGTCCGAGCGTGCCGTCTGCGCCACGCGGAAGGCCGCCCCCACCAAGAGGATGAAGGCCATGACCACCGCGACGCAGCCGACCAGGCCCATTTCGGTCCCGATGGCGGCGAAGATCATGTCGCTCGTCAGCTCGGGGATGAGATAGGCGTAGTGGTCGAAGCCCAGCCCCGTGCCTCCCACCCCGCCCGTGCCCATGCTGTACCAGGCCTGGCTGAGCTGGTAGCCGCCCGGATTGGGATTGGCGCTGGTCGGCCAGGGGTTCTGCCATTCCGTCACCCGCAGATGGACCTGGCCGAAGTAGCGCGCCGCGATGTAGGCGCCCACGCCGAAGAGCACCAGCCCGAGCAGCAGGTAGCCCACGCGGCCGGTCGCCACCCACAGCAGGCCGATGAAGAGCACGAAGAGCAGGGCGGCGAAGCCGATGTCGTCCTCGAGCCCGATGATGGCCATGGCGGCGCCCCAGGCCACCAGGATGGGCAGCAGGGGCCGGGGGTCGAGGTAGAGCCGGTTGCCGACCTGCGCGGTCGGGATGGTGAGCATCTCCTTGTTCTCCGCGAAGTACGAGGCGAAGAAGATGCACAGGAGGATCTTGGAGAACTCCACCGGCTGGAACGAGATGCTGCCGTAGTGGACCCAGAGGCGCGCGCCGCCGATGGGGGAGAAGAACAGGGGCGCCACGAGGAGCACACCGGCCAGCAGGAGCAACAGGTAGCGGTAGCGCTCCAGATCCCGCGAGTACCGCACGACCAGCAGCGTCAGCACGTAGAGCCCGACGCCCAGCGCGGCCCACCCGGCCTGGCCCTTGGCCTCGCTGGGGTCCCAGCGGGCGATGATGACGTAGCCGATGCCGTTGAGGAGCACGGCCAGGGGCAGGATCACGGCGTTGGCGTTGGGGGCGAGCCAGCGGTTCGCCATGTGGGCAATCAGTGCCAGCCCCAACACGATGCCGAGGAAGGGACCGATGTTCGCCGGGATCTTGGACTTCTGGCCCAGCACGGCGATGACGTAGAGCGAGACGATGAGCAGCGAGCCGAACACCAGAAGCCCCAATTCGGTGCGGCGCTTGGGCTTGGGGCCCCAGACGTAGAGCGGGATCGGGCTGCGACGGGCACGTGAGGGCACCGGGCGAATCGTAGTGGTGAGGGGTAGGATCCCGGGTGACATCCCGCCGTGACGCGTTCGACGTCGACCCTCCGCCCATGACCCAGACCGAGCCTCAGCACCAACCCCCGGCGGAGCCCACCCCATCCACGGACGCCCAGGTCGGGGACGTGCCGGCGTCGGAATCCGATGTGGAAGCGGGGTTGTCGGGGACCGAGCACCACCCGCCGCCCACGTACCAGCAGATCGAAGCGTTCGGGTACCAGCGTTTCACCAACCGTGAGCAGTCACGGCTGGACTTCGGGTCACGCCTCCTGGACCTGGCCGAGGACGACGGGCAGCCGCTGCTCGAGCGGGCGAAGTTCCTCGCCATCTTCTCCGAGCTGCTCGACGAGTTCTACCAGATCCGGGTCGCCGCGCTCGAGGACCAGGTAGCCGCCGGCGTGCGCACGCGTTCGGTCGACGGCCTGCGGCCCGGCGAGCAGCTCACGATGATCCGGGGCCGGGTCGAGGAGCTGGTCCGGCGCCAGGACCACATCTTCTTGGACCTCATCGTGCCCGCCCTCGCCCAGGCCGGCATCCGCCTCTCCAGCTGGTCCTCGCTCGATGACGACGACCGCGAGCACCTGGTCGACGTCTTCCAGCGCCAGATCTACCCCGTGCTGACACCACTCGCCGTGGACCCGGGCCACCCCTTCCCGTACATCTCGAACCTGTCGCTCAACCTGGTGGTCGAGGTGCAGGACCCGGCGTCGGGGGAAGGGCGCATCGCCCGGGTCAAGGTCCCGCCGGCGCTGCCCCGCTTCGTGGTCATGCCCGACGGCGAGCGCTTCGTGCCCCTGGAGCAGGTCATCGCGGCCCACCTGGGTTCGCTGTTCCCGGGGATGACGATCGGGCACCACCACGCCTTCCGGGTGACCCGCAACGCCGACCTGGCCCTCGAGGAGGACGAGGCCGACGACCTCCTGGTGGCGATCGAGATGGAGCTGCGCCGCCGCCGCTTCGGCAAGGCACTGCGCCTCGAGGTGGAGGCCGACACGGGCCAGGAGCTGGCGAACCTGCTGGCGACCGAGCTCGAGGTCGGCGCCGACGGCATCTTCCGGGTCAGCGCGCCGCTCGACCTCAGCGGCCTGTGGGGCGTCTACGCCCTGGACCGCCCCGACCTGCACGGCGAGACGTGGACGCCCATGACGCCACCCCGGCTGGCCCAGGTGGCGCACGACCCGGCCGAGTTCTTCGCCCTCCTGCGCGAGCGCGACGTCCTGGTGCACCACCCCTACGACTCCTTCGCCACGTCGGTCGAGGCGTTCGTCGCACAGGCGGCCGAGGACCCGGCGGTGCTCGGGATCAAGCAGACGCTGTACCGCACCGGCGGCGACAGCCCGATCGTGGCGTCGCTCATTCAGGCGGCGGAGAACGGCAAGCAGGTCGCGGCCATCGTCGAGCTCAAGGCGCGCTTCGACGAGGAGGCCAATATCGGGTGGGCCCGCGCCCTCGAAGAGGTGGGCGTGCACGTCGTCTACGGCATCGTCGGGCTGAAGACCCATTCCAAGACCGCGCTCGTGCTCCGGCGCGAGGAAGACGGCGTCCGCCCCTACTGCCACGTGGGCACCGGCAACTACAACTCGAGGACGGCGCGCATCTACGAGGACATCGGCCTGCTGACCTCGGACCCCGACATCGGCGCCGACGTCGGTGAGCTCTTCAACTACCTCACCGGCTTCTCGCGCCACGCCGACTACCGCCAGATCCTCGTGTCGCCGGTGACCGTGCGCAAGCGGATCATGTCGATGATCGAGGAGCAGGCCGAGGCGGGGCCGTCCGGCCGCATCGTCATGAAGCTCAACGGCCTCACCGACGCCAGCATGATCGACGCGCTCTACCGGGCCTCCGGCGCCGGCGTCGAGATCGACCTCGCGGTGCGGGGCCTGTGCCGCCTGCGCCCCGGCCTCCCCGAGCTCTCCGAGCGCATCCGGGTGCGCTCCATCGTCGGCAGCTTCCTCGAGCACTCGAGGATCTACCGCTTCGGCGGCGCGCCCGCCGATCCGGCGGCCGGGCCCGGCCTGCCCCTCAAGATCTACATCGGCTCGGCGGACCTCATGGGCCGCAACCTCGACCGGCGGATCGAGGTGGTCGTGCCGGTGCACGACCCCGAGTTGCAGGCCCGCCTGTTCGAGGTGCTCGACCTGGTGTTCGCGGACGAGACCAACGCGTGGGCGCTCGGCCCGGACCGGCGCTGGCGCCGCGTGCAGAACCGGCACGGGGTGAGCTCCCAGGAGCGCCTGAAGGAGTTGGCACGGGAGCGGGCCCGTCGCCGCCTCGATTCTGACCTCCGCGTCGGAGAGGGTGACGAGGCCAGGTCCCCGGCGTAGCCGCGCCATCGACCCCGACTCGGGCACGGCGGACCCTGGTGGCAGCACCAGGCCACGATGCCCGGTAGCGGCATTCCCCTGGAGTCGCGCGCTCCGCATGCTGGCAGGACCGACACGAAGGACAGGGAGGCAGTCAGCCCGATGACCGATTTCCACGGGCCGACAAGGGGACAGGTCGACGACGGCGGACATCACGGGGCTGGTGGCAGCGTGGACGGACCGGGTGCGCCCGGTCCAATGTCGCGTCGCCGAGGACGGTCCCCGGTACCATCCTTCGCCATGGCGAGCGATGCCCTGGCGCTGCGCATGCGCGCGATCTCGTCGTCCCGAGGGTGGGCCTGGCCGGTGCTCTCTGGCGCCGTCGCCGTCATCGGCATGACCGTGCTCGCCTGGGTCCACGAGCAGATCGACCTCAGCACCTACCTGCTCGGCGGTGCGCACGCCCAGACCAACGACCTCTTCACGGTCACGCTGCCGATCGACCATCTGGGGTTCACCTACCCGCCGTTCTCCGCCCTGTTGTTCGCACCGTTCGCGCACCTCCCGCTCCGGGTCTGCGAGGTGGCGTTCTCGTTGGTCAACCTCGCCGCGGTCTTCGCGCTGATCGCCGTCAGCCTGCGTGCGGTGTGCGCGGCGCTCGACAGGCGCACGATCCTGTGGTGGGCGCTCGCCCTCGTGCTGCCGGTCGTGCTGTTCGACCCGGTCCGCCAGACCTTCCTGCTCGGTCAGGTCAACATCATCCTCGCCCTCATGGTGGTGGCGGACATGACGCTGGACCTGCCGATACCCCGGGGCATCCTGGTCGGGCTGGCGGCCGCCATCAAGGTGACCCCCGCCATCCTCATCCCGTACCTGTTCCTGACCCGACAGGGCCGCTCGGGTGTCCGGGCCGCCGCCTCCTTCTGCGCTGCCGCGCTGCTCGCAGCCGCCTTCAACGCTTCCACGTCGTGGTCGTACTGGACGCACTACATCCGGGACCCGCAGCGGGCCGGCATGCTGTCGTGGATCGGGAACCAGGGTCTCGTGGGGGCGACGGAGCGCATGCTGGGCCACACGGTGACCACGCCCACGAGCTTCGTGATCGGGGTGACGGTGGTCGTGGTCGGGCTGGCCGTGGCGGCGGGGGCGTACCGTCGCTCCTCGCCGGTCCTCGGCTTCCTGGTGGTGGAGGCCACCGAGTCACTCGCCAGCCCGGTCTCGTGGTCGCACCACTTCATCTGGGTGATCCTGCTCGTGGCGTGGCTCGCCCTGGCCGAGGACCGCCCCCGCTACGGCGAGTGGATGGCGCTGGGGGTGTGCGTGTTGTTCTGGGCGGCGCCGACCTGGTGGGTCCCGCACGGGCCGGACGTGGCGTTCGCCGGGCGAGGCTGGCTGATGCCGGTCTCCGACTCCTACGCGCTGCTCTTCGTCATTCTCGTGGTGGGCGCGGGGGTGAAGGTCTGGCGGGCACGGGTCCGCGAGCCGGCGGTCAGCCGGGGCCGCCGGACGATCGCACCGACCGGCGCCGGGAGCTGACGCCCGGGCCGGCCCGACGCTCAGCGCGCCGGGCCCGGCTCGCAGACCAGGACGAGGGTGTGCGAGCCGGGGTCGATCCTGCTCTCGGCGGACGAGTCCGCGTGGGTGACGTGCCAGCCGGTCACGACCATCAGCTTCTCCGGGTCACCGGGGCGGAACTCGTTGCGACGGGGCTCCCCGGCCGCGCTGGCGAGTGCGCCCGTCGTGGCGCGTACGGCGCGTGCGGGAGCGCCGGGCTCGGGCGCCACCGTGAAGCCGGCCACCAGCGCGCTGCCGGCCGGCGCACGGGTGCGCAGGGCCCCGGCCAGCAGCGCCGTCGCCTCCAGGCTGAGGTGGGCGGCCGCGTCCTCGCACACGAACAGCGACGGTGCGGCCGGATCGTGCCCGGCGGCGTCGAGCGCCGCCCCGAGGTCGTCGCGTCGCAAGTCGAGGCCCACGTACGTCACGCCGGCCGCACGGAGGCCGAGCGAGCGCAGTCGCTCCTGTTTGTCCGCCTGCAATGCGGGCAGGTCGACCTCGAAGAAGCGGACGGCCCCGCCGCCGAAGCGCAGGGCCCGGCCGTCGTAGCCCGCGCCCACGAGGACGACCTGACCGGTCCCGTGCCCGAGGGCCCGGGCCAGCTCGGCGTCGATCACCCTGGTCCGCTCCTCCAGGCCCGCCGGCCGGCCGAGGGGGAGGGCGAAGGAACCGCCCACGGAGCGATAGAGGCGGCGTTCCCCCTCGAGGTCGCCTCCGGGTGTCGAGGGGCGGGTGCGCGCCAGGCGGCCGCGGTGAACCGCGACCCAGCGCGCCGAGAGGGAGGGGTGTCCGGACGGCATCAGCGCTGACGGGTCAGGACGTGATCGCCTTGGCCCCGGCCGGCGCCCTCGGGCGGCCGAGGCGCAGCGACAGGTAGGCCGCGCCGCCGAAGGGGATGGGCAGCCAGAAGTTCACCAGGCGCCAGCTCAGGACGCCCGCCGCCGCCACGCCTCCCGGGACCCCGAAGCCCTTGAGCACGGCGACGATGGTCAGCTCGATCACGCCGAGTCCGCTGGGGGTCAGCGGGATGACGGCGAGGATGTTGGCCAGCCCGTAGGCCACCAGCACGTCGATGGGCGAGATGCGCGCCCCGAACGCCAGCAGGAAGACATAGAGCGAGGCGGCGTCGAGCAGCCAGTTGGCCGCCGCCCAGATGCCGGCCCGGGTGAGCAGCTCGGAGCTCGAGAACAGGATCTTCATGCGGTCCGCCACCTTCTGGACCAGCGAGGTCACGGTCTCCGGTTTGACGAAGGGGAGCCGGTTCGACACCCGTTGGATGAACACGGCGGCCTGCTTCTCGCCCCGCGTGAAGAGGTAGACGACGGTGCCGAAGATCGCCAGCAGGAGCACGCCCAGGATGGCGGCGAAACCGTAGAGCGGGTTGTAGCCCTGGAGCGGGATGGAGATGAGCAGTGACAGCCAGAAGATCAGGTTCAGCACGACCGCCGAGCCGATGCCCTGGGTGGCCAGCCCGAAGGCGGCCGTGCTGCCCGAGACGCCCGAGTCGGTGAGCAGCCGGTAGCTGGCGGCTGTGCCCGGCACGGTCCCGCCGGGGAGCACGTGGCTGACGGCCAGCGCCCACATGTTGATGCGGAAGATGCGGAACCGGTCGGGGGCACCGGGGGAGAGGACGGTGCGGGTCAGCTCCGCGTAGGCGACCAGGGCGGCGATCTCGAGCAGCGCGCCGAGGATGAGCCAGAGGAAGTTCAAGTGGGTGAGCTGGTTGAACTCTCGCCGGGCGCTGGCCACCTCGGGCAGGAGGATGTACTCGCCGACGAAGAACAAGAAGAGGACCATCAGCGTGATCTTCACGTTGCGCGGCAGCCAGCGCCGGCGGGGCTTGGGGGGCGCCGGGGGTTGCTCCTCGGGCTCCCCCTCCTCCTCGACCGGGTCCATCGCGTTCATGCTTGCACGTCCGTCGTGCGACCAACCGCATCTTCGAAGGTCGGAGGTGCCAAGCTGGTCCCATGGCCGCGGAGCGTCCTGACACGTGGCGGTCCAAGCTCTCGGGAAGCGCGGACCGCCGCGGCATCCCACTCGGCACGATCGTCGTGTCGGTGGTGGTCGTCATCGTGCTGCTGGACCTCAACGCGGCGTTGATCCTCGGGCTCTGGGCACTGCGGACCATCGTGGTCTACGTCGTCATTGCCTTCTTCTTCACGCTGCTGATGACGCCGGCCACGCGCTTCCTGCGCACGCGGGGGATGTCCCACGGCGGCGCCACGCTCCTGGTGTTCCTCCTCGGCGCCCTGGCCCTGATCGGCCTCGTCTACCTGTTCACCGAGCCCCTCGTGACGGCGGCCACGCACTTCGGCAAGCAGGTCCCCACCCTCATCCGTGAGGCCAAGAAGGGTCACGGGCCGCTGGGCCGGCTCGTGTTCCGCCTGCACCTGCAGAAGTACCTCTCCGAGAGCTCGACCAAGATCACCTCCCAGATCACCAAGGTGCTCAAGCCGGCCACCGCGTTCTCCGTCGGTGCCGCGGCGGTCTCGACGCTCATCGCCATCGTGACGATCGCCATCCTCACCTTCTTCACCATGCTGGAGGCGCCCCGGCTGTGGGCGGGCTTCCTGAACGTGTTCCGTCCCGCCACGGCGGACCGCCTGCGCCGGGTGATCGACGAGACGATCCGCTCGGTGACGGGCTACATGCTCGGCGACATCCTCACCTCCATCGCCGCCGGCCT
>PMPX01000203.1 GCA_003169235.1 Acidimicrobiaceae bacterium | reverse complement strand
CGGCTGTCAGCGTCATGTCGGGACTGTCGTGGTTGTCCGTGATGGCATGGCGGTCGAAGAGGTCAATCGCCGGGTCCGGTGCGAATCGCCCACCCGCCGGAGCGCCCTTCGGGCCCGTTGGATGGCGAGGCTAGGCCGTGTACGCGTTCTACGGCCACGGTTCCTCCATCGCCCTGGTGCTCTTCTTCGGCCTGTTCGCGATGCGGGCGCTCTCCTCGCAGCGCCGCCACCGGGGCCAGCGGGGGGGTGCACCTTCCACGGCCTCCTTCACCGATCCCACCTCTCGGGGTCCAGTGCCCGATGACGTGGGCCGATCGCCCGCCGACATCAGGTTCACGGGGATCCCTGCCGGTTGGCTGATCGATCCCTCGGGCCGGCACGAGAGGCGGTACTGGTCGGGGACCGAATGGACGGAGCACGTGACGGACGGCGGTGTCCCGGGCATCGACCCGCCTCCGCACAATCCTGGTCGCGAGACGCCTTCGTAACTCTCGGACCCGTAGTCCGAATCGCACCGTCGGGCCGGCGGCGAGCAGTGGCGCCCTTCAGAGCCCGACCAGGAACTCCAGCAAGAGGTCGTTGGTCTCGACCGGTCGTTCCTGAGGGATCCAGTGACCACAGCCCTCGAGGATGACCGAGGAGCGCAGGTGACGAGGCGGTCGCCCAGCGTGTCCACCAGCCCCCGCGTCCCGGGCCAGTTGAGAACCGGGTCGCGGTCACCACCCACGAACATCGCCGGCACCCTGATCGGGGCCTGGTGCCAGGCCGACATGTACTCCCAGTTCTGGCGATGGTTGCGGTACCAGTTCAGTGCGCCCCGGTAGCCGGTCCGGCTGAACTCGGCGGTGTAGTAGTCGACGTCCTCTTCGCTCAGCCATCCCGGGAGCACCGTGTCCGAATGGTCGGGCATGGCGGTCGTGCCATCCACTTCGGTCGTGGTGTGCACTTCGGCCGCCTCACCGGAGATTCCGAGCAGCGACCCGAGCACGGTGGCACGGACGTCGGCCTCGAGGGCCGCCTCGGCCATCCCGGGCTCTTGGAAGAACACCTGATAGTTGTCCGGTCCGAGCTGGGCGGTGAGCTCACTCAGGAAGTCGGTGTCGCCACGGGGAAAGTACGGGGTGCTCAGCATGACCAGGCCACGGACGAGGTCGGGCCGGAACAGGGCCAAGGTGGTCGCCACGGGCGACCCCCAGTCCTGACCCACGACCACGGCAGAATCCTCGCCCAGGGCATGGAGGAGGCCGACGATGTCCCCGGCGAGGTGCATGAGCGTGTAGTCGTGCACCGCAGCTGGCGCGTCGGTGGCTCCGTAGCCGCGCTGGTCCGGGGCCACTGTCCGATACCCGGCATGGGCCAATGCGCCGAGCTGGTGACGGAACGAATACCAGAGCTCGGGGAATCCGTGGAGCAGAAGGACGAGAGGCCCCTCGCCGGCCTCCGCCACGTGCATGTCGATGCCGTTGATGCGGATGGTCCGGTGGACGACGTCCATTGCCCAGAGTCTGGCTCGCCGCTCGACCCCATCGCCTGTCGCAGGGCTGGCCGACTGTTGCGACGACCCGTCGGACTCCATCAGGAAGGACAGGGGTTGCTCCGCGCCAGCGCGATTCCGGTGGAGGACCCTCCCTCGGGAAGGAGAGCACTGCTCGGGGGCGCGGTGACGCGGACCGGCACGCCGAACTCCGAGAACGTGAGGGTGGCGACCGTGGTCACGGGTCCCCGCGGGAAGCCGTCAATGGCTGCCGGGAGCTTCACGCCGCGAGGCGGGCGGTTGCTGAAGAAGATCGTGCTGCGCACCCGGACGAGCCTGCCGTCGCCGTCGAGCCACACGCGACTGGGACGTTGGGTCACCACGCGCGGCGCCTGGTGCAGCGCGCAGACGTGCAACGGTGCGTACTCCACCGCGTACTGCGTGGTTGCGATGCCGTCGACCTCGGCGGGTCCGAGGTCGCTCACCGAGGCCACCGCATTGGGGCCGCGGAGGACGTCGAGGGCGACCGATGCGTTGAGGGCCAGGGAGAGCCCACGCTGCGACCGTGGCAAGGCGGGAAACGGAAGCACGCGGTACTTTCCGGAGACGGCGAATCCCGGGATCGGATTGGCCTGGTAGACGGTCCCTCCGAGCACGATGGCGTCCACGGTGCTCGTGGAGGGAACCGGGTGCAGGGGCTGGTGGCCCGTCGAGCTGAAGCTGATGTCGTGATCGACCTCGGTGACGCGCACGTTGCCGGCGGTGAAGTCGACGACCCCATGGCCCGACAGCGTGCCGCGGAGCTCGGGGTTGGGACTCGAGGTGACATGGGTGTACGAGAAGTGTGCGCTCCCGGCCCTCTGGGTCACCGCCAGCATGTCTGCGACCCACTGCGGAGCGCTCGGCGTGGAGGTCTCTTGCGCGAGCCCGAGCGCGGCGCCGGCGGCAGCTGCCACGACGACGAGGGAGAGCGAGAACCACGGGGCCAGGCGACGCACAGCGCTGAATTGTGCCCGAAGCGGACCTCCGGGTGAAGTGCGCACGCCCGAGGCGCCGGGGCATCCTCAACGGGGGAGTAGCGCGACCCGATCACGGTCGACGTGCCTTGGGTCTGACCCGTGGCGTCGGGGGGACGCCGGCCGAGCTCCAGGGGAAGCTGGACAGGGCGGCCCACTCCTCCGGCGTGGCTTCCTGCCACACCCAGAACGACGCGCCGCGCGCTCCCGCGCGGCGGCCCGCGTTCAGGAATTCGGTGATCTCGGCTCCGCTCGGCGAGACGCTCCGGCCCCCGGTGCCGGCGAAGTTGAACGCCTGTCCGATGGGGTGCACAGGTCGGAGCGAGGCCAGGCGAGCGATGTCGAGCGCGACGTCGTTGCCGGGATCGGTGCACTCCCAGTAGACCATCGGGGCGAAGGCATCGACGTAGGGCGCCATGGCCTGGTAGGGGTAGCCACCGTCCCAATTGGCGTCGGTCGGGGGGTAGACGGTGGCCACGACCAGGCGGCTGCCGGCGGCTTGTCGAACCAACTCGAGGTAGACGGCCGACCGCTGGGCGCTCAGCATGACGCCCTCGGTCGCCTCCTCGATGTCGGCGCTGTAGCCGTCGACCTGCTGACCGTCGGGTGCCCGCCAGTCGAGGATCTGCGCGGTCCATTGGGCGTCACGGGCAGGGTCCCACAGGTACGGGAAGCCCCACGCGATCACCGAGAGTCCGTGCGCGTGGGCGACCGGCACGAGAGCGTCGAGCTCCTGGGCGCCGTAGAAGCCGTCCATCGAATCACCCACCCGCACCCACAGCTGGTGCAGCCCCGCTGAGACGGCCTGCTGCACGACTTCGTCGGCGTCGCCACCGTCGGTGCTGCCCCACTCCCAGATCCACATCCCCTTCCCGGTCAGCGCCGCCACGTGTGAGGTCCACGGCGTGGGCGCCTTGACCGGGGGAAGAGAGGTCACGAGGACGGCTGGGTGCCATGGTGGCGGTGACGGCGGGAGTGGCGCGTGCGGGGGCACCGGGCAGCCGGCGAGCGCGACCGGGGCGGAAGTCGTTGGCACCGTCACGGTGGTCGGCGTGGGTCGTGGGGTCCGATGCGCTCGTTGTGCTGCCTTCCGCGGCGACGCCGTTGTGGGTCGCGCCAGCCGCGAGGGTGCCGAGAGGGCCACGCGGCCCGAGCCGTTCGGGGCCTTGGGCGCAGCGGGTCCGGACGAGGCGGCGAGCGCTGCCACGGCAGCCACGACAGTGCTGGCGAGCACGGCCGCCGCGGTAGCCCGTGAGCGCCTGATTCGGTCGGACGAGGGCACGGTCCATTGTCGCGGCCCGCCTGGTCGCATGCGTGGCGGCCCCGGGGGAGGGTCATCCGAGGTGCCGGACCGCCCCAGGGACCAAGCGATTCGGGCGCCTCTATTCCGGGGCGCTCGACACTGCTCGTGTGAGCAATGGCCGGTAGTCCTCGACGCCCTGGCCGGTGCAGCCGTGCTCGTTCCGGCTGCGTCGTCGAATGGTCATTCGGCCCTAGCCGGAGAACACGGCAGTCCATAGCCTCGGAGTGGGAGACCCGCCGATTCGCGATCCCGCGGATTGCGGTCCCACGAGTCGCACCGCGCCACTCGGGCACCGATGCAGGAGGTCCGTCATGAAGGCATTGGTCTACCAGGGCCCCGGAAAGAAGGCCTGGGAGGAGATGCCCGATCCGAAGATCGAGCAGCCGACCGACGTGATCGTGAAGATGGTCGCCACGACCATCTGCGGCACCGACCTCCACATCCTGAAGGGCGACGTCCCTGAGGTGGAAGTCGGCCGCATCCTGGGGCACGAGGGGATCGGTGTCATCACCGAAGTGGGCGAGGGAGTCAGCCAGCTGGCCGTCGGCGACCGAGTGATCCTGGCGTGCGTCAGTTCGTGCGGGAAGTGCTCGAACTGTCGCAAGGGGCTCTACAGCCACTGTCTGGACCCTGAGGGCATTGCCGGAATCGGATGGATCTTCGGTTACATGATCGACGGGACGCAGGCCGAATTCGTTCGGGTGCCGTTCGCCGAGAACTCGGTGTACAAGGTGCCCGAGGGCATGACCGACGCCGAGGGTATCCTCCTCTCGGACATCCTGCCGACCGGCTTCGAAATGGGTGTGCAGTACGGACAGGTGGCGCCGGGTGATGTCGTGGCGGTCATCGGCTCCGGACCGGTTGGCCTCGCCGCGGTCATGACCGCACGGCTCTACGGTCCGTCGAAGGTGATTGCCATCGATCTGGACAACGCGCGGCTTGCCCGGGCCGCCGACTTCGGCGCATCCGACACGGTGAACTCCGGTGATGCGGACTGGAAGCAGCAGGTCCTCGCGCTCACGGACGGCCTCGGCGTCGACGTGGCCATAGAGGCGGTCGGGATCCCTGCGACGTTCACCATGGCAACGATCATCGTCCGCCCGGGTGGCAACGTCGCCAACATCGGCGTGCACGGGAAGCCGGTCGATCTGGCCCTCAACGAGTTGTGGATCAAGAATATCGACATCTCCATGGGGCTGGTGAACACGAACACCCTCGGGATGCTGCTGAAGCTCGTTGCCGAGCACAAGCTTCCCGCCGAGAAGTTCGTCACGCACGAGTTCTCCTTCGACCAGATCCTCGAGGCGTACGACGTCTTCGGGCACGCAGCGGAGCACGACGCGCTCAAGGTGCTCATCCACTGAGGACCGAGTCGAGCGCAGGATCGACCGCCCGATGCGCCCAGCCCGGTGGACGAGGGCAGGGAATTCAGGGGCTCCCCGGATGTAGCGTGGGCCTCGGTCACGGACGGAACGAGGACGACATGGCTGAAGGAACTCCCATCTCCTACGAGGCGCTGCAGGTTGGCACTCCGGTCCTCAGCTCGACTGGCCGCCAATTCGGCACGGTTGCACACGTCCTGCAGATCCCGGAGGAGGACCTGTTCGACGGCATTGCCGTCAAGACCCATCACGGTCTGCGGTTCGTCGACCGTGATCAGATCGACCAGATCACGACCCTGGCCGTGACCTGCCTGCTCACTGACGAAGATGCGGCGTCGCTGCCGGCGCCCCGTGGGGCGCTGGCGATCGAACCCGACCTGGCGCGCGACGAGGGTCCTTCTCTCACGGCACGGTTTGGACGCCTCTTCGGCCGCGAGCATTGGAAGGAGATCGACTAGGACTAGGGCAGGCGAACCGCCCTCATGCGTCCGTGCCGGCAGCACGGGATGCGGTCTTCCGGCTCGCCCGCCCGCCGGTCACTGTGCGAATTGGTCCAGCCACGGGGCGGTTGCGGTCAGCAGGTCGTCGGTCAGAGCGACGATGTGCTCGTAGGGCAATCGGCCGGCCAACTGGTCGGTGAGCATGGCCTCGAGCACCAGAGTCCGATCTCCGGTGAGGGCCGCCTCGACGGTCAGTTCCTGCGAGTGCACGACCCGGCGCAGGCACTCACCGAGGAGGGATCCCACCTCGACTCGGTCACGGGGTGTGATTCCCGATGCGTTCGCCACACCCATGCACTCGAGGACCGGTCCGTGCTCCAGCCCGATGACCTGGCCGGTGTTCGGAACGTTCACCGGGAGGTGGCGCTCGTCGCCGGAGACGATGGCATGCAGGAGGGGGGCGACGAGCTCGCCCGAAGGCCACGGTGGAAGCTCCTGCGAGGTCATGAGCTCGGCCAGCTCGGCCTCGTCCGTCTCCTTGTCCGCCCGGTGGCCGTCGATGCCGTAGTGATGGACGCACCAGTCGGCACCGAAACCACTGGCCTCGGTGACGAACCAGGGGAAGAACTCCGCGACGTGCGTGTCGGACGCTCCCGGAAGGACCCCGAACCGTCGGAAGAGCTCGAGCTTCAGGCGGTTGTTGGCCACGACGTCGCCCTTCGTCCACTTCTCCCCGGCCGACACCTTGCGCCAGTGACTCCCGTCAGGGGGATCCATCCAGATCGGGTCGTCCAGAGTCGCGACCGGCTGGTCCATCACCGATCGCAGCATGGTGAAGCCGTCGGATTCACCGATGCGCAGGGCCGTGACCAGCGGGAAGTGGTTGACGCCCCCGACCACGGGATCGACCTCGTGCATGCCGACATCGAAGAGGAGGCTCAGGGCCCAGGTCAGACCCACGAGCTCGTTGCACAACCCGACGGTCGACACCGCCGTCTCACGCGTCACCGCACGGCACAGCGCGGTGAGGGGGTTGCTGACGTTCACCAGCAGGGCGTCAGGGCAGCGGCGCTCCATGGCCCGGGCGATGCCGACCGCCACCGGCACGCTCCGCAACGCACGCGCGATCCCGCCGGGACCCACGCTGTCGCCCACGGGTTGGGACAGACCGTAACGCTCGGGAATCTCCAGGTCGTGGCGCATCGCCTCGAAGCCGCCCACGGAGAACCCGGTGATGACGAATTGGGCGCCGTCGAGCGCAGCATCGAGATCCGTCGTCGTGGTCGTCTGCAGACCGACCGACCCGAGCGAGGCGATGTGGTCAGCCAGCTGTTGGACGGGCGGCAGGCTCTGGGGAGCGGTGTCCATCAACACGACCTCGCTCTCGGCCAGGGACGGTGTGTTGATGAAGTCCAGCAGGAGGCGGGGCGTCCAGTGCGCGCTCCCTCCGCCGATGATGGCAATTCTCGGTGTCACGTCCCCTCCGGCCTGACTGTCGATGTCGCTGGGTAGGAACGTCAACGTACCCCACGGCGACTCCAGCCGAGCACTGGGTGAACGGCATCACCGGCCCGCGACCGGCCTCGCTGTGACTGTGGCCCTCGGGCCGGTGGGCCCGACCATTGTGAGATCCTGGTTCGGTGGTGGCGCCAACGTGCTCGTTCTGTGGGCGGGACAACCGGCGAGGAGTGGCCGGGCCGACGCTGGCCGTGTACATCTGCGCGGACTGCGTGGCTCTGGCCAGACAGATCCTGGACGCCTCGGGGGAGGCCGACGACCCACCGGACGCCATCCCCGACGCGTGACACGAATCATGCGCCGCCTCGGGTTCGGGCCGACCTCGGCCGTCCTCCGACGGTCCTCCGATCGCAGAAGGGCGACATCCTAAGATCAGCCGATGCCAGCCGCCGTGACCGTCCAATGGAACCGTCACCGGGCACACGCCACGAGCGCCGGCCGCCGAAGTCGGCGGCGCCTGCAGGTGGGTGCAGCCGCGGCGCTTGTCGGGATTCTGCTGGCCCTCGGGGGCGGATGGGCCGGCGCCTCCTCCGGCGTCGTCGTCAAGGAGCCCCAGTACGGATTCTCCCTCACCCTCCCGGCCGACTGGAAGCCGGTGCCGCTCGACGGGAGTGACGTCACTGCGCTGCTGAACGCCGCGACGCACGACGATCCCGCGCTGACCAACGCCCTGAAGGGCCAGATCAGCGCGGCTGCGTCCAAAGGGATGAAGGTCTTTGCCGTCGGCCCGATCGTGGGTTCATCGGTGCCGAACCTCAACGTCATCGTGTCCTCCTCGGCAGGGGCTCCGACCGGTCGGGCGTTCGCGCCAGCTGCCCTCGTCCAAGCCAAGATCGAATTCGCCGAGCTCGCGGCCAGCCATGTCAAGGCCTCCGTCGTCGACAACCGTATGGGCCACGTGGCCCAAGTGACCTACGAGCTGAGCGCGAAGAACCTCGGCACCGAGTTCGGTGAGCAGTACTACCTGCAACACAAGGCCTATCTCGAGATCGTGACGATCACGACGTCGAATCCGGCCGGCACCCGAGCGGACGCGCAGCTCATCGTGAACAGTTGGCGGTGGTAGGCGATCCTCCGGGTGCCCGGTGCGGCCGACGATCGGTGACCGGGCCGTCCACCCGGGGAGCCCAGAGCCGACTGCTATCTGACGAACAGTGACTCGCGGCGGCGCAGGATGGCGCACAGGGTCTCGTTGTACGGCGCCTCCAGCCCGAGCTCATGGCTCAGTTCGACGACCTGCCCGTTGATGACGTCGATCTCCGAGGGGCGTCGAGCGAGGTGGTCGAGGCGCATGGACGGGCTGGTGTTCGGGATGGTGGCGGCGAACTCGGTGACGTACCGCAGCGGGTCGTCGAAGGTGAAGCGGATCCCCTGGGCGAGGCCCAGCCGGTACGCCTCCGAGGTGCACCCGAGCGCGACCTTCCAGGCCTCCGGGTTCGCCATCAGGTCACCCACGGTGACGTCGAAGGCGGCGCACGGGGCACTGAGCGTGACGTTGCAGAGGAACTTCTCCCAGATCATCAGAGTCACGTCGTCGAAGGCGCGCACGTTGAAGCCGGCCTCGTGCCACGTTCGCTCTATGGCCTGGACCCGCTCGGTCAGGCCACCGTGCAGCTCGCCGATCCGGATCAGTCGCATCCCCTCGTGGTGGACGTGCCCCGGCTCGGGGACCGACGAGCCGAACCCCTCCGCAATCCCGATCAGGACGTGCTCGTCGGGGATGCGGCGCGCCACCCGCTCGCCGGCGCCGAGGCCGTTCTGGAAGGCCATGACCACGCTGTCGGGTCGCAGCAGCGGTGCGATGGCCGATGCCGCCGACTCGACGTCCGCCGCCTTGGTCGCGATCACCCAGACGTCGCAAGGTCCGGCGTCCTGCGGCGTGCGCCCGACGTGGATGCTGTCGACGACGTAGGTGCCGCTGGCCCCCGAGACGCTGAGGCCGGCGGTGGCGATGGCGTCGACGTGCTCCTGCCATATGTCGATGGCCCACACCTCGTGCCCGGCCTTGCCGAGGAGGCCGGCGTACACGGAGCCCATTGCTCCCGTTCCGACGATTGCGATCTTCATGTCATCCCCTGGGTCCGCAGCCTTCGAGGCTGCGAATTTCACCGGCCGATTCCCCGTGCCGCGGCGGCTCGAGTGCTGGACGTGGCGAGCCACGATACGCCGGAGATTCTAGGGAATCGGGCGGCTCCGGACGAAGCGGGACGTTCCAGGCGCGGCAGCCGTCACCCGAGGGGAGGGGCCTGGGCGGTCCCGCTCACGAGTGGGTGGAGAGCGGCGCCGTGGTGTCGCCACTGTGGGGGTGCATCCGCCCGCTGGCGAGAAGGACGGCGCCCGCGACCACGGCCACGAAGCTGGCCACCCTGGCGATCCCCGGCAGTCCGGAGGGAATCGGCTCGTGGAAGACGACGATCCCGCCGATGATGGGGATCAGGTTGTTGACCAGGGTCGACGAGCCCGCCGTCTCGAGGACGCGACCACGCTGGAAGGCCAGCTGCAGCGTGACGAAACCCAGCGCGGTGCAGACGGCGAGGATGGGGACGAAGAGGAGGCCGACGCCGTCGACGGCGCCCTTGGTGGCCAGGTCGCCGACGCCGAAGAGGATCCCCGCGGCGCAGCCGAGGAGCGCTCCGGGACGGAAGCCACGGGCCAGGAGGACCAGGCCGCCGGCCAGCAGGGAGCCCACGACGATCACGACGAGCAGCGTCGAGCTCCGCGCCGGGGAGGTCGCCGTGACGTCCGAGGTGAGTGACAGCCCCAGGAGCAGCAGGCCACCGACCGCGATCCAGGTTCCGATCTGCTCACGACGGGTCAGCGGCGTGCCGAGCCGGTGGGCCAGGATGGCCAGGATCCCGACCCCACCGGCGGAGACCGCCTGCACCAGGGAGAGCGGCGCCAGGCTCAGGGCCGCGATGTAGAGGCCCCAACCGATCCACCCGGCGCCGTAGCCCAGCATCCACTGGCGGTTCGTCACCAGGAGCCGGGCCGAGGCGAGAGGGTGCCGGAGCGACAGCGAGACCATGGTGTTGGCCGCTCCGTGCTGGACGAAGTACCCGATGTTGAGGGCCATCGCGGCCAGGAGCGCCAGCACGAGGCCGGCGGCGAGGGTCATTGCCCGGTGCTCACGCCCGGTGCATGGCGGTGAACCTGGCGACCACGAGCCTGCCCATCAGCGTGTACCCCCGGGTGTTGGCGTGGATGTCGCCCCGGGCACAGAACCAGGTGAGGCTGCAGACGCTGGCCACCGGCAGCGGGATGGTGCCGTAGGGGCGGAACCGCACCGTCCGGGTGAGCGAGGTGTAGGCCCCTGTCGCTGCGGTCACGTCCACCAGCACCCCGCCGGCCGACCCGTACGCCTTCACGAGGGTCGGGTTGATCAGGGACCTGAACGCCAGGACCGAGACTTTGGCCAGCGTGACGCGCGCGGCGCTCGGTGGTTGCGTCGGGTACACGTAGGAACCGAGGATGACGTCCGGGTAGGTGAGGCCGATGAGCGGGACGCGCGGACCCGCGGCCGCCCGGAGCGCCGCCGCCAGGGTGCTCACGTTCTTCGCGATCGCCGTGGTCGCCGCCGCCACGCAGCTGACCGGATTGCTCCGCGTCGCGCACGAGGTCACGTCGTTCCCGCCGATGCTGACCGTGATGAGACCGATGTGCCCCCGATGGGCCGTCAGGAAGGCCTCGGCCGCAGTGGCCTGCGTGGTGGTCGGGTAGGTCACGGCGCCCGCCGTGTGGGGCAGGTTGACCGGGCACCCGACGGTGGTCAGCAACGAAGTGGTCGTGGCGCCGCCGCACCCGAAGTTGGCCAGCGTCAGGTGGGTCTTCTGCGCCACGTACGTCATGTAGCCGGGCGTGGCCCCGAGGCCGGGCTGGTAGCCGACGGCGTAGGAGTCGCCGAGCGAGACGTAGTAGGTCGGCGTCTTCGAGGCGGCCTGCGCGGGGAGCGGCGCAGCGAGCAGTCCGGTCACGGCGCAGAGGATCGCCAGCAGCGCACCGCCTGCCGTGAAACCTCCGCGGCGCCGACGAGCCCTCGGAATGGACATGCGGGCAGTCTCCCACGGCCCCGCGGCCGGCCCGGTGGTCGTGCTCCGTCTTCCCGGCGCCGCACCGGGGTGGGGAGGACGTCCTGCGTGCCGCCGGCTCAGCGGGCGAGGGCGGCCATCTCTCCCATCAGGGTCATCGCGTCGTTCGGCCCGTCGGCCCCGAAGTCCCGGTACAGGGCATGGATGTTGGCCACGACGCGCTCCCGTTCGCCCCAGCCGGCGTACGGCCCCAGGTCGATGTCGCGCGCCGCTTCCATGGGCGGCATGCCGCCGTCGAAGCGAACCCGCGCCTCGGCAGTGAGGAGCTCGAAGTACCCCTTCTGGTCGGCGACGGCGGCGACGGTCGCCAGCGGCCCGTGTCCGGGCACCACCACGGCCGGCTGCAGTGCCAGGATGCGCTCGCAGGCCGCGATCCAATTGGCCACCGGCCCGGCCCACACGATCGGGTGGCCGCCGTGGAACAGGATGTCCCCGGTGAAGACGATGCCGTCGGCGGGGAGGTGCACGACGGTGTCGCCGGCGGTGTGCGCGGGGCCCACCTCCACCAACGACACCGCTCGGTCGCCGACCCGCAGGTCGAGCCGGCCGTCGAAGGTCCTCGAGGGCAAGGTGAGCGGCACCCCGTCGAAGGAGAAGGGGGCGAAGATCCGGGCGAGGAATTCGCCGGCCGGACCGAGCGAGGGCGCGGCCCGCATCATGGCCGCCATGGTCTCGGCCGGCAGCTCCGCCATCTCCTCGGCGCTGCGGGCCGAGGAGATGATCTCCGAGTCGGCCAGGAGGGCGTTGCCGTAGCAGTGGTCGCCGTTGGCGTGCGTGTTGACCACGGTGCCGATGTGCTCGGCGGCCGGCGTCGTGCGGCGCATCGCCTCCAGCATCTCGGCGGTGAGCCGCAGGTCGAAGAGGGTGTCGACGAGGAGCGACGCGTCGTCGTCGCCCGTGACGAGGCCGGCGTTCGACCAGCCCCAGCCGCCGTCGGGCTGCAGGTAGGCCCAGACCCCGTCACCCACCTCGTGCAGGCCCCTCTCGTAGGCCATGGGATCAGCGCCCTGCCTCAGGTCCCGACGCGCCGCGGTCGAGGGTCAGTAGACCCAGACGGTCGTGCCGATCGGGTCGATGTTGTTGGCCCACACCCAGTCGATGGCCTCGTTGCTGATGCGCGCGCAACCGTGGGACACCGGGGTGGGCGGCACCGACGAGTCCCCGTGGATGGCGTAGCCCTCGTAGAAGAACCGTGGGCGCCACAGGGTGCCGAGCGTGTCGGTCACGGTCCCGTTCACGACCCGGTTCGTCTGGAAGACGCCCGTCGGGGTGATGGCGATGTTGACCACGCCGTCCTGGGTGTAGGTGTAGCCGCCACCGGTCGACGTGTTGAGCGTCCACACCAGGTGGCCGTTGTTCACCACCATGATCAGGTCGTCCTCGAGGTCGATCTGGATCTCGTAGCCCGACGCCGGTCGGGGCTGGGGCACGACCCCGGCGTTGAGCGCCGCCCAGGTCGCCGGTCCGACCACGCCGTCTCGGGGCAGGTTGGCCGCCTTCTGCAGCGCCCACACGGCCTGCTCGGTGCTGTCGTCGAACGAGCCGCCCGTGGTGTCGACCCAGTAGCCGAGCGCGAGCAGCTTCGTCTGCAGGGAGGCGACGGCCGCGCCGCTGGCTCCGGGGTTCAGGGTGGGGGGAGCCGGAGGGGCGGAGGTGGGCAGGAGCCAGTAGCCGCCGCCGTCGGGCCTGGCCGCGATGGCCCGGATCGGGTTCGTGTTCGGACGGCCGCCCATGGAGCCCAGGAACGGGACGCCGTAGTTGAAGATGCCGCCGTCCACCGCGGCCAGCCAGTAGCCGCCCGGTCCCGCCGCCATGCCGACGATCGGGGCGTTGAGCGGTGTCCCGCCCATCGACCCGAGGAACGGTGCCGTCCCGTAGTTGAAGATGCCGCCGTCGGAGGCTGTCTGGTAGTCGCCGCCGGAGGCGCTCACCGCCATCGCGACGACCGGCGCGTTGAGCGGCTTGCCGCCCAT
>PMPX01000261.1:2964-3314 GCA_003169235.1 Acidimicrobiaceae bacterium | reverse complement strand
CGGTTCGGTCGGCACGTCGTTGCTCATAGGATCAACGGAACGTTCCACATGCGGACCCGAGTCCTGGTGGTCGCCGCCGCAACACTCGCCGTTGCCGGCCTGGTGCCCCTCCTAGCGCCCCCTATTCCCTCGCAGGCCACAGCGACAACCAACACCGCGTCAGGCGGCATCGCAACGAGCTGGATCGGACTCGCCGCCACCCCCGACGGTGGTGGCTACTGGGTGGCATCCGACAAAGGCAGTGTCGAGCCCTTCGGCGATGCGACATCGTACGGGGACATGACGGGCAAAACCCTCAACCAACCCGTCGTCGGCATGGCGGCGACTCCCGACGGTGGGGGCTACTGGCT
>PMPX01000261.1:0-2954 GCA_003169235.1 Acidimicrobiaceae bacterium | reverse complement strand
TGGCGGCCGACGGTGGGATCTTCGCCTTCGGGGACGCGTCCTTCGAGGGATCGATGGGCTCCCGCCACCTCAACGAACCCATTGTCGCCATGGCGCCAACCCACGACGGGCGGGGCTATTGGCTGGTGGCCTCCGACGGAGGGGTCTTCGCCTTCGGCGATGCGGCCTTCGAAGGGTCGCTCGGATCGAGCTCGACCACCAGCCCAATCGCGAACATGACACCGACACCCGACTACGGCGGCTACTGGTTGGTGAGCCAAGCCGGCACGGTCTACGGATTCGGTGACGCCACCAAGTATGGGTCGGTCAGGGGGTCGTCCTCCCCCGCCACGTCGCTCGCCGCGACACCGTCGGGTGGCTACTGGGTCCTGACCGCGGACGGCGCCGTGCATCCCTTCGGTGGCGCGTCGAACTATGGCTCGCCCGCCACCGGCCGAGCGGCCACGACCCCGGCGGCCACTGTGACGTCGTCGAGTGGGACCGCAGCGGGGTCGGACACGACAACCACGTCCGTGAACCCCGGCGTCACCCTGAGCGGCACGACCACATCGTCCTCGGTCCAATCCCTCACTCCCTCGAGAGGAACGGCCGGCGGAGGTGACAGCATCCACATCACGGGTTCCGGATTCACCGGAGCGCTCGCCGTCGACTTCGGTTCCAACGCCTCTTCTGACTTCACGGTCAACTCGTCCGCGTCTATCACCGCCGTGGCACCCGTCGGGGCGGGGACGGTTGACGTCCGCGTTGTCATGCCGGATGGCACGACGGCCACCACTAGTGCGGACCGTTTCACTTACGTGCCCACCGGTCAGCTGCCGATCACGGCACAGGGTCAACACCTCGAGATCGAGGGTGTGCCCACCTTGTTCACCGGATTCAACGCCTACGAGTTGGCCACCGACTGGGGCACGAACGCCGGATGCGGCGGCATGGCCAGCACGGACCAGATCGACGCGTTCTTCGCCTCGCTCCGGCCCAATTCCCTCGTGCGCTTCTGGGCCTTCCAGGGGTCGATGGTGACGAACGTGCATACGCATCAACTGGACTGGGCACCCCTCGACCGGGTGTTCTACGCAGCGGCGAAGTACCACGTCTACCTGATTCCCACACTCAGCGACCAAGGTGGAGGCTGCGACGGGGACCACTGGCAAGACCCAGCCTGGTATTCGGGTGGTTTCAGAGACGTCTTCAACATCCCGGACAGCAACTATGGAAGCGGCCTCGACCCGTTGTCCTACTGGGACTTCATGAACGCGATCGTGAGCCGTTACGCCGACTCACCCGCGCTGGGCATGTGGGAGCCAATGAGCGAGGCCGAGGCCTCCACCTGTCCATCGGCGGACCAACCGATCCACTGTGGCGGTAACCAGACCTGCCCCGACGAAGCCGCTGCTGCCGCTGCGCTGCAGCACTTCTTCACCACGGTTGGAGAGCAGATCCACTTGCTCGACCCAGAACACCTCGTCGAGGGCGGCTTCTTGGGAGGAGGTGAGTGCGGGTTGTCCGGCAGCGAATACGAGAGCGTCGGAGCTTCACCGGGCATCGACGTGCTGAGTGTCCACGACTACTCCGGCGCGACTGCGATGGGTGGAGACCAGTGGGCCGGCATGGCCCTGCACTTCGCCCAAGCCACGGCCCTCGACAAGCCCATCATCACCGGTGAGGNNGCCGCCCAGTTCGCGGCGGGCGATAGCGCTTTCCTCGTGTGGGACTGGGGGTGGGCCGAGCTCGGTCCGTGCAGCTACAACACCGGTCCGACAGATAGCCCGCTGTTCAACGCCTTCGCGTCTGCGCCCAATTGAGCGACCGCTCTCGAGGATGTGACATCGCTCAGAGGGCGGCAGGAAGGAAGCTAGTCAGCGTACCGAACAGCAGGTAGAGGCCGGCCGCCCACAGCGGGACGAGGATGAGCCACCTGCCGATGCCGTCGAACCAAAGGCCGAATCGGCGGTACGACAGCGCGAGCAGAAGCAGCAGGCATACTTCGACTCCAACAGCCGGCAGCAACAACCAATTCCAGCTGGCAGTGGCAGGATTGACCACGTGGTACGAGAGATGCTTGGGTTGCGCCGCGGGACGGGCCAGTGGCTGGTTGAGCATCCCCACGGCCACCAGCCGTTGTGACGAAGAGAATTCCGGGTTGCAGGTGGTCAACGTGATCCGGTTGTCCCCGAAGTAGTTGAGGACCGCGACGTCACTCGGCGACACAGCCTGGGGTGTCCCCCCCACGACGTACGTCAGGTTCTGGCCAGACGTGGTCGTCAGGATGATCCGGTCTCCTCGCACGAGCCGACCCAGGCCGTTGAACGGGGCTCCGTTCGTCGTTCGATGGCCGGCGATGGCGACGTTGCCCGCCTGTCCAGGCATTGCGGTTCCGATGTAGTGGCCCGGTCCTTTGGACAGGTCGGACTCCGTGGTCCCTTCGACGACGTACTGGTCCACACCGATCGCCGGAATCTTTATCTCCGCAACCACCGTCCCGCCGGCCGGGGAGGGCACTCGGGTGGCCGCGGAGATCAGGGAGAGATTGGAAGCATGTGACCCAGCCGCACGGTGCGTGGCCTCCAGCGCTTGGAACTCCGACTTGAGTTGGCTTTGGGCGTGGTGCTGGGAGATGGACGTACCCCAGAGCTGCCACACGACGAAGAGCAAGATGATGATGCCCACGTTGCGAGCCCAGGTAAAGACGTGGAACCACGGGGAAGGCGCGGTCGTTGTGAGAGCGGTGATCGCAGTCTCGGGCCTGACCTCGCGCCCTGCCTCGGATTCCATCAACGTGGGAAGGACGATCGGCGTCTGTTCTTCTTGGACAACATCGATCCGCGCCGTCGGCGGATCCTTCCGCTCCACGGTCGCCGGATCGACAACGTGGATCGCCAACAAGACCGGCGTCGTAGACGGCTCCTCGACCGGCGGAGGACGTTGTGCCGGGGCAGGAGCTAGGTCGGGCGGGG
>PMPX01000253.1 GCA_003169235.1 Acidimicrobiaceae bacterium | reverse complement strand
CAGCGCCAGGATGATCAGGAAGGTGCCGATCTTGAGGACGGCACGTTGGAAGTGGCTGACGGTCTGGGCTTCTTGGACGAGCTCAGCGGTTTGCCCGAAGTACGTGTCCGCACCCGTCGCGTAGACGAGTGCGCCGATCTCGCCTTGGCGGATGATGGAGGCGGAGAACACAGCGTCGCCGCTCTGGCAACTGGCGGGCAGCGACTCCCCGGTCAGGGCCGACTGATCCACTTCGATCGGGTCGCCGTCCAAGAGGCGTGCGTCTGCGGGCACGATGTCACCCAGGCGCAGGCGGATGACGTCTCCGGGTACGAGCTCACGCGATGGTGGAGTGACCCACTCGCCGTCCCGTTTGACACGGGCCTTGATCGCCAACTCGGCCTTCAGGGCGGCGATGGCCTTGCCCGCCTGGCGCTCTTCCCAGAACCCGATGCCGGCGTTGGCCAGGAGCAGGACGAGGATGATGAAGAAGTCGGGCCAGTGCTTGAGCACTGCGGACAGGATCACTGCTGCCTCGATCATCCAGGGGATGGGCCCCCAGAAGTAGGAGAGGAACTTCAGCAGCGGGTTGGCCTTCTTCTCCACGATCTCGTTCGGGCCGTACTGCGTCAGGCGTTTCTCCGCCTCGACCTGGGTGAGGCCATCAGGCGACGAGCCCAGCCGCTTCTCGACCTCTTTGACGGGAAGGGTCTTCAGGTCGTCACTCTCATCGGACTTCGTGCCCGAAGCCTCGTGTTCGGTGCCCTTGGACTGCATCGCAGTCATTCTCCTGCCTTTGCCGGATCAATGGCAGTCTGACTGGCCAGGAGCGTCCCCATAGTGCTGAAGGGTGACACACATTCCCGGTGTAAGGGGTTGGCGTGACCACCGCGGCGGGCAACCCCTTGCACCGCTCACGCGTGAGGGACCACCCCGGGTGAGGGGCCGAAGGGTCATTCGGCCCTAGTCGCCGATCTGGTAATCCGTAGCCTCGGATGTGGAGACCCTTCCGTTAGCAATCACGCGGACGTCCGTCTCGCGAGTCGCAAAGCGCCGCTCGGGCTATCCCCTGCAGGAGGTCCTCATGAAGGCATTGGTCTACAAGGGCCCCGGCAAGAAGGCCTGGGAGGAGATGCCCGATCCGAAGATCGAACAGCCGACCGACGTGATCGTGCAGATGGTCGCCACGACCATCTGCGGCACCGACCTCCACATCCTCAAAGGTGACGTCCCCGAGGTGGAAGTCGGCCGCATCCTGGGACACGAGGGGATCGGTGTGATCACCGAGGTTGGCGAAGGAGTCACCCAACTGGCCATCGGCGACCGAGTCATCGTCGCGTGCGTCAGTTCATGTGGGAAGTGCTCGAACTGTCGCAAGGGTCTCTACAGCCACTGTCTCGACCCGGAAGGCATGGCCGGAATCGGGTGGATCTTCGGCTACATGATCGACGGGACCCAAGCCGAATACGTTCGGGTCCCATTCGCCGAGAACTCGGTCTACAAGGTCCCCGAGGGCATGACCGATGCCGAAGGCATCCTGCTTTCGGACATCCTGCCGACCGGCTTCGAGATCGGCGTGCAGTACGGACGGGTGGCCCCGGGCGATGTCGTCGCGGTGATCGGTTCGGGGCCCGTCGGTCTCTCCGCCGTTATGACCGCACGGCTCTACGGGCCGTCGAAGATCATTGCCATCGATCTGGACAACTCTCGGCTCGCCCGGGCCGCCGACTTCGGTGCCAGCGACACAGTCAACTCAGGTGATCCGGACTGGAAGGACCAAGTCCTCGCCCTCACCGACGGCCTCGGCGTCGATGTCGCCATCGAGGCAGTCGGGGTTCCCGAGACGTTCACCATGGCAACGGTCATCGTTCGCCCAGGTGGCAATGTCGCCATCATCGGCGTGCACGGCAAGTCGGTCGACCTCGCCCTTAACGAGCTGTGGATCAAGAACATCGACATCTCCATGGGACTGGTCAACACGAATACCCTCGGGATGTAGCTGAAGCTCGTTGCCGAGCAGAAGCTTCCTGCTGAGAAGTTCGTGACGCACGAGTTCTCATTCGACCAGATGCTCAAGGCCTACGACGTCTTCGGGCACGCTGCGGATCACGACGCGCTCAAGGTCCTCATCCACTAGAAGGGAGTCGGTGCCACCAAGCAGGGTGCAGGGGCGGCACCTCATCCCGGCGGCGGCGGCGAACTCGGGCACCCCGGAGCGACGCGGGCGGGTTGGGCGATCCGTTAGGTCTATGCCCGGTTCGAAATCATGGTTCCAACAACCTCAGCCATCGAAACTCAGTTGGCACGACCCTCACGAAGAGCGGTGAGATCGAGCGAGGGGACATGCTGGCTCGCAGCAAGAGCGGCCACCCATGGGTGTCTCCGTTGCGCCGAGCTACCTCACCTGTCGGTGAGCTGGGACACCCTCGGACATGTTTGGTATCGGCACGTCTTGAGCGAATAGAGGTCCCACCAGGACCCTGGTTGAGATCTCCGATCGCGAGGGTGCCGGGTGCAGATCCCGGGCGTTTGCCGCGGCCATTGGGAAGATTCTTACGGCGCGTTCTCCTGGGTCTCCTTGAGCACGGCAGCATAGGAGCCACAGCCCAACAAGGATCCGGCGGGGACGCGGCGGCCGCCAATGAGCAGGTCCTCCAGAACACCGGTGTCGGCATCGAAGGTCACGTCGTCGAGTTCGCCGAGTTCGTTGCCTCGTTCGCTCAGGGCCCGCTTGCCGACGAGCTCGAGCTTTCCCGCGGCGGCCGCCTGTTCCCGGTCATCCGACGGAGGCCGGAGGGCTCCTTCGTCGACGACCATCACTGCATCGGGCCCAAATCCGCTCAATTGCGCCCAATCGACGAGTTGAGCCTTCTTGCCTCGTCCGATGAGCACGGCGGCGATGCGCCGTTGTCTGGCATCCACGAGCAGGTGCCGCACAGCGCCCAACTCCTTGGCACTTGATCGGCTCACGACCTTGCGGCCAACGGAATCCCGGAAGGACTCGCTCACGTCAGACCCAATCGAGCGCGGAACTCGTCCACCGCCGCGCCGAGTCCGACGAGGTCGTCTTGGATGAACTCCTCGGTGATGTTCGGGACCACCAGCGCAACCCCTGAGACGGAAAGTTGCGCTGGTAGCGGGATGTAGCCCTGTCCACCGCCGGCCTTGTCGATCTGATAGCCAACCACCTCACCGCTGCTGCCAACCAGCAGAACCAAGTCGACGACCTTACCCAGGCTCGCTCCCCCCTCGGTCAAGATGTCGTCTCCGAGCACGTTGCGCTCGGTAGCGGGGTGGCCCACGTCGTCGGGGGCGTCATCGGGGGCGACGAGGCTGGACTCGTTGAGCACCATCACCGCGTCCTGGCCGATCGCATGGATGGCTTCGGCCGCAAGGACATCGCGGCTCCGCCCGGCCAGGAAGCCGCGCTTGTTGAGGGTGACACCGACCAGGCGACCCGCTTCGGGGTTGTAGATCACGTCGCGCACCTCGGCCACGTCCTCCCCGCCTTGGACCGTGACCACCGGAAGCCCGCGGATCTGGGACGCGGTCATGAGCAACCTCATCGTTTGTCCTTGGTTGCGATCACGCCTCCACTGCGCCGCCTTCGTCGGATGACCACAAACGCGACCACAGCGACCATGATGACGATGACCACCAGTATCAGCCAGCCGATCGTGCCCATCCCCAAAATGCTATCCCCCTCGCCTTGCCCGTGGCGCCGATTACAGCGTCTGCGTTTCGCTCGACCACCTGATCCATACGTGGCAGGTCAGCCTGACATCGAGATGCACGGCGAGGAGCTGTCTCACGATGAACATTCCGCCCTGTATCACCGCCTCGAGCCGAGCTGTACACCACCAGGCACGGAGAGTGTTCTCCGGCTCTCCCGCCGCTGGGTCGGAACACCGTTCCCACCGAACCGCGCTCCTTGCTGAACCTCACATGGGTCAGTGGCTGGGTAGAACGCCTGCTCCTCCCCGGTTACCCAGTCACATTCCGCGTGGCGAGGACCAATTCCTCTGGCCGGGCCATTGCAGCTACGTCACTGTGGGAAGCGCGTCGCCAGCCAGCTGTGGTTTGGCGGCACGTCTCATGAGCGAGAAGGGTGAAACACGATGGCAGGAAAGAGCGAGCAGGTAAAGGGCCAGGCCAAAGAGGCCGTCGGAAGCCTGACGGGCAACAAGGACCTTGAAGCCGAAGGCAAGGCTGACCGTCAAGCGGGCGAGGCCAAAGAGAAGGTCGGCCACGCAAAGGACAAAGTCGAAGAGGTAGTCGAGAAGGTCGAGCACAAGGCCGGAGAAGTGATCGACAAAGCCAAGGACGCTGCGCATAGGGATTGACGTTTGTGACGTAAGCGAGCGGCGTAGTGGCCGCCCTGACGCCACCGGCCTGGCGTTGGGGCGCTACGCCATGTGACGGAGGCGGTACCAGTGACGGTGAGGCTCGCACGGCCTTCTCGGAGAACAGGACCGGCAAACTGCCTCAATACATCACAACTGCGGGTCAGCAGGTGTTGCGTTGCTAAGCACCGCCGCGTGCTCCGGGCCCTGGCGCAGCAAGTCGAGCAGCTCCTCGGGGTCGGATTTGCTGGGCTCCGTGGTACGCAAGAAGTCCCTCAGGATTTCGACGAAGCGGACGGGCTCCTCCACGTGGGGGTAGTGGCCCACCCCCGCCATCACCTCTAACCTGCTGTTGGGGATGGCCTCGTGCGCGAGGTAGGCATGGTCGAGTGGAATGATCCTGTCGTGGTCACCCCAAACGATGAGCGTCGGCACGTGTGCTGCCAGGTAAAGGCGGTCGATGGCGCTCACCGACTGCCCGCCGGGGTCAATCACGGACCGCATCGTACGAACGAAGGCACTTCGGCTCTCACCTTCCGTCAACGACTTGTAGGAGCGCCACATCTCCGCCGCCTCGGCATGGCGGATGCCTCGGCGGCCGAAGAACCGGACCACTGGGTCCCCCCAGCTGCGCACAAAGGCCGGGAACAGTGCGGGGAGCAGGTATTCGAACCCTGGCAGGGCGATGAGACGGAGGATCCAGTTCACCTCGCGGCCCAAGCCGCCGGCATCGACAAGCACCAGGCGCTCGCAGCGCTCGGGGAACTGATAGGCAAACTGCATCGCCACCCCACCACCGAAGGATTGCCCGACCACGGTGACCCGGTCGATGCCGAGGATGCTGAGGAAGTCCCGCATGGCGCTGGCGAGGTTGCCGAGCGAGTAGTCGCCAAGGGGCTTTTCCGACGCCCCGTGCCCCTGGAAGTCCGGGGCCAGCACCGTGTAGTCGCTCTGCAACAGCCTCATGGCGGGGACCCACGTGAGAGAGCTGCCGGCGATGCCGTGGAGCAGCAACAGCACGGGACCCTGGCCACCACGCCGGTAGCCGATCCGGTGGCCGTGGATGGACATCTGTTCGACTGGGAACTCTGTAGAAATGGTCTTCTTCATGGCCTCGATCGGTCCGTTGTTCCCAGCACGCCGCCCGAGCAGCGGACGGATATTTTCCACGTTCATCGTCCCTAGTTGAACTGTTTACGTGGAGGGCCGAAGGGCCTGACCTCAACGTCTAAAACCCAATCGCATCGGGTTCGGGTACCCACTCCCGCCCTCGGGGTTTGGTGGCAGATACTCGCCATTTCGGTTGGCTTGCCCATATGTGCCTGCTTGGTACGGGGCAGGCAACAATCGCGAGCACTGAGGTGAGTGCGCCGTCCTCCAGCCGAATAACTTGGCAATCCAAACTGGCAATCAAAGGGTGCTACCGAGAGAGGACGGTGGCGTGGCGAAGGAGCAAGATCCTCTGGAGAATCCGGACCGGCCTCCGGAATACGGGTTAGTCGTGAGTCAGGCGGGCGGCATCCTCGAAGATCCGGCCGAGTGCCTCCGCTGCTTCTTGATCAGCTTCTGGGACGAAGTGCGAGTAGACGTTGAGGGTCGTGCTGGGATTCCGATGACCCAGGCGTCCCGCGACGGTGCGCACGTCGACACCGGAGGCCAGGAGTCGTGTCGCCACGTAATGCCGGAGATCATGGAGGCGAATGCCCGTCACTCCGGCCTGCCGGCTGATCTTCCGGAACGCTCGCGAGGTCGAGTCGGGGTGCCATGCTGACGAGCCATCGCCCGGGTGGCTGAAGACGAAGCTGTCCGCAGCGAGAACGGAGCCGGCAACCCGTGCTCTGTCGATCATCCGCTCTCGGTGCTCCTCCAAGGCGCTGGCCGTCCCGGCGTCGAGGGAGATCCGGCGACTCTGGTGCGTCTTGGTGCCCTGTTCGATGAGTTTGCCGTCCACCATCACGATGCCTCGCTCGACCGAGAGCGTTCCCCGGTCGATGTCGAGGTCACTCCAGCGCAGCGCCAGGAGCTCGCCTCTCCGGGCCCCTGACGATGCGGCCAGCATGATGAAGGTCGCCAGCTCGGGGTCCGACTCCTGGGCCAGGTGAAAGAGCTGCACCACCTGGCCGGGATCTGGTGGCTTGAGCTCCTTCATCGGCACCCGGGGGGGCGAGGCATCGACGGCGGGATTGTGCACGATCCAACCCCAGCGGACCCCTTGGGCCAATGCCCTTCGGATAATGCCGTGAACCCGTCGGATGGTGGCCGGAGCGTATGGACCGCGTGAACGACCGACCTCGAGGAGCTGGCGGTAGAAGCGGTCCAGATCTGAGGGGGCGAGCTTGGCAACCAGCATGGAACCGATGAGGGGAATGATCGGATCCTCGATGTACATCCGCGTCGTCTCGACCGTCTTGGGCGAGAAGCTCGGCGTGGCATGCGCGAGCCACTCCCGGCAGAGCTGAGCCACGGTTCCCTTCCCGGCTGACACGAGGGGGCGGCGGTCGACCTCGGCCACCATGGCCGCCAGCATCTTGGATGCCTCACGCTTGGTCCCGCGCACCGTCCGTTCGACGGAGACCTTGCGCCCGGTGACTGGGTCACGGCCGGCATAGACCCTGAGGTTCCACGACCCCTCACCTCGCTGGCGCATCGAGCCGGGCATGCCTGCTGCCTCCACCCTGTCCGTCCGTTCTGCCCAACGCTACCTGAAAGGTTGGGCAGAAGGATGGGCAATCGGCTTCGCTTGCTGCATTCATAGTCCAGATTTAGGCCTCTGAACTGGTACTTTCTTTGCAGCCCCAACGGGATTCG
>PMPX01000320.1 GCA_003169235.1 Acidimicrobiaceae bacterium | reverse complement strand
ACGATGTTGCGCTGGATCTCCGCCGCGCCACCCCAGATCGTCTCCGACCGTGAGAAGAAGAACAGCGACTGGAGGTTGTCGACGGCGTAGCCCGCCTTGGCCCGGCGCGCGCCGGGCAGCACCGTGTCCGCGTCGTCGTCGCCCTGCAGGATCTGGCCCTCCATGCCGAGGAGGTCCATGGCGAGCAGCATCGTCGCCTGGTGCGCCTCGGACCAGAACATCTTGTTGCACGCACCCAGTGCCGCGGTGGTGTGCGTGCCGTTCAGGACGTCGGTCAGCGTGCGGTACCCGTTGATCTGCATGATCTTGATGTTCGACCATGATCGGGCCAGCCGCTGCCGGACGAGGGGATCGCCGTCACGACCCTTGCGTCGCGCCACCGCGAGGATGTCGTCGAACTCCTTCTGGAAGCGCCGGTGCCCCGTCGTCGACGAGGTGCCGCGCTCGAAACCGAGTGTCGTCATGGCGACCTTCCACCCGTTGTTCACACCACCGATGACGTTCTCCCTCGGGCAGCGCACGTTGGTGAAGAACACCTCGTTGAACTCGGCGGAGCCGTCGATCTGCTCAATCGGGCGCACCTCGACCCCGGGTTGCTTCATGGGGACGAGGAGGTACGAGATGCCGGCGTGCTTCGGCGCGTCGGGGTCGGTCCGCGCCAGCAGGAAGATGTAGTCGGCGTAATGGGCCTGCGTCGTCCACACTTTCTGCCCGTTGATCACCCACTCGTCACCGTCGAGCTCGGCCTTGGTCTTGAGGCCGGCCAGGTCCGAGCCGGCGTCGGGCTCGCTGAATCCCTGGCACCACGAGATCTCGCCCTTCAAGATGCCGGGGATGAACTGCTTCTTCTGCTCCTCGGTGCCCCACTGCAGGATGGTGGGGCCGACGAGGGTGTCGCCGAAGAAGTCGGCCCGCAGCGGTGCGCCCGCACGGGCGAACTCCTCGTTGAGCACCACCTGCTGCAGCAGGCTCAACCCCTTGCCCCCGTACTCGGTCGGCCAACTGGCGCAGATCCAGCCCCCCGCGAACAACGTGGCGGTCCACTGCTCGTTGAAGGCCCTGCGCTCCTCCGGTGTCAGGGAGAAGCCGGGCTCGCCCCAGCCGGCCGGCAGGTTCTCCTTGAGCCACCCGGCGATCTCGACCCGGAAGTCCTCGGCTTCCTGTGGGTACGCGAGGTCCATGGGAGCACGGTACCCGGCCCCGGCGGCCCGCTGCGACCCGGCGGTTGGCCGGCCACGTTGGGCCGCGGCCGGCCGCGGTCTCGCCACGCCCGGTAGGATCCTGCGCTGGAATCGTTCGCCGCCAACCCCCCCTGCACGGGGACAACGGAGAAGGAGGTGTGGCCATGTCGAGGGGAGAACCTCCCAGTAGGACAGCCGGCGCATGCCCCCTTCCGCACCTCGGCTGATCCGCACCACGAGCGTGCCGTGAGACCCGATCGTGGGTATCGCACGGAGGCAAGCGCCGGTCGTTGAACCCGCCGGCGCCGCGTCGCGCCCGCCGGCCGCCCGACCCGTCCTGAACCGAACCTCTCCACGCCACAGGAGGTAGCTCCATGGCCACGCCACCGTCGACGAGCGCGCCGAGGGGCTCGCTCCTCCCCCTGGGTCGTTCGCGCGATGCGGAGCGCCCGCCGCACCAGCGCCGTCGCCGTACCCGCCGCATCCTCGCCTCCGAGGGCGTGTTCGACTCCATCGTGTCGCTGGCCGGCGTGTTGGGGCACCCGGTGCGGAACCAGACCGGACAGGAGATCGGCCGGCTGGACGACGTCGTGGCCCGCTGGGCGGACGGGCAGATGTACCCGCCGGTCAGCGGCCTCGTCATCCGCGTCGGGCGACGCCTCGCCTTCGTGCCCGCATCGGCCATCGACCGCATCGGCCACGCCGAGGTGCTCCTGCGCTCGTCACGACTGGACCTGCGCGATGTCGTCCGCCGATCCGGCGAGGTGCTGCTGGCCAAGGACGTGCTCGACCACCAGCTCGTCGACGTCGAGGGCGTCCAGGTCATCCGCGCCGCGGACCTGTACCTGGCCGAGGTCCTCGGGCGCATCCGCCTCGTCGGTGCCGACGTCTCCAACGCCACCCTGCTGCGGCGGCTCGGGCCGCGCCGGTGGCGGCCGCGTCCGACGCCGGACCGTGTCATCGACTGGGCGACCATTCAACCCTTCTCCGAGTCCGGGCCCGAGGCGGACGGGCCGGCGACCCTCATGCGCCTCAAGACGACGAACGAAGGCCTGCACCGGCTGCGTCCGGGCGAGCTGGCCGACCTCCTCGAGGACCTGCGTCGTGACGAGCGCCGCGAGCTGCTGGCCGCGCTCAGCCCCGACGACGCCGCCGACGCGCTCGAAGAGATGGAGGCCGAGGACCTGGAGCAGCTGCTCCGCGAGTCGGACCCGTCCGAGGCAGCTCGCCTGCTCGCCGCCATGGAGCCCGACGAAGCGGTCGACGCGCTGCGCGACCTGCCGCTGGCCGTGCGGGCGGAGGTGCTCCGGCACATCCCGGCCTCGACGGCGCTGGCCCTCCGGGAGCTCCTCGGCTACGAGGAGGACGAGGCCGGCGGCATCATGACCACCGCCCTCGTGACGGCGAGGTCCGGCGACAAGGTGAAGAAGGTCGTCGAGCAGCTCTCCGAGGCGCGCGCCCACGACCTCGACCTCGATGCGGTAGCGGTCGTGGACAGCGACGGACGCCTCCTCGGGGACGTCGGCCTGCTCGACATCCTGCTGGCGCTGCGCGGGTCGGCGGACACGCGGATGTCCGCCCTCCTCGACGACGAGGACGTCGTCACGGTGGAGCCCCACACGCCGGCCGGCACCGTGGCGCGGCAGCTGATTGAGGCCCGGCGCCACTCCATGGTGGTGGTCGACGACGACGGCCGCCCGATCGGGCGGATCCTGGCCGACGACGTCCTCGACGCGTTGGTGCCCACCAAGGGCCGCTTCCACTTCCCGCGCCTGCTGTCGTGAGGGTGCGGCTCCCGCGGCGGTGGCTGGTCTACCTCGCCGCGGCCGGACCGGGGCTCATCGCCGCCGCGGCGGGCAACGACGCCGGCGGCATCGTCACGTACTCGTCGGCCGGCGCCCAGTTCATCTACCGCACCCTCTTCCTGATGGTGCTGATCACGGTGGCCTACGTCGTGGTCCAGGAGATGGTGGCGCGCCTGGCCGTGCACACGGGCAAGGGCCTGGCCGCGCTGATCAGGGAGGAGTTCGACCTCCGCCTGACCGCGTTCGCCATCACGGCCTTCGCCATCGCCAACGTGGGCCTGATGGTCACCGAGTTCGGCGGGATCGCCACCTCCTTCGAGCTGTTCAACGTGTCGCGCTACATCTCGGTGCCGATCGCCGCGGTCGCCATCTGGTCCCTGGTGCTGTTCGGCTCGTACCGCTACGCCGAGCGCATCTTCCTGCTGCTCACCGTCGTCTTCATCGGTTACCCGATCGCCGCCGTGCTCGCCCACCCGAATTGGCACCAGGTGGCGGCGAACACCCTGTGGCCCCACTTCGTCGCCTCCAAGTCGTTCCTCCTGCTCTCCGTCGCGCTCATCGGCACCACGATCACGCCGTACATCCAGCTCTACGAGGCCGGCGCGGTGGTCGACAAGGGCGTGAAGCCGGCGGAGTACCGCTTCCAGCGCGTCGACGCGATCACGGGCGCCATCCTGGCCGCCTTCGTCGCCATGTCGATCATCGTCGCGACCGGCGCCACCATCGGTGGCAGCGGGCCCCTGACCTCGGCCACGACCGCGGCCGAGGGGCTGAAGCCGGTGGCCGGCGCATTCGCCACGACGCTGTTCGGGCTCGGCCTGCTCGGCGCCTCCGCCCTGGCGGCCGCGGTCGTCCCCCTGTCGACCTCGTACGCCGTGGCCGAGGCGATCGGGGTCGAGCGCTCCGTCTCGTCGAGCTTCCGTCAGGCCCCGGTCTTCCTCGGGATCTTCACCTTCCAGATCCTGGTGGGGGCCGCGGTCGTGCTGGTGCCGGGGAACCTGATCACCCTGATCCTGAACACCCAGGTCCTCGAAGGGGTCATCACCCCGGTGACGCTGATCCTGATCCTGATCCTGGCCAACCGGCGATCGTTGCTCGGCTCCGCCGCCAACGGCACCTTCGCCCGCTGGCTCGGCGGCCTGAGCATCGTCTCGGTCGCCATCGTGGCGTCCGTCTACGTGCTCCTGACCGTCCTGAGCTGGTTCGGCGTCGGCTGAGCGGCCGTGCCGCCGGGTACCCTCGGGGGCGCCGTTTGCGCCGGACCAGGGGGTTCGGGGAGGCTAGGCGGCCATGGTGGAGCGCGTCGGGACATCCATTGCCTAAAACGCCCCGCCAGAAGTGGATCGAGACCAAGGAGTCCTGGGAGCGCTCGCGCCACATTGAGGTGCCCGCCCCGGTCCCCGCCGCCCCACCCCGACCGGGGGGCCTGCGCGTCGCCTTCCTCATCTACCGGGGGAACCCGCGCTGTGGCGGCCAGGGGGTCTACACCCGCCACCTGACCAGGGAGCTGGTCGCCCTGGGCCACTCCGTCGAGGTCTTCGCGGGTCCGCCGTGGCCCGAGCTCGACCCCGGTGTCGGCTTCACGCCCGTGCCCGGCCTCGACCTCTACCGGCACCCGGACCCCTTCCGGATCCCGCACCGGCGGGAGTTCTCGTCGCGCCAGGACTGGATGGAGTTCGCCATCATGTGCACCGCCGGCTTCGGTGAGCCGCTGGCCTACTCGCTGCGGGCCCGCCAGCTCCTGGCCGGGCGCCGTGACGACTTCGACGTCGTGCACGACAACCAGTGCCTCGGCACGGGCATGCTCGGCATGGTCGAGGACGGGTGGCCCCTGCTCACCACGCTGCACCATCCCATCACGGTGGACCGCCAGCTGGCGCTCTCCCACACGACCAACCCCTGGCAGCGCATCACCACCCGCCGCTGGTTCGGCTTCCTCGGCATGCAGGTGCGGGTGGCCCGGGCCCTGCCCGCGGTGGTGACGGTGTCGGAGAACTCCCGCCAGGACATCGCGGCGCAGATGGAGGTCGCCCCCGAACGGATGACCGTCGTCCCGGTGGGGGTGGATCACACCGTGTTCAGGCCGTTCGACGACGTGACGCCCGTGCCGGGTCGCATCATGGTCACCTCGAGCAGCGACGTCCCCATGAAGGGCCTGGTGCCGCTCCTCGAGGCGGTGGCCAAGCTGCGCACCGAGCGCGAGGTCGAGCTGACCGTGATCGGCCGGCCCACCGAGGGCGGGCGGGTCGACCGGGCCATCGCCCGCCTCGGGCTGTCCGACGCCGTGCGCTGCGTCAGTGGCATCAGCGACGACGCGCTCGCCCACCTCTACGGCGAGGCCCAGGTGGCGGTGGTGCCGTCGCTCTACGAGGGATTCTCGCTGCCGGCGATCGAGGCGATGTCGTGCGGCGTCGCCGTGGTGGCGACGACCGGGGGTGCCCTCCCCGAGGTCGTGGGCACCGACGGGGAGACCGGGCTGCTCGTCCCGCCCGACGACCCCGGCGCGCTCGCCGGGGCCATCGCACGCCTGCTCGACGACCCCGCACTCCGGGCCCGGCTCGGGGCCGCCGGCCGCGAGCGCGTCGTGAGCCGCTTCACCTGGCAGGTGACTGCGGCCGGCACGGCCGCCTGCTACCAGGCGGTGATCGAAGGACGATCCCTCCCCGGTGCGCCGCCGGCTCCGGTGGGGAGCGTGGGGGACGTGCTCGAGCCAGGAGCGGCCTGATGCTGACCGTCGACTACGACCGCCTCGGGGTCGGCCCGGGGGACCTGGTGCTCGACCTCGGCTGCGGGTTCGGGCGCCACGCCTTCGAGGCGGCCCGCCGTGGCGCCTCGGTGGTCGCGCTCGACGCGGGCCCCGAAGAGGTGGCCCAGGTGCGCGCCACGCTGGGCGCCATGATGGAGGCGGGCGAGCTCGCCGCGGACCATCCCGCGACCGCGGTCCAGGGTGACGCGCTGGCGCTTCCCTTCGCCGACGGCACGTTCGACCGCGTCATCGCGTCGGAGGTGCTCGAGCACATCCCCGACGACACCGCCGCCATGCGCGAGCTGGCCCGGGTCCTGCGCCCCGGTGGCGCCATGGCGGTGACGGTGCCACGCTGCGGCCCCGAGGCCGTCAACTGGGCGCTCTCGGACGAGTACCACGACACTCCCGGTGGTCACGTCCGCATCTACCGGCGCTCGACGCTCGAGCGGCGACTCGGGAGTGCCGGGCTCGTGCCGACCGGCTACCACCATGCGCACGGGCTGCACTCTCCGTACTGGTGGCTGCGTTGCCTGGTCGGGCCCTCCAACGACACGCATCCGGCCGTGGAGGCGTACCACAAGGTGCTGGTCTGGGACATCGTCAAGGCACCGTTCCTGACCCGCACGGCCGACCGGGTGCTCAGCCCGCTCATCGGCAAGAGCCTGGTGCTCTACCTCACCAAACCCGATGCCGCGCTGTCGGGACTGCCCGACGCCCGGCCCAACCTGCCCCGCGGCGTCCCCGGGCGGCGCGGGCCCACCACTCCGACCCAAGGGGCTGCGGCATGACGACCGAAGAGATCCGCTTCACCAAGAACACGATCCCCGAGGTGCCGGGCATCCTCACGAGCTCCGACGTGCTGGCCACCGGCCACGCCATCGCGGAGGTCCAGCGCCACGACGGGATGATCCCGTGGTTCGTCGGCGGCCACTGCGACCCGTGGAACCACGTCGAAGCCGCCATGGCGCTCACCGTGTGCGGCCTCGTGGACCAGGCGGTCGACGCCTACCGTTGGCTGGCGGGTCGCCAGCACTCCGACGGCAGCTGGTTCAACTACTACCAGGGCGACGCGGTCAAGGACCCCCGCCTCGACACCAACGTCTGCGCCTATCTCGCCGCCGGTGCCTGGCACCACCACCTGATCACCGGGGACGTGGAGTTCCTGGGCGAGCTGTGGCCGACGATCGAGAAGGGCATCGACTTCATCCTGCGCTGGCAGCAGCCGGATGGATCCGTCCTGTGGTCGCTGGACTCGTCCGGCCGGCCCGAGGGGTACGCGCTGCTCACCGGGTCGTCGTCGATCTACCACTCCATGCGCTGTGCGGTGGCCATCGCGGAGTGCCTGGCCAAGGACCGCCCGGACTGGGAGCTCGCCGCGGGGCGACTGGGCCATGCCGTGGCGCACCACCCCGGCGCCTTCGCGCCCAAGGTGGAGTTCGCCATGGACTGGTACTACCCGATGTTGTCCGGCGCGCTGGAGGGCGAGGCGGGACGGCTCCGCCTCGCCGAGGGATGGTCGACCTTCGTCATGGAGGGACTCGGGGTGCGCTGCGTCTCCACGGGCGACTGGGTCACCGCGGCGGAGACGGCGGAGTGCGTGCTGACGCTCGACGCGCTCGGGATGCACGGGCCGGCCCTGGACCTGTTCACGGCCGGGCAGAACCTGCGGCTGCCCGACGGGTCGTACTGGACCGGGATGGTCTACCCGGACGAGGAGACCTTCCCCAAGCACGAGCGGACCACCTACACGTTCGCCGCCATGGTGCTGGCGGCCGACGCGCTGTCGAGCACCACGCCGGCGGCGGGGCTGTTCCGTGGCGAGACGCTCCCGGCCGCGCTCGATCTGGCCGAGCCGCACTGCGGCAACGCGACCGAGGGCTGCACGGTCGCCGACCTGTAGCGGCGTTCTCCGGCGGCGGGCGCAGACGAGCCGCACGCCGCCCGGCCCGGCGTTACCGGCGCCTGGTGTGCTTCTTGACGAACTTGAGGATCGCGATGTGCTTCTGGGTGTCACGTTCCATGAGTTCGACCAGAAGACCCCAGATGCTCGTGTCCTTCACGTCGCGCAGCTCACGCTGAATGCGCTTCAACTCGACCGTGTCCTGCTGCTCCTTCTGGAGCAGCTTCTCCGTGAGGTCCAGGACGGCCTGGGTGTCGCCGCGGTTGAAGTCGAGATAGGGGACCTCGGGCTCCTCCCGGGGTCGAAGCGACATGGTCTCCAGAGAGTCGGCGAGCTGCATCAGGATCCGGTGGTGGCGGATCTCGTCCTCGATCAAGAGGTTGACGAGGTACCCGAAGGCCTTCGACGAGCTCTCCTCGGCGGCCGAGCGGTACTCCTCGAGCATCCCGCGCTCAATCTCCACGTGCGTCGTCAGGTGGGCATGAAGGTCGCGCGCCCAGGCCGACGGCCCCGCAGCCGACGCGTTCGTCATGTCAATCATCGTTCCTCGCTTTCGGGCCGAACATGCACTTCAGAGCTTTCGAAGTCTGAACATGGCTCTCGACCCCAAGCTAGGGGCTTTCGGCCCTGATCAACGGGGATGGCGCCCCCGCCGCAGCTCACGCCGGGCCGTCGTCGGCACCGGTGGCCTGCGGTGGCCCTACTCGAGGAGCCGAAGATGCGGGCTGGTCCTCACCGGCGACCGGGCGAACAGGCGGCGAGCCACTGCCGACCAGGACCGGCGATCCCGCTTCGACCCGGCGCCCGGGTCGGGGCCGGGGCCTCGACCCGGGATGGTCTCGGTCATGCCGAACGCCAGCGCCGAGATGAGCCGCGCCGCCTCACCGGCGGGCAACCGGAACGTGCCCGTGCAGACGTCGCCCTGCCACAGTGAGAGCACCATGGTGGAGTCGACCGGGTGCGCCGAGAGCCCCATCCTCCGAACCGGACTCCGGGTGTCGTGGAACCACACTCGTTCCCCGTAGAAGTGGCCCTCCATCGGCACAAAATCGATTATCGCATCGGGTCCCCGGCGTGGCTACCGGCTTCCGTCGGTGCTGGTCGGAGCGGTGCGACGGAGTGCACATGGCCCGGGGTCACCCTCGCACCCGCTCCCCGTCTCGGAAGCGACACGTCTAGTGCTTGGGGTACCAGTAGTAGACGCCGCCGAAGCCGGCGAACACCGCCGTCCCGAAGAGGACCTGGTGGAAGTG
>PMPX01000056.1 GCA_003169235.1 Acidimicrobiaceae bacterium | reverse complement strand
CTCCGACCTCCTCGGGTCCGAGGCCGCTCCCCAACCTGCGCCCGCGCCCCACGAGCCGACGGCGACCGAGGTGCTCCCCCTGCCACCGCCTCCACCGCCAGCAGAGCCCGCGCCGGCCGCGGCGGCCGCGACGGCACCCGAGGTCGAGGTCCGCATCAGCAAGCGCCGCAAGAAGACGTCGGAGGCCAAGTGGGTCGGCGGGCGCATCGTGGTGTCCGTGCCCGCCCACCTCGACCGAGCATCGCGCCAGAAGACCGTCGACTGGTTGGTCGAGCGGCTGCTCACCCGCCACCGCCTGCAGTCGTGCCTCGGTGACGACGAGCTCCTGGCCCGGGCGATCGAGCTCAGCGATCGCTACCTGGTCGGCGCCCGCCCGGCATCGGTCCGCTGGGTCACCAACCAGAGCGCCCGCTGGGGCTCGTGCTCCTACTACTCGGGTGAGATCCGCGTCTCACACCGTCTGCGTCTCGTGCCCGGGTGGGTGCTCGACTCGGTGCTGGTCCACGAGGTGGCCCACCTCACGCACCCGGACCACTCCCCCGCGTTCCATCGCCTGGCCGGCGCGTACCCGCGCCACAAGGAGGCGGGCGTGTTCCTCGCCGGCTACGGGCTCGGCCTCTCCAACGCCGCTCCGTAGCCCGACGGGAGGTCAGACGGGGTCGTCGGCCAGCATCCGCCCGAGGCGGCGCAGGCTCTCGTTCGCCCCGCCCAGCGTGAGCTCGATCTGGCGCGTCAGCAGGAAGTAGCGGTGCAGCGGGTAGTCGCGGTCGACGCCCACCCCACCGTGGAGGTGGGAGGCCGCGTGCACCACGCGCTGGCCGCCCTCGGCCGCCCAGTACTTGGCGACGGCCACCTCGGAGGCCGCCGGGAGCCCCGACGCCAGGCGCGAGGCCGCCTGCCACGCCGTGAGCCGGATCGCCTCGGTGTCGACGTAGGCATCCGCGGCGCGCTGCCCGACGGCCTGGAAGGTCGCGATGGGCTTGTCGAACTGCACGCGCGTCTTGGTGTACTCGGCGGTGAGCTCCAGGGCCGATGCGCACACCCCGGCCTCCTGCACGCACAGCGCGGTCGTCGCGTACTCGGTGATGGCGGTGATCACCTCGGCGCCGTCGGCGCCGTCGCCGAGGAGCCGGTCGGCCCCGACATGGACGCCGGCGAGCTCCGCGACGGCCTCGGGGCGCCCCGTCGTCGTGGTCTGCGGCGTCAGGCTGAGCCCCTCGGCCGCGGTGTCGACGATGAAGACGCCCACCCCCGTCACGGCGCCGTCCGCGGCCTGGCACGTCGCCGGCACGAGCATGGCGTCGGCGACCAGGGCCGCCGGGACACACGCCTTGGTGCCGGTGAGCAGCCACGAGCCGTCCGCCTGCGCCGTCGCCGTGGTGGCCGGCTCGGCGCCGCCCGGCAGGATGACCTCGCCCACGAGCTCCGCCATGGCCGCCGTGAGGATGGTGTCGCCGCTCGCCACGCCGGTGAGCCAGGTCTTGCGCTGCGCGTCGGTGCCGAAGCGGGCGATGGGCAGGGCGCCATAGACCATGGTCTCGACCACGGGCACGTAGGCGGCAGTCCGGCCCACCGCCTCGACCACCAGGCAGGCCGCCACGAAGTCCAGCCCGGCACCACCGAAGTCCTCGTCCAGGTGGATGCCGAGCAGGCCCGCGCCCGCCAGCTCCCGCCACAGGTCGCGATCGATCGGCCCCTCGTCGCCGGCCTCCGCCTCCACCTGCTTGAGTCGCTCGTGGGTCGACCGATCACCGCAGATCTGGGCCGCCAACTGGCGGACGGCTTCTTGCTCTTCGCTGTAGTTGAAGTCCATGGGGCTCTCCTGGGTCGATTCGGGGCTCAGCGCAGCGAGCGCGGCATGCCGAGGCCGAAGATGGCGATGAGGTCCCGCTGGATCTCGTTGGTCCCGCCCCCGAACGTGAGGATGATCATGGAGCGGGCGTACATCTCGAGCCGCCCGGCGACCACGGCGGCCGGTGAGCCGCGCGTCAGGTAGCCCGCCTGCCCGAGGATCTCCATAAGGAGCCGGAAGGCACGCAGGTAGAACTCGGTGCCGAAGACCTTGATGCTCGAGGCGTCGGCCACATCGAGGTGGCCCTGCGTGGCCTGCCAGGCCACCTTCCAGTTGATGAGGCGGAGGAACTCGAGCTCGGCGTGGACGCGGGCGAAGTGCTCCTGCACCCACTCCTGGTCGATGACCCGCCGTCCGTCCGGGAGCTTCGTCGCCTGCGCCCAGGCCCGCACGTCGGTCAGCACGCGCTCGATGATTCCGGGCGAGCACAGGGTGACACGCTCGTGGTTCAACTGGTTCGTGATGAGGCTCCAACCCTGGTTCTCGCCACCGACGAGGGTGGAGGCCGGCACGCGCACGTCCTCGTAGAACGTGTAGTTGATGTTGTGGTCCCCGAGGAGCTTCATGGGGACGACGCGGATGCCGGGGGTGTCCATCGGCACGACGAACATGGAGATTCCCTTGTGCTTGGCGACGTTGGGATCGGTCCGCGTGGCCAGCCAGATGTAGTCGGCGTCGCCGGCCAGGCTGGTGAAGATCTTGGAGCCGTTGATCACGTACTCGTCGCCGTCGCGCACCGCCCGGGTGGTCAACGATGCGAGGTCCGTCCCCGAGTTCGGCTCGGTGTAGCCGATGCAGAAGGAGATCTTTCCGGCCAGGATCTTGGGGAGGAAGAACTCCTTCTGCTCCTGCGTGCCGAAGTTCATGATCGTGGGCCCGACCGTGTTGATGGTCAGCATGGGGACCGGCGCCCCGCTGCGCATCGACTCGTCGAAGAAGATGAACTGCTCAATGGCGGAGCGGCCCTGCCCACCCCACTCCTCCGGCCAGCCGATGCCGAGCCAGCCGTCGCGCCCCATCTGCTCGACGACCCGGCGCACCGCGGGGCCGACGCCGCCGGCCAGGGCCAGGTCCTGCTCGACCTCCGGGGTCAGCAGGTTCTCGTAGTAGGCGCGCAGCTCGCTTTTCAGCGCCTGCTGCTCCTCGGTCAAGGCAATCTCCATCGTGTCCCTCCCGGGTGGCGGGGCCGCATCGGCCCACGTCAACGCCACGTCGTCGCCGTCCCGACCCTTCGGGCTCGGCGCGCGAGAACACGTTACAGTCCGCCCCGGGAGAGCGGCCAATGACGGCTCGGCGGACCCCTCCCTACCGCCAAGTAACCTGCAATCCGCCCTGGGGCGGAATCCCCGGGTGCCGGATCGAACCGAGGAGCCGTCACCATGCCTGAAGCCGTCATCGTCGCCACCGGTCGCACCCCGATCGGGCGGGCCAACAAGGGCTCGCTCGTCGAGTGCCGGCCCGACGACCTGAGTGCCCTCGTGCTGCGGGCCGTGCTCGACAAGGTGCCCCAGCTCGACCCGGCCGAGGTGGAGGACGTGATCCTGGGCTGCGGGCAGCCGGCGGGCGAGGCCGGCTACAACGTGGCGCGCGTCGCCGCCATCCTGGCCGGGCTGGACAACGTGCCCGGCGTGACGGTCAACCGCTACTGCTCGTCCTCACTGCAGACGATCCGGATGGCGGCCCACGCCATCCGCGCCGGTGAGGGCGACGTCTTCATCGCCGCCGGGGTCGAGACGGTGAGCCGCTACCTGCACGGCGCCTCCGACACCGGGCCGCACAATCCCGAGTTCGCCGAGGCCGAGGAGCGGACCAAGCTCCGCACACCCGCGGTGACCGAGCCGTGGAGCCCGCCGGCCGGGCTGTCCGACGTCTACATCGCCATGGGCCAGACCGCCGAGAACGTGGCCGAGTACGAGAACGTCGGCCGCCTGGAGATGGACGAGTTCGCACTCCTGTCGCAGACGAGGGCCGTGGCGTCGCAGCAGAACGGGTTCTTCGAGCGGGAGATCATCCCGGTGACCCTGGCCGACGGCACGGTGGTGACCAAGGACGACGGGCCCCGGGCGAACACGACGCTCGAGGGACTGTCCAACCTCCAGCCCGTCTTCCGCGAGGGCGGGACCGTGACGGCGGGGAACGCGTGCCCGCTCAACGACGGCGCGGCCGCCGTCATCGTCATGAGCGACACCAGGGCGAAGGCGCTCGGCATCACCCCGCTGGCCCGCATCGTGGCGAGCGGCGTGTCCGGGCTCAACCCCGAGATCATGGGGCTCGGACCGGTGGACGCCTGCCGGCAGACCCTGGCGCGGGCCAACCTGACCATTGACGACATCGACCTGGTGGAGATCAACGAGGCCTTCGCGGCACAGGTGATCCCGTCGGCCAAGCACCTCGGGATCTCCTGGGACAAGCTGAACGTCAACGGCGGGGCGATCGCCCTCGGTCACCCCTTCGGACAGACCGGGGCGCGCATCATGACCACGCTGCTCAACGGCCTGGAGGACTCGGGCAAGACGTTCGGCCTCGAGTCGATGTGCGTCGGTGGCGGTCAGGGCATGGCGATGATCGTGGAACGCCTGAACTAGGAGCGCCCGACCCCTCCCGGGAGGTGCACGTCGTCGACCGCGGGCACCGGGCCCGGGTCGCCCCCCTCACGGCCGGCCAGGTGGAGGGACACGAGCTCGCCGAGCAGCGCCAGGTCGAAGAAGCGGCCGAGGTCGTCGTCCCCCTCGCCCTCGACCTCGAACACGTCGGCCATCACCTCGTCGGTGGCGGCGCGCACCTCCTCGAACAGGGCGGCGGCGGGCGGGCCTTCGCCTCCGTGGCGCAGCAGCACCAGCGACATCGTCTGGCGCGTGACGTCGCCCCCCTGGCCCCAGCCGGCCAGCTCGTCGTAGGACAGCCCCGGCAGCGCCGCCGCGAACGACGGCGCCTTGGCGTTGAGGTTCACCTGCGCCTTCCACCAGTGGGCCGCGACGGCGCCCACGCCGTCGGCGCCGTAGACCAGGGGGATGGTGCGCCCGATGCGGCGGGCCAGCTCCTCGGCCGGGCCACCCGGCGCCAGCCAGGCGTCACGCCGGCGGCCCAGCGCGGCGGCGGCCGCGTGCACCGAGGCGGTGGGGTCGGGGGCGAGGGCGGCCCCGGCGAGGGCGGACAGCAGCGGCACCGTGGCGCCCCCGAGCGCGCTGCGCGCCAGCGGGCCGCCCGGCGTCACCGGGCACCACGGGAGCCCCGCGGTGGCGGCCACGGCGGCCAGCTCGCCGTCGCTCCCGACGGCCACCACCCGTGCCCGGCGCGCCACGGCCTCCTGCGCCGCTCCCACGGCGTCGGTGCCCTCCGCGCACGACACCGCGAACACGAGCGTGTGCTCGTCGACGAACGCCGGCACCGTGGCGCCGTCGCCGACCCAGAACGGCAGGCGCAGGTGCGGTGCCGCCAGGGCGGCAGCCGCGTGGCAGGCGGTCGCCGCCGTGCCCTCGCCGAAGGCGGCCACGGCACGCACGGCCTCACCGGGGGGCAGGGCGTCTCCCCCGAAGGCGCGCCGCGAAGTCTCGAGTGCGGCGGTCAGCTGCTCGGGCAGGGCGGCGGCGGCCTCCCACATCCCGAGCGTGTCGAGGTACCGCCCGTCGGTCACCCCTCGGTCACCCCTCGGCCGGCCCGGTGGCCCGCACCTTCTCCCGCTCGGCCTTGGCGATCAGCCGCTCGTGCTCGGCGTCACCGACGTCGACCGCCTCGTCCGCCAGCAGCACGGGCACGCCGTCGACCACGGCGTAGCTCTTCTTCAGCCGCGGGTTGTAGAGCACGTCCTCGTCCTCGAACCACAGCAGTGGGCCCTTGTCGACTGGGCAGGCGAGGACGTCGAGCAGGAGTGGGTCAAGGCTCATGGGGGCTCCTCAGTTTGGTCGGCACTGTCTCGGTTTGGGTCGGCACTGGCCTCACGTCGGATCGGCGGCGAGGCCGGCGTTGGCGGCAATCAGCTTCTGCACCTCGGCGACGTGCGCCGCACAGAGCTCGGGCGTCCTCGCCTCGACGTTCAGGCGGAGGAGTGGCTCGGTGTTGGAGGGCCGGACGTTGTACCACCAGTCGGCGTGCTCGACGGTCAGCCCGTCCAGCCGGTCGATCGACGCCCCGGCGGCGCGCTCGGCTTCCGCGATGGCGGCGACGGTCGCCGCCGGGCTCACCACCTCGGTGTTGATCTCGCCGGAGTCGGCGTAGCGCTTGAAGGGCTGGAGCAGGGCGGACAGGGGCTGGTCGCTCTGGCTCAGCAACTCCAGGACGAGGAGCGCCGTGATGATGCCCGAGTCCGCCCGGAAGTTGTCGCGGTAGTAGTAGTGCCCCGAGTGCTCGCCGCCGAAGACGGCCCCCGTCTCGGCCATCACCTTCTTGATGATGGAGTGCCCGACCTGGGTCCGCACCGCCGTGCCGCCCATCTCGGTCACCACCTCGGGCACCACGTGGGAACAGATCAGGTTGTAGAGGACCGTCTCGCCCGGGTGCTTGGTCAGCATGGAAGCGGCCACCAGGGCGGTGGTGAGGGAGCCCGAGACCGGCTCCGCCTTCTCGTCGACGAGGAAGACCCGGTCGGCGTCGCCGTCGAAGGCGAGCCCGACGTCGGCGCCCTGCTCCAGGACGGCCTGCTTGAGCGCGACCAGGTTCTCGGGCTGAATGGGGTCGGCCGGGTGGTTCGGGAAGGTGCCGTCGAGCTCGGGGAAGAGGATCTCGACCGAGAAGGGCAGGCGGGCGAAGACGATCGGCACCACCAGCCCGCCCATGCCGTTGGCCGTGTC
>PMPX01000379.1 GCA_003169235.1 Acidimicrobiaceae bacterium | reverse complement strand
AGGACCGCATCGCCCTGGCCATGATCGAGGCGGCGGAGGCGGACGGCACGCTCACCCCCGGCGCCACCCTGATCGAGCCGTCCTCGGGCAACACCGGCATCGGCCTGGCTCTGGTCTGCAAGCTCAAGGGCTACCGGCTCAAGGTGGTCCTGGCCACCAACGTCTCCATCGAGCGCCGTCAACTGCTCGAGTCCTGGGGGGCCGAGATCATCGAGTCGCCCGGCGCCGAGGGGTCGAACGGCGCCGTCCGCCGGGCCCGAGCGCTGGCCGCGGAGCATCCCGAGCGGACCTTCCTCTACCAATACGCCAATCCGGCCAACCCGCGGGCCCACTACGAGGGCACCGGACCGGAGATCTGGCAGCAGACCGCAGGCCGCATCACCCACCTGATCGCCAGCATCGGGACCGGAGGAACCATCTCCGGCATCGGCCGCTACCTGAAGGCCCAGAACCCCGCCATCCGAATCATCGGTGCCGACCCCGAGGGATCGGTTTACTCGGGCGGCAGCGGCCGCCCCTACCTGGTGGAGGGCATCGGCGAGGACTTCTGGCCCGACGCCTACGATCGCGAGATCGCCGACGAGGTCATCATGGTCTCTGACCGTGACAGCTTCCTGACAGCGCGCCGGGTCACTCGCGAAGAGGGGATCCTCGTCGGCGGCTCTTCCGGCACCGCCATCTGGGCCGCCCTGCAGGTCGGACAGAAGGCCGGCCACCACGCGGTCATCGTCGTGATCATCCCGGACTCCGGCAGGGGCTACCTCTCCAAGCTCTACGACGACAGCTGGATGGCCGATCACGGGTTCCTCCGATCCGGTGGGTCGGCCGCGGACACAGTCAGCGAACTGCTCGCACACAAGCACCGCCACGGCACCCCGTCGATCCCGCCTCTGGTCCACGTCCATCCGGACGAGACGGTGCGGCAGGCCATATCGATCCTTCGCGAATACGGCGTATCGCAGGTGCCAGTGGTCAAGGCCGAGCCACCGCTGGCTCTGGCAGAGGTGGTGGGCACCGTGACCGAACACGACCTCCTCGTCCGGCTCGTGAGCACGCCCGAGTCCTTTGACGCTCGGGTCGACACAGTCATGACGCCACCGCTGCCTATGGTCGGCACCGGCGAAGCCGTGGAGGTGGCCGCGAGCCGCCTCGCCGAGAACAGCGCGGTTCTCGTCGTCGACGGCGGCCATCCCACGGGCATCGTCACCCGCAGCGACCTGTTGGACTTCCTGTCCGGGGCAGCCAGATGAGCAGAGCCCGGCTCCCCGACGCCGAACACGCCGGATTCGAGACCAGGGCCATCCACGCCGGCCAACCGCCGGATCCGGCCACCGGGGCGGTGGTCCCGCCCGTGTCGTTCGCGACGACTTTCGCCCAAGAGTCAGTAGGCGAGCACCATGAATACGAGTACTCCCGGAGCGGCAACCCCACGCGCACTGCACTCGAAACGTGCCTTGCCTCCCTGGAGCAGGCGGCGCATGGCGTGGCCTTCGCGAGCGGACTGGCCGCGGAGGACGCCGTACTGCGACTACTGCGCCAGGGCGATCACGCCATCATCCCGAACGACGCGTACGGGGGCACGTATCGGCTCTTCGACAAGGTGTGGTTGCCGGCCGGGCTCGGATACACACCGGCCGATCTCACATCCCTGGACCGAATCCGTGAGGTCTGGCAGGACCGGACCAGGATGGTGTGGATAGAAACGCCGTCGAATCCCCTCCTGTCGATCATCGACATCGAGGCGGTGGCCGCCTTCGCACACGAACGGGGAGCACTCGTCGTCGTGGACAACACATTCGCGTCGCCCTACCTGCAGCAGCCGCTGCATTGGGGAGCGGACGTGGTTGTTCACTCTTCGACGAAGTACCTGGGCGGTCACAGCGATGTCGTCGGAGGCTTCGTGGCAACCGACGATGACGAAGTGGCAACCCGGATCCGGTTCGTCCAGAACGCAGCGGGGGGCGTTCCGGGACCGATGGACTGCTATCTGGTGCTCAGGGGGGTCAAGACGCTGGCCCTGCGCATGGATCGCCACTGCACCAACGCGGCCGCCGTGGCCGAGCTCCTTTCCGGACACCCCGCAGTCGCCTCGGTCCTCTATCCGGGCCTGCCGGACCACCCGGGCCATCAGGTCGCACGCCACCAGATGACCGGCTACGGCGGAATGGTGTCGTTCGTCCTCGTCGGAGGCGAACCAGCCGCCCTCGAGGTCGCCCGCTCGTCTTCGCTTTTCACGTTGGCCGAATCCCTCGGGGCAGTCGAGTCGCTGATTGAGCACCCCCACCGAATGACCCACGCATCGGCGGCGGACTCACCGCTCGCCGTCGACCCGGGGTTGATCCGCCTGTCCGTCGGTCTCGAGACCCTCCGCGATCTCCTCGCCGACCTCACCGCCGCACTTGACGGAGCCGACACACGGCTCCCATAGATTCTCGATCAAAGAGACCGGAAATACGAAGAATAGACGGCAGGGTCCCCTGTGTCACCTTCGCTGGATGGTCCGATCTCATGCAGCGCCCACCCTCGCCCTCTTCATCACCGAGCAAGAGGTCGAGAGCCTGGAATGGTCGTGCCCGCCCCGGTCCGGGATCAGGGCACGAGGACCCCTGAACTTGACAGGGTCTTGACAAGGGCAAACTCCACCGGGCGGGGTTGGCAGAGTTCGAGGGCTTCGTGAGCGGGCCGAGTAGAGTGTACGGAATTCGGCAACCACGCTCTGCTGGAGGTCAAAATGATGCGACGTCGACGGATTGCCTCAATGCTCCTTGGCGGTGCAGTCGCCTTATCCCTCTCGGCGCTTGCGCTTCCAGCCGGAGCCAATCCCGGCTATTCGATCAAGGTCACGCCCGACACCGGGCTGGTCAATGGCGAAACGGTCACCGTGACCGGGTCGGGCTTCCCCTACGCCACCGCCGGTGCGGTGAACACGTACTTCATGGCTGAGTGCACCTCGGCTGTGACGGGAGCGTTGACCTCCACCGATACGGGACACTGCAACATCGGCGCAGTCCAGTCGGTGACCCCGACTCAGGCCGGAACGTTCTCCACCAAGATCAAGTTGGTGACTGGCGTCGTCGGCGATGGCGCCTGCGGGACAACGGGCCATCTGACCTGCGTGGTCGGCGTGGGCAATACCACCGCAGATGGGACGGCAGTCCAGGTCACCTTCAAGGCTCCCAAGCACTCCAAGAGCAAGAAGAAGAAGTGAGCTGAAGTCGGCCGCTTTGCGGCCGCCTGCCGGGATCGCTGTTTCGTTTTCCGTGCCGGCGAGGTTGGCGGAGCGCGCTGCAACCGAAACCACCACGAGCAATCGTTTGATTCCCAAGGGATTCCCAAACCCGCTCGGGCGGAATCCGCCAAAATGTTCGTGATGGAACGCCGACTCATTTGGTATGCCTCGTACGGCTCCAACCTCAGTGCAGAACGTTTCGCCTACTACCTCGCAGGTGGACGCCCCAGCGGGGCGACACGAACCTACGTGGGGGCCCGCGACAAATCGCTGCCGCTTGACGTGGTCGCCCTGAAGATCCCGTACCAGCTGTACTTCTCCGGCGAGTCGCGGGTCTGGGGCGGCAGTCCCGCCTTCATCGACACGAAGCGCGTCGACGGGGTGGTCGGTTTTGCCCGGGCATATCTCATCGGGTGGGACCAGTTTGAGGACGTGGTTGCCCAGGAGAACGGTCGGTCGTCGTCATCTATCGAGGTCGATGAGCGGAATTTGGTCCCTGGCTTCTCTCGGCAGATTGGATCCGGGCGATACGAGAACCTTCTTTGCACTGAGCGCCTCAACGACATGCCGGTCGTGACCTTCACTGCGCCGTGGTCCATGACTGAGGTGACCCCGGGAGCTCCGTCAGCGGGCTACCTCGCAATGTTGATCGCCGGACTTCGCGAGGCGCACCATCTGAGCGACGAGGAATTGACGCGGTACCTCGGATCGGCGCCTGGATGCTCCCGGGACGCGGTGATGGACGCATTCAAGTTGGTCGCTCGAGGCGGGGGGAGGATTTGAAGATTCCTGGATCTCTCGCCATGTCCAGGTCGTGGTGCGTGCCACGACGCCCTGGACCGAGAGTGACCACGACGCGAGATCGAGATGAGGAGTCGCCTGCGCCTTCAGGACGGGCCACTGGTTCGGTGCACAAGCTCTATGGGCGACACCTACGTCGTGCGCAACAACTCGGTGGCACGTGTCGCCAGTTCGACCAGCGCAGCCACCACCTCGCTGACAAGTGGTTCCTGCCGGGAAACCAAGAACTCGCCGAAGTCGCCGATCCCGCGTAGACCCGGCGGCAGCTCGACCTGGACGCCATGGGCCGAAGGAAGGTTGACCGGGTTGTCGGGATGAAACCCGAGCCGCACCCGCTCGTCGGCGACGTGGTAGCCGGCAAAGCGCTCCCGGAAGATAGCGCGCGCCGCGTCCACGAGCTGCACGTTCAAACCTCCCACGATGATCCCCCGCAATGGCCCCCTCTGTCTCCCCCGCATTGCAGGCCCGTACGGTTCGATGACCACACCCCGCTGGGGATCCAGCCAGAGGGCAAACCCATCGCGCCCGAACCCGTGCACTGAGATGGCAACGTCCACGTGCTCCAAAAAAGACCGGAGATGCGCCGAGTCGTCGGGATCGTGCAACCGTGAGGTGAGGTGGACCCGCAGCCCGGAAGGTTGGACGATGGCGTAGTAGGACGCTCCAGCTTCTTCGGCCGCCCTTCTGGCGATCTGGTCGGTGCCGCGGTCTTGCGATCCGCCATGCAGAGCCATGAAACCGACGTTCGAGCGCAGGATGCGCTCCTCCCTGATCCCGGGCATCTCCAGAAGCTCGGCGAGGTCCATCTGNNTCTGAGCTGGTCTTTTTCTGGCGCCCCCGGAAGGATTCGAACCTTCGCACACGGTTTAGGAAACCGATGCTCTATCCCCTGAGCTACGGGGGCTCAGGCCATCTGTAATAGCCATGAAGAGTACCGTCGCCGCGGAAGGCGGGGTCCACAGTGACCCGCAGGAGGGAAACGGGAGGAGTCTGCACCTGCCGCCTCATGAGACCGACCCCGCGATCGGCTGCATATGCGATGCATCCCGGGAGGCCGCACGCTGCTCAGTTGCTGTTGACGGCTCAGCTCGCNNGCACCGGAGGCGTCCGCGCGGCGCTCAAGTCCTGCGGTGATCCGGAACAGCAGCCCTTCTGCGTCGACCCGCGAGAGGTTCTTGGCCCTGATAGTCAACAGGGTGGGGCCGCCACGAACTCGTGACGTCGGCGTCGGCGTTCCGCGCGTGAGTCCGGGCGTCCGACGCTGACGGGTTTGCCCCGGGGGCCAAGCGATTCGACCCGCCGAGCAGCGCTGCCCATCGGCACGCAACGTCGAGTTGGGGCACCTCAGTATCGCGAGGAGGTTTGATCGACCCCGCCGGACCGGCGGGTGGCGGCGGCCTCTCGGTGGCGGAACGGGCGGTGCAGCCATCCGGTTCGTGAGGCCCGTGGCGGCTATTGTTGGTGGTGGGTACGCGGCCTCCGACAGAGGTCGGAGCACGTGCGTTGCGCTTCCGCCGTCCGGCCCGCCGCAATTTTGCGCGCCTGCGCACGCACCTACCGACCCAAAGGAGCAGCAACATGACTTCACCCCTCCCCTACAGGGTGGCCGACCTGTCCCTGGCCGACTACGGCCGCAAGGAGATAGAGCTGGCCGAGCACGAGATGCCCGGCCTCATGGCCATGAGGGCCGAGTACGCCGACAGCCAACCCCTGGCCGGCGCACGTGTCACCGGCTCGCTGCACATGACCGTCCAGACGGCGGTGCTCATCGAGACGCTGACCGCGCTCGGTGGTCGCGTGCGCTGGGCCAGCTGCAACAT
>PMPX01000133.1 GCA_003169235.1 Acidimicrobiaceae bacterium | reverse complement strand
GACTACGTGAAGTGGGCCGAGGCGATGGGCTGCGTCGGCATCCGGGCCGAGACGCCCGAGGACGTGGGGCCGGCCATTGAGAAGGCCAACTCCATCGACGACCGCCCCGTCGTGGTCGACTTCCGCACCGACGCGTTCGAGAAGGTGTTCCCGATGGTGGCGGCGGGCTCCTCCAACGACGACATCGTGGTGCACCCCGACCTGCGGGTGGGCTCGTGACGCCGGCCCAGCTGACGTCGCTGCCGGGCGGGAGGGGCGCGTCGCCCCGTCACCACATCCTCTCGGTGCTGGTTGAGAACAAGGCGGGCGTGCTGGCCCGGGTGGCCGGACTGTTCAGCCGCCGGGGCTTCAACATCTACTCGCTCGCCGTCGCCCCGACCGACGAGGACGAGCACTTCAGCCGCATCACCATCGTCGTGGACGTGGAGTCCGCGCCGCTCGAGCAGGTGATCATGCAGCTGGACAAGCTCATCAACGTCGTCTCGATCGGCGAGCTGTCGCCGGCCGAGGCCGTCGAGCGTGAGCTGGTGCTGGTGACGGTGGCGGTGGGGCCGACGGAGCGCTCGCAGGTGATACAGCTCGTCGGTGTGTTCGGCGGCGAGGTGGTCAGCGTGGGCGCCGACCGCATGACCGTGATGCTGGCCGGGAGGCCGGAGAAGATCGACGACTTCGAGGGGCTCCTGGAGCACTACGCGGTCGTGGAGCTCCAAAGGACGGGGCGCGTCGCCCTGCCTAAACTTGATCGCCACTGAGTAGAGAGAGAGCAGACGCCATGGCCACGCTGTACTACGAGTCCGACGCCGACCCGAGCCTGATCGCCGGTCGCAAGGTCGCCATCCTCGGCTACGGATCGCAGGGGCACGCCCACGCGCTCAACCTGATGGAGTCGGGGGTGGACGTCCGGGTCGCGCTGCGCGAGGGGAGCGCCAGCCGGCGCAAGGCCGAGGAGGCCGGGCTGCGCGTCACGTCCCTGGCGGAGGCGGCGGCCGAGGCCGACGTGATCATGATTCTGCTGCCCGATACCGAGCAGAAGGCCGCCTACGACGAGTTCGTGGCCCCGCACCTCAACGACGGCGACTGCCTGATGTTCGCCCACGGGTTCAACATCCGCTTCGGGCAGATCGTGCCGCCGGCCGGTGTCGACGTCACCATGGTGGCCCCCAAGGGCCCCGGCCACCTGGTGCGCCGGACGTACACCGAGGGCGGCGGCGTGCCGTCGCTGATCGCGGTCCACCAGGACGCCACGGGCAAGGCTCGCGAGCTGGCGCTGTCCTACGCCCACGCCATCGGCGCCACGCGGGCGGGCGTGCTCGACACCACCTTCGACGAGGAGACCGAGACGGACCTCTTCGGCGAGCAGGTCGTGCTGTGCGGCGGCCTGACGGCGCTGGTGACGGCGGGCTTCGAGACGCTGGTCAACGCCGGCTACCAGCCCGAGTCGGCCTACTTCGAGTGCCTGCACGAGCTGAAGCTGATCGTGGACCTGATGTACGAGCAGGGGATCGCGGGGATGCGCTACTCCATTTCGGACACGGCGGAGTACGGGGACCTGACCCGCGGGCCACGGGTCATCAACGACGCCGTCCGCGCCGAGATGCAGACGATCCTCGACGAGATCCGCGACGGCTCCTTCGCCGAGGAGTGGATCGCCGAGAACAGGGCCGGGCGACCCCGCTTCGAGGAGCTACGGGAGCAGGGCAAGGCCCACCAGATCGAGTCGGTCGGGCAGGAGCTGCGGGCCATGATGCCGTTCATCTCGGCGGGGAAGACCCGGGTGCAGGACGCCTCAGGGGGCTGACCAGGGCTTCTTGACATGACATCATAATGATGTCACAATGACATCATGAAGATGTCACTGATGGTCGACGGGCTGCGTTCCGATGTGGTCGCGGTGGGGGACCTCGGAGACGACACGGTGGCCGAGGCGGCCGAGCGCATCGCCGCCGTCCTCGACCGCTCCGTGCCCGGGCGCATCCTCGACCTGTTGTCGGACGTCGCCGCCGAGGTGTCGGCGGAGCTGCCCGACGGGCGGGTGGAGATCCGGGTCGCCGGCGACGACGTGGACCTGGCCTACGTGGCCGACGAGCACGGGGCCGCCGCGGGCGAGCCCGACGGGGATCTCTCGGCGCGCATCACGCTCCGCCTCGGCGAGGGTCTCAAGTCCAGGGTGGAGGACCGCGCCGCGACGGACGGCGTCTCGGTCAACGCGTTCATCGTGCGCACGCTGGAGCGCGCCACGTCGGCACAACGGAGCCGGTCCGCCGGCGTGGGCAACCGCCTGCGCGGCTACGGCTCGACTTGAAGGAGGACACACCCATGGAGAAGACATTCGAGACGCCCGGACCCGTCCGCCTCTACGTGCAGAACGAGGTCGGCCTGATCACCATCACCACCCGCGCCACGGGCACGACCGTGGTCTCGCTCGTGGCGGACACGCCGGGGGCCGACGAGCTCGTCGAGCGGGCGACCGTGGAGTGCCGCCCCACCGGTGGTGGGCACGTCGTGGCGGTGAAGATCCCCCGCCTGCACGGCATGCGCTTCGTCCGGCGCAACGCGGTGACGGTGCGGGTCGAGGTCCCCGAGGGAGCCGACGTGACGGTGGTGGCGGGCTCGGCGGACGTCGAGATCACCGGGCCCGTCGGCAAGGCGGATCTCACGTCGTCCAGCGGCGACATCGCCACCGACGACGTGGCCGCCGGCGTCAGGATCAAGACGGCCAGCGGGAACGTCACCCTCGGCGCGGTCGGTGGGGAGCTCCGGGCCCAGAGCGCGTCGGGGGACCTGCGCTGCTCCAGCGTGACCGGCACCGCCGTCTTCTCGACCGCCTCGGGGGACCTGGAAGTCGGCGCCGCCGCCGGCCGGGTGGAGGTCAAGGGCGCGTCGGGGAGCGTCCGCCTGGGTGAGCTGATGCACGGGGCGCGGATCGTCAACGTCTCCGGCGACGTGCGGGTGCTCGCACTCGGGGAGGGGGACCTGCACGTGCGCTCCGTCTCGGGTGACGTGAGCGTGGGCGTGGCGCACGGGGTCGACCTCCACGTGGACGTCGAGACGATGTCGGGCTCGGTCCACTCCGACATCGACCTCGACGACGCCCCAGCCCCGACACGACGTGACGTCCGCGTCGACCTGAGCGTGCGCAGCGTGTCCGGCAACGTCGACATCGGGAGGGCGCTCGAGGAGGTCGCCTGACTCCGATCGGTCGCGGTCGTGGTGGCACACGGCCTCGAGCATGATCCCGAACGGGTCGAGCCAGAAGGTCGCGAAGCACGGCGGTGGGTACTGGGTACTGGGTACTGGGGCCACTCCTGCGGGGGGTGCACCACCGTGCCGCCGGCATCGGCCACGGGCGCGTGGACCCGGGCCTGACGTGACCGTGGTCCGGCCCGGTTGGGGGGGGCCGAGGGGCGCGGCCAGGTTGCGGGGGTATGGGTCCAGACTGTCGCCCGTGCGTCGTCGACTTCGCCGTTGGCTCGCACCCGTCCTCTTGGTGGTCGCCGCCGCCACCGTCTTCGCGGCGGCCATGGCGGCGCAGGAGACGGCATCCGCATCCGCATCCGCATCCGCCTCCGCCGGCACGGTCTTGCCGACCCTGCGGTCGGCGATCGTCAATCCCGGCGAGCCGGCGGTCTCGGGCCCCATCCGGGCGCCGGGCGGCCCGTACCTCTACGACCGCCACGGGCGCGTCGTCATCTTCCACGGCGTCAACGCCGTCTATAAGTACGCGCCCTTCGAGCTGTACCCCGCTCCGGGGAAGCCGTGGAACTTCTCTGCGGCCGACGCGTCGCTGATGGCGAGGCTCGGGTTCAACGTGGTGCGCCTGGGCATGACCTGGAGCGGTCTGGAGCCGGGCACCGCCCCGGCCAACGACCCGGCCATCTGCAGCCGCGGGGCCCCGACGGACCCGCGGCAGTTCAGCCAGGCCGTGTTCAACCGGTACGTGCAGCGGTTGAAGACGACGGTGAACCTGCTCGCACGCTTCCACATCTACACGATCCTCGACATGCACCAGGACGTGTACAACGAGATGTTCGACGGCGAGGGCGCGCCGAGCTGGGCGGTATGCACCAACGGCGTGCCCAGCGTGGACCCCCCGGGCCGCTGGTCACTGTCGTACGCCACCAAGGCCGCGGGCATCGCCTTCCATCACTTCTGGGCCAACGACGTCCGGGGCGACCTGCAGGGCGAGTACGACCGCGTCTGGGGCGAGGTCGCACGCTCCTTCCGGGGCGATCCGTGGGTCCTGGGTTACGACCCCTTCAACGAGCCCTTCTCGACGTCGCTGATCCGCTTCGGGGACGAGCACTTCGACGCCCAGCTCGAATGCTTCTACACGGGCACCGGCCACGTGGGCGTGGCGTCGCACGGCGCGCCTGCGCTCCGGTGCCCTCGGCACGATCCCGCCAACGGCGTCGTGCCGACCATCCTGGCCAATGATCCCTCGCACCTGATCCTCGACGAGCCCGACAACTACGCCAGCCGCGGCTTCCCGACGTTCATCGGGCCGATGGATCTGCCCAATCTCGTGTTCAACGTCCACATCTACTGTGGCGCCCGCAGCCCGGTGACCGGCAACCCCACCAACGTGGACGCCTGTGCCTTTCAGGACGCCCGCTCCCTCGGCAGGCGGTCCGAGGACCGCCCCGAGATGGCATCGCCCCTCCAACCGGGAGGACCGGGATGGTTCGTCTCCGAGTTCGGCGCGACGAGCAGCCCGGCGCTCCTCACGAGCATCACGGCGGACCTCGACGCGGCGGAGGTCGGGTGGTCCTATTGGGCGTGGAAGTACTACGGCGACCCCACCGGGAGCGCCGCCGAATCGCTCGTCATGGCCGACGGCCACCTCCGCTCGACCGCCTTCGTGCTGAGCCGCACCTACCCGCAGGCGATCGCCGGCGTGCCGGTCTCCTATGACTTCTCACCGACGACCGCCGTGTTCCACCTCGACTACGTGCCCGACCATCGGGTCCACGCGCCGACGGTGATCTTCGTGCCCACCGAGGTCCACTACCCGCATGGGTATTGCGCCCGGGCTTCCGGGGCGAAGGTGACGTCGGCCCCCGGCAGTGACCTGCTCAAGGTGCAGAACGAGCGGACCGGGCACCGCGTGAAGGTGCTCGTCACCCCGGGGGATTGCCCGGCCCGCTAGGTAGGGTGGACCGCATGTGCCGGAACATCACCACACTGCGCGGTCTCCAACCGGAGGCCACCCCCGAGGAGGTCGAGGCGGCAGCCCGCCAGTACGTCCGCAAGGTCAGTGGCGTCCAGTCGACGTCGCCACAGACCGAGGAGGCGTTCGAACGGGCCGTCACGCTGGTGACCGAGGCCACGGCGGAGCTGCTGGCCACCCTGCCGCCCCGCAAACAGCCGCCTCCAACCCTGCCCCCGCTGCGCAGGATCGCCGCCAGAACCTGAACATCCCTTGACAGTTATATAGCTATTGACTCATACTAGCTGTATGACAGCCCTATTCGAGGTACTGGCGGAGGAGAGCCGCCGCCGCATCCTCGACGTTCTGATCGAGAGGGAACGGCCCGTGGGCGATCTGGTGGGGATCCTCTCCCTGAGCCAGCCCGCCGTGTCCAAGCACCTCAAGGTCCTGCGCGACGCCGGCCTGGTGGAGGCCCGCACCGACGCGCAGCGCCGGATCTACCGGGTCAGGACCGAGCCGCTGCGGGAGGTCGACGAGTGGCTGGCGCCCTACCGGCAGAAGTGGGCCGGGCATCTCAACGCCCTGGAGCGCCACCTCGAGATCATGGACGGGGAGCCGGGGGCGTGATCGAGGACGAGCTCGGCACCCTGGAGCGAGCGGGCGGCCATTCCGTCCTGCGGTACCGCCGACGCCTGTCCCACGCCCGGGAGAAGGTGTGGCGGGCCCTGACCGAGGACGAGCACCTGGCGGCCTGGTTCCCGACCACCGTGGAGGGGACGCGCGCCGCCGGTGCCCCCCTGCACTTCGCCTTCCGCGAGGCCGAGGGCGAGCCGTTCGACGGCGAGATGCTGGCCTTCGACCCTCCCTCACTGATGGAGCTGCGCTGGGCCGACGACCTCCTGCGCTTCGAGGTCGAGCCCGACGGGTCGGGCTGCATCCTCCGGCTGACCGTGACCTTCCCCGAGCACGGCAAGGCGGCACGAGATGCGGCCGGGTGGCACGTCAGCCTGGAGCGGCTCACCCATGACCTCGACGGGACACCCACGCCCTGGCAGCCGGCGGAACGGTGGCGGGTCGTGCACCCGGGCTACGTCGAGCGCCTCGGTCCCGATGCGTCGGCCATCGGGCCGCCCGAGGAGTGGGACCGCGTCCACGGCGATCGGTGAGGAGCGCAGCGTGACCACATCTGCCTAGGCTGGCGCACCCGATGAGCATGCACGGCAAAGTCGTCGTCGTCACCGGGTCCAACGTCGGTATCGGCCTGGAGACAGCCGTGGGCGTGGCGGCGCTCGGGGCCACCACGGTCCTGGCCTGCCGGAACCAGGCCAAGGCGGAGGCGGCGGCGCGGGAGGTGACCCAGCGGACCTGGAACGACGACGTGCACGTGGTGCCCCTCGACCTGGCCGACCTCGCCTCGGTCCACCGGGCCGCCGAGGAGATCGCGGCCCGGTGGGACCGGCTCGACGTCCTCGTCAACAACGCCGGAGGCACCTGGTCGCACCGCGCGTTGACCGCCCAGGGGCTCGAGTACACCTTCGGGGTCAACTACCTGGGGCACTTCTCCCTGACCAACCTCCTGCTCGACCGCCTGCGCGCCGCCGCGCCGTCGCGGATCGTCAACGTCACGTCGGTCGGCCACCACTTCGCCCGCCACGGCATGCGCTTCGACGATCTGCAGAGCGAGAACGGCTACGACGGCATGGAGGCCTACTGCCGCTCCAAGCTGGCCAACGTCCTCTTCACGCGCCAACTGGCCGCGCGACTCGAGGGCACCGGCGTCACCGTCAACGCGGCGCACCCCGGGCCGGTGCGCAGCGGGTTCGGCATGGACGGCGACCTGACCGGGTTCATGGCCTTCGGCCTGAAGCTGGTGCGGCCCTTCGAGATCAGCCCCCGGCGCGGCGCGAAAACCTCCCTATATCTGGCGACGTCGCCCGACGTCGGCACCAAGACCGGCATGTACTGGGTCCGCTCGAGGCCGGGTCATATGAGCCGGAACGCCCGCGACGACGAGGCGGCGGCGCGCCTGTGGGACGAGAGCGAGCGGCTGCTGGCGTCGGCGGGGTTCGCGCTCGCCCTCGACTGAGGCTGGTTCGGGCGGTCGGGCGGTCGGGCGGTCAGGCGTCGCGGGTCATCATCCGCCACGCCCCGACGGCGGTCCAGAACACGATCCAGACCACGATCACCAGTGACGACGTCAAGGTCGACTCCGGTATCAGCAACAGGCGGCCCAGCCCGCCGCCACCGCCACCCCCGGGGCCTCCGCCGCTGAACGGGGTCGGGAGGTTGCCCGGCTCGATATGGAGCATCGCCACCCCCACGATGCCCCGTTCGAGGTTCACGAGGTGCGAGATGACGTGGCGGCTGAAGAGCGGCGTCAGGATCAGTTCCAGCACGACCAGGAGGATGACGGGGACGGTCCGTTGCCCGACCAGCGAGCCCAACCCGAGGCCGACGATGAACCCGATGGTCGCCTCCAACGTGATCCACAGGCCGACGTCGACCATCAGCGAGGTGGGCGGCACCAGGAAGTTGGTGCTGTAGTCGGCGTAGTCCTGGTTCGCCATGGTCACGGCGTACGCCCGGATCTGCCCCTGCGTGGGCGTGGTGTCGGGAACGACGACCTGACCCTTCGGCGTCTCGATGGTGGAGCCGGGCGGTGGGCCGCTGGTCTGACCGTTGCCGCACGGGACGCTCGGCGGGGGGGCCGCTGACCCGGTGACGTTGAAGTTGAAGTTGCACAGGACCTCGTCGGCATGGTCGGCCGCCCAGCTGTCCAGCGCGGGGCGCGACAGCCCCACAGGGACGTTGACCCCGTCGTAGTTGAGCTGCGCCGGGGCGGCGAACACGCACACCGCGCAGACGATGGTGTAGCCGACCGCCACCATGGCGATGACGATGGCCAGGCCGGCCGGGATGCGCGCGAAGTACAGGGCCAGGCGGGAGCGGCCGGTGATGACGAGGTGGCGGAACATCCCCTCGGTGAGGTCGACCGACCCCGCCGTACAGCCGACGACGGCCGCGACGATGAAGCCGAAGATGTACATGAAGCCGAGCACCAGCGTGGTGAAGATCTCGTAGCCGCCGGCCGGCCCGTAGGACTTGGGGTCGACGGCGTGGGTGATGAGGCGCACGCCGAGGAAGACGACCGGGATCCCGATGTTCACGGCGATCAGGGCGATCATGAGTCCGCGCCGCCGCCGCAGCTCCATGAAGCGCGTGGTGACCATGCCCCAGGTCGGGATCCACGAGCCGCGGTGATCGCTCCGCGTCTCCGCCGGGATCGGCGTGGGAGCCGGACCCGTGTCGGTGATCGTCGTCATTCGGCTTCCCCCAGGCGCCTGGTGACCTCGAGGAACCACTGTTCGAGCGAGGCCTGAATGTGCTGGAGTCGGTACACCGAGAACCCACCTTCGACCAGGAGGCGGTTGATCTCGGCGATGGCGTCGCGTCCGGTGCCCTCGGGCAGGGAGATGGCGAGCCCGTCCGGCCCGACCTCCAGGTGGGTGCCGAAGGGCGTGGCCCGCAGCACGCCACCCGCCCCGGCGGGGTCCGAGCACTCGACCTGGACCTCGAAAGAGGAGCCGGCGAGCAGCTGGGAGATCGGGCCCTGACGGATGACGGTGCCTCGGTCCACGATGGCCACTGCGTCGCAGGTGCGCTCGACCTCGTCGAGGAGGTGCGACGACAGCACCACGGTGCGTCCCTCGGCGACGAGCGAGAGGATCATGTCGCGCATCTCGAGCATGCCCGCCGGGTCGAGGCCGTTCATCGGCTCGTCGAGGATCAGCAGCTGGGGGTCCCCGAGGAGGCAGGCGGCCACGCCCAGGCGCTGGCGCATGCCCATGGAGTACTTCGACACCTTGTCGTTCGCCCGGTGCAGGATCCCGACGCGTTCGAGCGCCGGCTCAATGCGCCCCTTGGCCGCCGGCTCACGGGCCGCGGCGAGGATCTGCAGGTTCTGGCGACCGGTCAGGTGGCCGTGGAAGCGGGGCTCGTCGACGATGGCGCCGACACGGGCCAGGGCGAGGTCGCGGTGGCGGGGGACGGCGTGGCCGAGCAGGGACATGGTGCCGGCATCGGCGTGGGTCAGGCCGAGCAGCACGCGGATCAGCGTCGTCTTCCCGGCGCCGTTCGGACCGAGGTAGCCGAAGGCGCAGCCGCGGGGCACGAGCAGCTCCACGTCGTTGACCGCGATGTTCTCGCCGAACCGCTTCGTCAGCCCATGCGTCTCGACGGCCCAGCCACTGTCGCCGGCGGGGGCCGGCGGCAGCCCCGCCAGTGTCGTCGTGCTCATTCGCCGACCTCCCGTTCTCGCCCCTGACGCCTCGGAGAGGTCCAGCCGGGCCGTTCCTATACCGGGTATACTACGGCCCGGGCAGGGGTTGTGGCCAGGGTGCTCGCACCCGTCTCTTGGCGGGGGCTGGCACCAGTCCCCGGCGCACGGTCGGGACCGCTCGCCCCCGATGCGTCAGTCGGCCAGCGCGCCCACGACGTGGGTGATGCAGCCGCACAGCGCCGCCACGTCGTCCGGCTCGATCGCCGGGAACATGGCGATCCGGAGCTGGTTGCGCCCGAGTTTGCGATACGGCTCGGTGTCGACGATCCCGTTCGCCCGCAGCACGGCGGCGATGGCCGACGCGTCGATCGCATCGACGAAGTCGATGGTGCCGACGACGTGGCTGCGCTCGGTCGGGTTCTCCACGAAGGGCCGGGCGAAGCCGGACTGCTCGGCCCAGCTGTAGAGGATCTCGGCCGAGCGGTCGCAGCGCGACGCCGTCCACTCCAGCCCGCCGTTGCCGTTCATCCAGTCGAGCTGCTCGGCGAGGAGGAAGATCGTGGCCAGCGCCGGCGTGTTGTAGGTCTGGTCCAGCACCGAGTTGTCGAGCGCGATCTTCAGGTCGAGGAACGCCGGGATCCACCGGCCGGAGGCGGCGATCCGCTCCACCCGCTCGATCGCGGCGGGCGACATGAGGGCGATCCAGAGCCCGCCGTCGCTGGCGAAGCACTTCTGGGGCGCCAGGTAGTAGGCGTCGAACTCGGCCGGGTCGACCCGCAGCCCGCCGGCGGCCGACGTCCCGTCCACCGCCACCAGGCCGCCCCCGTCACCGGGGAGGGCGGCGCCCGCGGGGCGCCGGATCGGCATGGAAACCCCCGTGGAGGTCTCGTTGTGGGTCAGGGCGTACAGGTCGACCGCCGGGTCGGCCACCGGCTTGGGGTGCGTGCCCACCGCCGACTCAATGACCTGGGGGTCCTTGAGGTGGGGGGCGAACTTGGCGCAGGACGCGAACTTCGAGGAGAACTCGCCGAAGCTCAGGTGCTGGCTCTGCTCCTCAATCAGCCCGAACGTGGCCGCGTCCCAGAAGCAGGTCGTCCCCCCGTTGCCGAGGACGACCTCGTAGCCGTCGGGGAGCGAGAAGAGCTGGCGCATCCCGGCGCGCACCCGTCCGACCTGAGACTTGACCGTCTTCTGGCGGTGGCTGGTGCCGAGGTACGTGCCGGCCACCTCGGCCAGGGCCTCGACCTGCGCGGGGCGCACCTTGGAGGGCCCGGACCCGAAACGGCCGTCGGAGGGGAGCAGTTCGGCGGGGATCTTGATGTCTGGCACGTATGAGATCATGGCATCCGTGACGACCACCCCCTCCACGACGGAGCTCCGCCGGATCTCTCGCCGCGCCGCCGCCGTCGCGCCGTCGGCGACCCTCGCCGTGGATGCCAAGGCCAAGGCCCTGCAGGCGGCCGGGGAGCACGTCATCGGCTTCGGCGCGGGCGAGCCCGACTTCCCGACCCCGGCGCACATCGTGGAGGCCGCCGTGGCCGCCTGCCGCGACCCGGCGAACCACCACTACACGCCGACGGGCGGCCTGCCCGCGCTGCGCCAGGCCATCGCGGACAAGACCGAGCGGGACTCGGGCCTCGTCGTGACCCCCGCCCAGGTGCTCGTCACCAACGGCGGGAAGCAGGCGGTCGCCAACGCCTTCGCCGTGCTGTGCGACCCCGGCGACGAGGTCATCGTGCTCGCGCCCTACTGGACCACGTACCCCGAGGCCATCCGCCTCGCCGGTGGCACGCCGGTGTTCGTCAACTCCGACGAGACCACCGGCTTCCGCTCCACGGTCGAGGAGCTCGAGGCGGCCTGGAGCCCGAACACCAAGGTGCTGCTCTTCGTGTCCCCGTCCAACCCGACCGGCGCGGTGTACCCGCGCCAGGAGATCGAGGCCATCGGCCGCTGGGCGCTGTCCAAGGGCATCTGGGTGCTCACCGACGAGATCTACGAGCACCTGGTGTACGGCGGTGCCGAGCACCACTCCATGCCGGTGTTGGTGCCCGAGCTGGCGGACCGCTGCCTGGTGGCCAACGGCGTGGCCAAGACCTACGCCATGACCGGGTGGCGGGTCGGGTGGCTGATCGGCCCGACCGACGCCATCGGCGCGGCCACCAACATCCAGAGCCACGAGACGTCCAACGTGGCCAACGTGGCCCAGCGCGCCGCGCTGGCCGCCGTGTCCGGCGGGCTGGAGGACGTCGCCATGATGCGGGCGGCCTTCGACCGCCGGCGCCGGACGATCGTCACGATGCTCAACGGCATCGACGGCATCGTCTGCGTCGAGCCGGAGGGCGCGTTCTACGCCTACCCCTCGGTCAAGGGGCTGCTCGGGCGGAGCCTCCGGGGACAACGTCCGGCGAGCAGCGCGGAGCTGGCCGAGATCTGCATCAACGAGGCCAAGGTGGCGGTGGTCCCGGGAGAGGCGTTCGGCTCGCCGGGCTACTTCCGCATGTCGTACGCGCTGGGGGACGACGACCTCGTCGAGGGCGTGACACGGTTGGCCGACCTCTTCGCCGAGGCGCAAGACTGATCCACGTTCGGGCGGGGGGAGCAAGGAGACCACCGCGGTGGCACGGGTACTGGTAACGGAGAAGATCGCGCAGAGCGGGCTCGACCTGCTCGCTGACGCGGGGCACGAGGTCGACGTGCGCGAGGGGCTGAGCCCCGAGCAGCTGCTCGAGGAGATCCCGGGCGCGCACGCGCTGATCATCCGCTCGGCCACACAGGTCACCGCTGACGTCCTGGCGGCGGGGACCTCGCTCCAGGTGGTGGGCAGGGCGGGCGTGGGCCTCGACAACGTCGACGTCGCGGCGGCCACAGACCGTGGCGTCATGGTGGTCAACGCGCCGACGTCGAACATCCTGTCCGTCGCCGAGCAGGCGATGGCCCTGCTGCTGGCCCAGGCGCGCAACATCCCCCAGGCGCACTCGGCGCTCGTCGCCGGGCGCTGGGAGCGGTCGAAGTGGGAGGGCGTCGAGCTGCACGGCAAGGTGCTCGGCGTGGTGGGCCTCGGCCGGGCCGGCTCGCTGGTGGCCCAGCGCGCCCACGCGTTCGGCATGGAGCTCATCGGCTACGACCCCTTCGTGTCCCAGGAGCGGGCCCGGGCCATGGGGGTGCGCCTGGTCAGCATCGAGGAGCTGGTGGCCGAGGCGGACTTCGTCTCCATCCACACGCCCAAGACGCCCGAGACCGTCGGGCTGTTCGGGCGCGACCTGCTGGCCAAGGCCAAGCCCGGCATCCGCATCGTCAACACGGCGCGCGGCGGGATCGTCGACGAGGAGGCGCTCGCCGAGGCCATCCGCGACGGCATCGTGGCCGGGGCCGGCCTCGACGTGTTCGCCAAGGAGCCCTGCACCGAGTCGCCGCTCTTCGAGCTGCCCGGGGTCGTCGTCTCGCCGCATCTCGGCGCCTCCACCGAGGAGGCGCAGGACAAGGCCGGCGTCACGATCGCCGAGCAGGTGCTGCTGTCGCTCGCCGGCGACTTCGTCCCCTACGCGGTCAACGTGGCGGCGCGCGACGTCTCCGACGTGGTCAAGGGGTTCATGGGCCTGGCCGAGCAGCTGGGCCGCTTCTTCGTGGGCCTGCACGACGGACTGCCCGACAGCATCGAGATCGTGTACCAGGGCGAGCTGGCGGGGGAGAGCACGGGTATCCTGACGCTCTCGGTCCTGAAGGGGATCTTCGGCGGCTCCACCGACGAGCCCGTCTCCTACGTCAACGCGCCACAGCTGGCCGAGCGGCGCGGGCTCGCGGTGCGCGAGTCCACCACGGCGACGTCACACGACTACAAGTCGCTCGTCACCCTCCGCTCGGGTTCGCACTCCGTGGCCGGAACCCTGATCACGGTCGGCCTGCGCACCGAGCCGCGCATCGTGATCGTCGACGACCACGTCGTCGAGGTGCCGCCGTCCACCCACATGCTCGTGGTCCGCAACGACGACCGTCCCGGCGTGATCGGGATCGTGGGCACCGCGCTCGGCGCCGCCGGCATCTCCATCTCGTCCATGGCGGTCGGGCCGAGCCCGGAGTCGTCCACGGCGATGATGGTGATCTCCACCTCCACGCCGGCGTCCGATCTCGTCGTGGAGCAGCTGCGGGGTGACGAGGGGATTCTCGAGATCCACCGCGTCACGCTCTGATCTCATCAGGAGTCTGCGGTCCGGATCGGGTCGGAGCCCTACGATGGGCGCCGTGATCGATCTGGAGACGATTCGCGGCGCGTGGCAACTTCGGTGCGGCGGTGAGGTCGTCGGCGAGGGGGCGGGAGGGCTCGCCGACGAGGAGGCGGGACGGCCCTGCACCATCGGCACCCGCTTCCAGGCGGCTTCGGTGAGCAAGCAGTTCGTCGCGGCCTCGGTCCTGCTGCTCGAGCAGCGCGGCGCGCTGGCGCTGACGGACCCCGTGCAGAAGTGGTGGGCGAAGGCTCCGCAGGAGTGGTCCGCCATGACGGTGGGACACCTGCTCCAGCACGGCGCAGGCCTGCCCCACTGGTCGCTTCCCGGTGTCGACGTCACGCGGGACCCGCCGACGAAGGACGAGGTTCTCGAGCTCGTGGCCGGCCTGCCGCTCCAGAGCCGACCCGGGGAGCGATGGGCGTACAGCGGCCCCGGGTTCCTGCTCGCCGCGACCGTCGTGGAGGCGGCCAGCGGCACGCCGTACGGCGAGTTCGTGGCCGAGAACGTGTTTGCTCCCCTGGGCATGGCCAACACCACGTCGTGCGTGCTCCCGGACCCGGGGGACGCCGCAGCGCCGCACCACGATGGCAAGCGAATGCCGTTGGTCGGCGCGCTCACGGCGCTGCCCGGGACCGCCGACGTCTGGACGACCGTGCCGGACCTGCTCCGCTATGCCGCGGCTCGCGACGAGGGAGTGCTCCTCGAGCCCGAGACGTGGGTCCGCATGAGCCGGCTGCGGCAGAAGATCGAGGACGCGTTCGCGCTCGAGCAGGGAGCGCGCGGCACGGGGTATGGCTACGGGCTCCTGCTGGGAACGATCGGTTCCAGGCCGTCCATCTACCACTCGGGAGACAATCCGGGGTACCAGTCCATACTTGCCTGGTTCCCGTCGGAAGGCTGCACCTGCTGCGTGCTCTCGAACGAGGGAACGACGGCCGCCGGCGACGTCGTCACCGCACTCTTCGAAGAGGCAGACCTCCCCTGACTCAGGGCGCGGGCTTGCGGGGCACCGCGGGCCACGTGTCGAGGCTGCCGATGACGGGCTCGCTTCCGTGGAGGGCGCGCTGCGGTGCGCGGTCGAGCAGCACGGCGCGCACCACCGCAAGGACGGCGGCGACCAGGGCGGCCCGGACCAGTGTCGAGAAGAGGCGACGCATCCGACCACGGTAGCGTGAGCGGGCATGGCCACCTTCACCAGCATCGCCCCCATCTTCCCCACGGCGGACATGGACGCGATGCGGGCGCACTACGAGGCGCTGGGCTTCGCCGTGCAGGTGCACGGCGGCGGGTACGGCACCGCCGCCCGTGACGGCGTGCGCCTGCACTTCCGGCACGATCCCGACCTGGCACCGGAGGGCGAGCGGGGAGCCGCCTACATCGCGGTGGACGATGCCGACGCGCTCCATGCGGAGTGGACGGCGGCGGGGGTCGGCGAGACCTCCGACCTGTTCGACCCGGGCTTCGGCGTGTGGGAGGCGGCGCACACCGACGGCGACGGCAACCTGCTGCGGTTCGGCTCGCCGGTTCGCAGCCCCTGAAGGGGAAGGTGGCGCCTTGACGCTGGCCCCCTCGAATGGGACAATTGCGCCCATCATGGTGAGGACCACGACGAACGACCTGCTGCTTACCTGACGGCGAACGCCACATCGCGTTCGCTCGCAACCTCCTGCGCCGAATGGCCAGGGGGTTTTTTGTTGGGCCGGCACGGGTCGGGACGAGAGAGAAGAAGGGAAGGATCACATGGCTGAGGGACAGAAGGGGAGTGGTGACGACATGGAGCGGGGTCGCCTGGCCCTGCCCTGTGACCCCTCACCCATGCCGTTCGGGAAGTACCGGTCGCACGTGCCGCTCGTGCTGGGCGACCGCACCTGGCCCGACCGCCAGTTCACGCGGGCTCCCCGTTGGGCCAGCGTCGACCTGCGCGACGGCAACCAGGCCCTCATCGACCCCATGGACTCCGAGCGCAAGCTCGCGCTGTTCCAGACGCTGGTCGACGTCGGCTTCAAGGAGATCGAGGTGGGCTTCCCGTCCGCCTCGCAGACGGACTTCGACTTCCAGCGGCTCATCATCGACGAGGGGTTGATTCCGGCGGACGTCGAGATCCAGGTGCTGGTGCAGTGCCGCCAGGAGCTGATTGAGCGGACCTTCGAGTCGCTGGTGGGAGCGAAGCAGGCGGTGGTGCACTTCTACAACTCCGTGTCGGAGCTGCAGCGCCGTGTCGTCTTCGGTCTCGACAAGGCCGGCATCGTCGACATCGCGGTCAAGGCGGCGGAGATGTGCAAGAAGTACGAGGCGCAGGTCACGGGCACCGACATCCGCTACGAGTACTCGCCCGAGAGCTTCACCGGGACCGAGCCCGAGTTCGCCGTCGAGATCTGCGAGGCGGTGATGGACGTCATTGAGCCGACTCCCGAGCGGCCGATCATCCTCAACCTGCCCGCCACCGTCGAGATGTACTCCCCCAACGTCTACGCCGACGTGATCGAGTGGTTCGGACGCACCGTCAAGAACCGCGACGCCATCGTGCTCAGTCTGCACCCGCACAACGACCGCGGCACCGCGGTGGCGGCAGCCGAGCTGGCGGTGCTGGCCGGCGCCGACCGCGTGGAGGGCACACTGTTCGGCAACGGCGAGCGCACGGGCAACGTCGACATCGTGACCCTGGCCATGAACCTGTTCTCGCAGGGCGTCGACCCGGCGCTGGACTTCGGTGACATTGAGAAGGTCCGCCGCGTGGCCGAGTACGCCACCCGGCTCCCGGTCCACCCGCGCCACCCGTACGCGGGGGACCTGGTGTACACGGCCTTCTCGGGCTCGCACCAGGACGCCATCAAGAAGGGGATGGGCGCCATCGGAGACGACTACGACGAGTGGGAGGTCCCGTACCTGCCCATCGACCCCAAGCACACCGGGCGCACGTACGAGGCGATCATCCAGGTCAACAGCCAGTCGGGCAAGGGCGGCGTGGCGTACCTGATGGACACCGACCACGGCCTGGACCTGCCGCGGCGGCTGCAGATCGAGTTCTCCAAGCGCGTGCAGGCCATCACCGAGGCGAGCGGCACGGTCATCGGCTCGGGCCAGATGCGCGACGTCTTCGAGGAGATCTACCTGCCCGAGGACGCGGGGCTGCGGCTCATCACCAGCGAGGCGTCCACCGGCAAGGGGCACACGAGCGTCACGGCCCAGTTGCTGGTCGACGGTCAGCACCGGACGGTGACGGGCGAGGGCAACGGGCCGATCGACGCGCTGGTCGCCGCCCTCAAGGCCGAGCTCGGTATTGTGCTGGAGGTGAAGGACTACTCCCAGCACGCGCTGACGGAGGGATCCGGTGCCTCCGCGGTGGCGTACGTGGAGTGCGCATCCCCCGACGGGTCGACCTGGTGGGGCGTCGGGCGCGACTCGTCCATCCTCGATGCCTCGCTCAGCGCGGTGGTCTCCGCGGCGAACCGGGCCCGCACGGGGTGATCCGCCTCGCGGTCGAAGGGGACGTCCCCGAGATCGTGGCGATGATCCGCGAGCTCGCAGAGTTCGAGAACCTCTCGGACCAGGTCACCATCACCGAGGACGACCTCTCCGCCGCTCTGTTCGGGCCCGAGGCGATGGCGCAGGACTTCGTGATCGACGAGGGCGGCGGTCGCCTGGTCGCCCACGCCCTGTGGTACCGGACGTTCTCCACCTTCCTCGGCCGCACCGGAATTTGGCTCGAGGACCTCTACGTCCGGCCCGAGCACCGGCGCAAGGGCTACGGGAGCCAACTCCTGGCGCACCTGCGCGGGCTGACCGACGGGCGCCTGGAGTGGGACGTGCTCGAGTGGAACGAGCCCGCCATGGACCTCTACCAGCGCCTGGGGGCGAGGCCCATGGCCGGCTGGACCCGCTACCGCTGGTTCGACGGGTAGCGACGAAAGGAGCCAGGGATGGCGTCGGGGAGCAAAGAGGATCCGTGGGTGTTGAAGACCCCGCCGGGCAGCTCGGAGTACACGATGTACAAGGACGAAGCGGCGGAGCCGGCGGTGTTGGTCTGCCAGGTCGGTTCCACCACGCTGACCTACGACCTGCGGGCCATCGGAGACCTGCACGCCTGGCTGTCCGAGCAGGGTGACTGGGTGCCGCTCGGTGCCGCCGACGAGAAGAAGCCCGCGGCCGAGGGCACCGTCGAGGCATGGGCTCGATCTCCGGAGAATCCGTTGGGCGGTTGGTACGGCCTGCGCAAGGGGTACCGGGGAAGGTTCGGGATGTACGTGCCGCCCGTCCTGGAGGTGCTCGGCCTGGCCGAGGTGAGCCACGACGCACGGAACAACCGGATGCGCGCCATCTGACGCTCGGTCCGCCTCGGCGGCCGCGTCTCCTTGACGGGGCCATCGCGTAAGGTAATACTTACCGTAAGTGGTGACTAACTCCAACTCCCTTGCCCTCGGCGCCCTGGGCGACCCCACCCGGCGGGCCATCTTCGAGCACCTCGGCGAGCGGCCGCTGGCCGTGGTCGACCTCGCCGCGCTCGTGCCGGTCAGCCGTCCCGCCGTCTCGCAGCACCTGAAGGTGCTCCGGGAGGCCGGCCTGGTCCGCGACGTGCGGGTGGGGAGCCGCCACGTCTACAGCCTCGACCCCGACGGGATCGCCGGGTTGCGGGACTACCTCGACCGCTTCTGGAACACGGCGCTGCATTCGTTCAAGGCCCGAGTCGAACAACAACGAGAGGAGACCCCATGACGGGTACCGCCGCAGTGACCACGTCCATCGTCGTCGACGCGCCCGCCGACCAGGCGTTCGCGGTGTTCACCGAGGACATCGGCAGCTGGTGGCCGGCCGATCACCACATCCTGCAGGCGCCCCTGGCGTCCATGGTCTTCGAGCCCAGGGTCGGCGGGCACGTCTACGACGTCGGCACCGACGGGAGCGAGTGCCACTGGGCGCGCGTGCTCGCCTACGAGCCACCGACCCGGGTGGTGTTCAGCTGGGACATCAGCCTGCAGTGGCAGGTCGAGACGGACCCGGCCCGCACGAGCGAGGTCGAGGTGCGCTTCGTGCCCGAAGGAGAGCACCGCACGAGGGTCGAGCTCGAGCACCGGCGCATCGACCGGCACGGCGACGGATGGGAGGGTCTGCGCGACGCCGTCGGCTCACCCGAGGGGTGGGGTTCGGGGCTGCAGTGGTTCGCCCGCCGCCTGGACCAGGAGCACTCGCCGGTCGGTGAGGCGTGACCGGCCTCGGCTACCCGTAGCCGCCGCTCGGGATGTAGGGGCTCGGCGGCCCGTCCATGCCGCGTACCATGACCGGCCCGTAGGGCTGGAGCTCTATGCCGGCCTCGACCACCACCCCGATGGCCCACTGCTGGGCGGAGGTGAGCCAGTTGATCTCAATCGTCTCGCCGGCCGGCGCCTCGGCCAGCATGGTGCGGAGGACCGTCGAGGCCGACTCCTCGTCGCGGGCCCCGAGGGTGACGATCCGCTCGTCCCTCGCCACGGCGTAGCCGCGGTCCGCGTGGAGGAGGAGCCGGTTGCCGGGCTGGGCCAGCATGGACACGATGTCGACCGTGCGCGACGAGCCGCGCACGGCGCGGTCGACGGCGGTCACCGCATCGAGGTCGACGGCGGTCACCTCGTCCGGCTCCACCCGGCGGACCTCGGCCGGGCGGGCCACGGACCCCGGGCGCATGACGCCCCAGCCCGCCACCACCGGGTGGAGGGCGAAGCCGAACCCGGCGTACAGCGCCATGGCCTTGGGGTCGCGCGAGCACTGGATCGTCCCGGGGCTCTCGGGGTCGCCGTGCGAGAGCGCCAGACGGAGCAGCTCACGCCCGACCCCGCGGCCCTGGCGGCCCGGCACGGTGCCCAGCTGCGAGAGCATCCAGTAGTCCTCCCGCACGAAGGACTGCGACATCCCGATGATCGCCCCCCCGTCCTCGGCGACCCAGGACCCGGCCGGGTCGGTCCCGAGGAAGTGGCGCGTGCGGTCCTGGCGCCGGCGTTCGTCCTGAATGGAGTTGCCCGTCACCGGCAGCTGGTGGCGGACCAGCACGGCGAGCAGCCCGCTCTCGAAGGCGGCGACCGCGTCGGGCACGTCGGCCTCCGACATGGGTCGGAACGTCACCACGGCCGGAAGTCCTCAGGCCGAGGGCAGGAAGGCGGGGCGCCGGCGCTCGAACGACGTGATGTCGTCGGCCCAGCGCAGCGACAGGCCGATGTCGTCCCACCCGTTCAGCAGGCGCTCGCGGGTGAACTCGTCGAGCGGGAACGTGCCCGCCAGCCCGACCGCCGGCGCCTCGATCGTCCCGCGCGCCACGTCGATCGTGATCTCGAGCGTGGGGTCCCTCTCCACCGCGTCGAGCAGGGCCCGGTCGAGCTCCTCGCTCACCTGGACCGGGAGCAGCCCCTGCTTGGTGCAGTTGTTGCGGAAGATGTCGGCGAAGCGCGAGGACACCACGGCCTGGAACCCGTAGTCCATGAGCGCCCACACGGCGTGCTCGCGGGACGAGCCGGTGCCGAAGTTGTGCCCGGCCACCAGGATGGTGGCCCCCACGAACTCGGGGCTGTTGAGCACGAAGTCGCGGTCGTCCCGCCACTCGGAGAAGAGCCCGGCGCCGAACCCGGTCCGCTCCACGCGCTTGAGCCAGTCCGAGGGGATGATCTGGTCGGTGTCGACGTCCGTGCGGTCGAGGGGCACGGCACGTCCGGTCACGACGACGACGGCTTCCATCAGTCCAGGTCCTCCGGGAGGGCGAACGTCCCCGCCACCGCGGTGGCCGCGGCGACGGCGGGGGAGACGAGGTGGGTGCGCCCGCCGCGGCCCTGGCGCCCTTCGAAGTTGCGGTTCGAGGTCGA
>PMPX01000042.1 GCA_003169235.1 Acidimicrobiaceae bacterium | reverse complement strand
TCGAACATGTCCATATCGCCGAGTCTTTTCCTTGCGTGGGTACCTGGCAGTACACGGCGGGAGGGATTTACGGGCTGGTTTCGGTCGGCGTCCTCGGGGGCGCTGAAACTGAGGCGCCTTCGGCTGCGGATGAGTTTGGTCTTGGTATAGAGGGGAGTCCAGAGGGCGTGGAGCCTGGGTGGGGACCCGGGACGCCAAAGGCAGGCCAGCCTCCGGATGACGTTCCAAAGGTACCAACTCAGTCCTACGGAAAAGCCCAGGTTCCTAGTTGGGTTACGAATGGCGGCTATACGCCGTACTTTGGCGAAACGCCTGCGGAGACAGCCACTCGGATAATGAACGAACAATATGGCGAAGGAAACTGGAGCGGGACTGGTCCGGGTTCGGAATACAGCCAGATTTTGAAATGGGCGTCGCGACATTTTGGATGAGCTCAACGAGATCGATAAGAAATTGATCCAGCAAGTTCTCAAGGAACAGGATCAAGAAGCGGAGTCTGGGTTTACGGCTACGAGCACGACGCTGGCCGGTCTCATTACGAGCCGTCCTGAGTCGTGGCTTAGAGCCGTTGGTGTTTCGCTTCTCAGAAGTAAGATGCCTAGCGAACGAATTCTGGGCTCCCGCATGCTACGCGAGCTTAAATCCGAGCGAGATTCGAATGCTTCGTTGATCGCAGAACAACTTCGCGTCGAGGATCAGAATTCGGTAACGGTGTGGCTTCTTTATGCTCTTGCCTTCCTGCACGTTCAGAGCACGCTTCCTATAGTCCTTGAGTTCGCCAACCATGAAAGCCCTGAGGTTCGCGAAGCGGTGCCGGACGCGATCTCAGGCTGTTCCGGAGAATCGCTGCCTCCATCGGGCCGTGATGCCCTCTTGCTCCTGGCCGTGGATGCCAACGACCAAGTGCGTTTCTCCGCTGTGTTCGAACTCGGGAGATGGTGGACGAGCGGTTTAGTAGACCCTCAGATTCATAAAGCCCTCATTCAGGCTAAAGTGGACTCGCACAAGTTGGTCCGAGATGCTGCAGCCGATGCTCTTCGACAAGCTCTGTGACGACGGTCAAATAGTTGCCGGAGACGATCCGGTGAACAACGGCGACCTGAGCGGACTGACCTCCTGTTCAGGGGGATCAAGGAAGTCACAATCGGTTGAAGGGATGCGATGATTTTGCGGCCAGGACGACTGCAGGACTTCGAGTAGCAGAGCCGAGTTTCGTGCCACATTCGTGCCATTAGCACGCAGAACTTGGTGGAATCCCCTGGACTCAAGCAAACCGAGAAGACCATGTGAGCTGGGGATCTATGCGGAGATCCAGACCGGAGCCATTGTTGGATCGATTTGCCAAGGTGAGGGTCGCGGGTTCGAATCCCGTCTTCCGCTCCATCAAGAGTCCCTGGTAAGCCAATTTTTGGGGCTGCCGCTGAAGCGGTTCCTTCCAGAAGCTACTAACTCGGCTCACGGCCAGCGCGGGCTCACCCGCTACGGCGCCACCGTCAACGCTGAAGGGAATCAGATCTCGGTCGGCCGAGGGCACCTTTTGCGTGAAAAATGCTGGGCGAGCGCCATGGACACGATCGTGACGCCGACTAGGCCGCAGCAACGCATCCAGTACTTCCGCTGCAGAGACTTCCGTCTGGCCTCACTCAATCGCAGCCTTACCGTGCTGCCATCAGGCGCCGTGCGTGATCCCAGGAAACATGGATGTCTCTGAGTTCCGAGGACAAGAGTCATCGGTATGGTTGCGAGTGTGTCACCAGCTGGAAAGGTAGAAGCGATAGTTGGTCGCCAGCTGAGTGCCAGCCGATACTTTGCTGCATCACGGGCCAACAAACAAACACACGGGTCGGGGCTCGACTCCGCGTCGAGGACCTACCAGACTGACGGGATCAGGCGGCAGCGAGTGGCTCTCACATAGGTTCCGTAGGTCGGCATCGTGCGCATGAGCAACTGTTCCTCCGCAGAGATGCGTACGACTTGGAGGACGATGACCACACATACGCCGATCACCAGAGTGAGATGCATGGCCACTATTACGATTCCCACAGCCATGAGCAATTCGGCCAGATACATCGGATGACGGACCAGTCGGTATGGTCCAGTCACTACCAGTCGACGACTCTGAGGACCGAACGAAAAGTTCGTGCCCAGTTCGAAGGCGGCAGAGAGGGCGAGAAGCACCCCTCCGACGGTTACCACTGCAGCAGCCCCGGCGATCATCCCTGGGACCCGCAGAAGCAGAGGCCCAGCGGGAGCCAGTGCACCGAGTATGACCAGGAGGAATGATGCCGTCACCGCAGTTCCTCGAATCAGCAGGCGCCCATCGCGATGAAATGGCTGCTCGCGGAGGAGAACCGCGACGACGAGAATCGACAGGAACGCGGCGTAGAGAATCGCTCTCGCAAATCCAGCGATGACCAACCAGCTGGGATGTGCAAGGGCAGTTCTACCGTCGGCCAAGAGCGCAGTGAGCTGCAATACCATGAGCAACATCAGAGAGGCCGCCGGGAGAAGTCGAGTAGGAACCCAGCGCCAAGTCCCTCCCGGCTGCTGTCTCCTGAATGCGCCCCCGTCACCTGGGCGCCTCTGCACTGAGCGTGACCTCGGGCGACGAGCGACCGTATTTCGAGCATCGGTGGCCGCCCCAGCCGTTGTAGCCACCCGTGCCTGATCGACTGTGCTCGCCGACGTGGTCCTCACCCGCCGGTGGAACCACCTGGCGCGCCAGCGCCCAGGGCTCCCAGTCCGGCAAAGCCTCCTGAGGACACACCGGCCTGAGTCGCCGAGACGGACGACGCGCTGACGGTCCCGTTCTTGGCCTTCGTGCCCTGCACGGTCACGCTGTCACCGGGCTCAAGACTCGACAAGGAGGACTTGGCGTTTCGATTGACAGTCGTGTTCGATGTGACCGTGACCGCCACCAAATTGCCGCTGGAGTCGGTCACGTAGAGCGTGTTCCCGATGATATCGGTGACCGTTCCCGAGGTGGCGTTCGACGCGAGCCCGGGAAACCCACCGGAACCCCCGGAGCCTCCGGAGCCTGAACTGCGCGCCCCCGGGAAACCTCCGGATCCAAAGGGTGACCCACTGCCAAAGGGTGATGTCGCAGACGTCGAGCTCGAGGAGTGGCGCTGGAGGTAGGCGCCAGCCCAGAGGCCGATCGATGCCACGAGCAGGACCAGCAGAACAGCCATGAGCCACGTGACCCGGAAGCCCTTGGCTGGTCCTCGGCTCGGCCACTCGCTCTCCTCGTCTTCGAAGAGAGCGTCGACGTCGCCGGCACCACCGTCGGACCCCTCTGTGACTGGGATCTCTGAGGTGGGGTCGATGTGAAGTTCTCGGGTGGGAGAGACCGGGTCGAGCTGCGTCTCGGTATCAGCCATGGCTATTTCTCCTTCATCTACTCGTGCCTGAGGGCATCGATGGGGCGCAAGGAGGCTGCTCGAAACGCGGGGTACAGGCCGGCGAAGACTCCCACCAAGAGTGCGACGCCAAAGGCCAGGGGGATCGAGTACGTCGCCAGCACCGGTTGTACGCCGTCGATCCGGAATCGGACGACGAAGAGTCCTGCGAGCACCCCCAAGACCCCACCGAGCAATGAGATGACGACGGCCTCGATCAAGAACTGGCCGAGCACCACCGACTTCGGGGCCCCGATCGCCTTGCGAATGCCGATCTCACGCGTGCGCTCGGTGACGGTGACCAACATGATGTTCATCACGCCGATCGCTCCGACCAACAAGGACACCGCCGCGACCCACCCGAGCAGCGCCGTGAAGGTCTTCGAGCTCGACGTTGCCGTCGAGAGCAGACTGGCCTGGTTCAACACGCTGAAGGGGAGGTTGGTAACCGTAGTGTCGTTCTGGGCAGCCAGGATGCTCTCGACCTCGCTTTGGGCCAGGCTGAGCGTCGCCGAGGACTTCCCTTGGACCAACAGTTGTGAGAACGATTGCGATTCGCCGGTCAACTGATCCTGAACGGCCGTGTAGGGCGCGATGGCGACCGCATCACCATTGCTCAGCCCGCTGCTGCCCTTCGAGGCCAACAAGCCGATGACCGTGAACTCCGACGATCCGAGCTGGACCTGCTTGCCCAGCGGGTTCGAGCCGGTGGCGAACAGGCTGCTGGCGGTCGACGAGCCCAGGTCAACGACCAAGGCATGAGCCTTCACGTCAGCGCTCGAAATGGACCGACCCGATTGAACGGTGTAGTTCGATGCCGGAAGATACGACGGCGTCGAACCGATCACCGACGTCGTCGCACTCGCCCCTTGATGGGTAGCGGTCTCGCTGGTGGTGACGACCGGCGAGACAGACTGCACGTCGGGCGCGCTGTTCGGATCGGAGATCAGTGTGACGTCGGTCTGCGTCAAAACGGCGTTGCGCGTCTGGGTTCCCGCCTGCGAGGTGCCACCGCCGAATCCTCCGCCGCTGAAGACCGTCAACGTATTGGTGCCCAAGCGATTGATCGAGTTGGCGACCGCTTGGGACGAACCGGTTCCCACCGCCAACAACACGATCACCGCGGCCACCCCAATGAGCACCCCGAGCATTGTCAGCAAGGATCGCAACTTGTTCGAGTTGATGCCGCGTAACGCCATGAGGGCATTGGCGAGGATGCTCACGGCCGACCTGCCAACGCGCTTGAGCCTTCCGCCTGGCGCGCGTGAGCGAGGTGGGACTCGTGGGGGTGTGACGGCGTCTGGTGGTGGTCCTGTGTGATGATTCCGTCGCGCAGGCGGACGACCCGGGTGGCATAGGCCGCGATGTCCTCTTCGTGAGTGATCATCACCACGGTCCGGCCTTGGGCATGCAAACTGGCAAACGCCGACATCACGTCCACGCTCGATTTGGAGTCGAGGTTTCCGGTGGGTTCGTCAGCGAGGATCAAGGACGGATCGGTGACGATGGCGCGGGCAACGGCGACTCGCTGCTGTTGGCCACCGGACATCTCGTTGGGAAAGTGGCCCATCCGATCGGCAAGCCCGACCGATTCGAGCGCGCCTTCGGCTCGATGGCGCCGTTCCTTGCTGGGCACACCCGCATAGGCCATCGGGAGCTCCACGTTCGCGATCGCCGACATGGTGGGGAGAAGGTTGAATCCCTGGAAGACGAAACCGATCTTGCGATTGCGGATCCGGGACAACTCGCGGTCGTCGAGGTCGCGGATGTTCACGCCATCGAGGCGGTAGTGTCCGCTGGTCGGCACGTCGAGGCACCCGATGATGTTCATGAGCGTCGACTTCCCAGAGCCCGAAGCCCCCATGATGGCGACGAACTCTCCGCTCGACACACTCAGCGAAACGCCTCGCGTCGCGTATACGTCGTTGCCACCCATGACATAGCGCTTGACGATGTTGGACAGCGCGATGACCGGCCACCTGTTTGGCGACCTGTCCGGACCCATGCCAATGTCCCTCGCCACTACGGGGCCCCTCCACCGAAGCCGCCGCCGGGGAACCCACCGCTGCCGCCCGTCAAGCTCGACCCGCTCGAGCTTGCACTCACGCTCGCCGTTGGCTCGACCACCGTCTGACCTTCATGCAGGCCGCTCGTAATCTCGGTGTAGCTGCTGCCCACGAGACCGAGGGTGACACGGGTGGCTGTCTGGACGCCCTTGGAGAGGACTTTGACCGTCGAGATGCTGCCCGTCGTGGTGATGGCGGCGCTCGGCAGCTGGAGGACGTTGTTGGCGGTCTGGACGATGACGGCGACCTGGGCGGTCATACCCTCTTTGACCGTCGAGGGGGGGTTGGTCAGCGCCACGGTGACCGGATAGGTGACCACGTTGCTCACGACCGATGACGTCGGTGACACGGCGGTGACGACCCCACTGACCTCGGTGCTCGAGAGGGCCGACAGCGTGATCGTCGCCGGCTGGCCCACCGCGATCTTCGTGGCGTCGGCCTCGGCGAAGTTGGCCACCACTTCGAGACTGCCCAGGCTCTCGATGGTGATGAAGCTCGACGACGAGCCCGAGCTGGTGGACGAACCGGTCCCAGAACTCGCAGACGATCCCGTGCTACCCGTCGAATCCGAGGCGGTGCTCGATGAGCCCGTCGAACCCGAACCGGTGCCGGGCGACGATCCCGTCGAACCCGAGCCGGTGCTCGATGAGCCCGTCGAAGCCGAGTTAGCGGTCGAGCCCGAGGTGGTCGAGCCCGATCCTCCGACGGTCTCGCCGACCGAACCGTTCACCGCAGTGACGGTTCCAGTGATCGAGGCCCTCAGAGTGGTATTGGCCAGATCTTTGGTGTCCGCGGTGACCGTCACCTGGTCCTGGGCGACGGTGGCCTCGTCTTGTGAGATCGTGGCCGGCGTAACCGTGAGGTTGGCCTGGTTGGCCTGGACCGTGAGCTGTTGGGCCGCAATGGTCGACTGATCCTTGGCCACGGCCTGTTGGTAGGTGGTGATGTTGTCCTGGTCGGTCACGCACGAGCTCTGGGCGGTGCTAAAGGACACGCTGACGCCCGCGGTCGTCCCGCCCGAGTTCGTCGCGACGAGCTCGAAGAGGTAGGTCGTGTTGGGGCTGAGTCCCGTCACCACCGCCGACACGTTCGCCGGGCTCGTACCAGAGCCGGCGCTCGTCGAGGAGGTCGACGAGCCGAACGAGGTCGATGTGCCATAGGAGAAGGAGTAGGTGGTCGAGCCGCCGTTGGGCGTCACGGTGCCGCTGAGCGTCGCCGTCGTCGTGCCGATCGCGCTGGCCGATCCCGTGCTCACCGACGGGGCCGAGACCGAGGAGTCTGCGGGGATGGCCGCAGCGTTCGTGGTCGACGTGGTGCCCCCACCTCCAGTCCCCGTCCCGGTAGTCCCCGTCCCAGCTGACGAGGTACTCGAGGCAGGACATCCCAGGGCCTGGTCAGAGCTGAGGGCTGACTGTGCGGTGGCCAAGCTCTTCTCGTCCGCGGTCAATTCGTTCTGATCGTTGGCGAGTTGTTGCTGCGAGGACACCAGAGTGGCCTGGTTCTGAGCTTGCTGTGCCGGTGTGCCTCCGGCCTGGTCGTGAGCCAGCGTGGTCTGCGCAGTGGCCAGGGAGGCCTCCGCAGACTTGAGATTGGCCTGGGCCTGAGCCGGATCGATGGTTGCCAGCACCTCGCCCGTGCTGACCTGGTCCCCGACATTGACGTTGAGTGACGTGAGGGTCCCGCTAGAGTCGAAGTTGTCGCTGGCCGACGTCACCGCCGACGTATTGCCCGACGCGGACACGCTCTCTTGGACAGTGCCTCTCGTCACCGTGACTGTTCGCGCCACGCCTGGGGCCGCCGATGACGTGCCGTAGATCGAGTACAGCGCAATACTGGCCACGACTGCTACCGCGAGGACCAGACCTGCGTAGCCGATGATTTTGCGACGTGAGCGTGGGCCGCGGTCGTCAGACATGGGTGTCCTTTCAATGAGTCAGAAGAGTCGAGAGGGGTTTGGCCAGGCGTGAGCCCCTCAGCCCGAACCCCCCGACGTGTTGCCCGTTCCCGTCGGGAGCAAGGCCTTGCAGGTGGCCTGGGCGGCTTGATAGGTGGGCGAAGACGTGTCGACGGTGCTCGGGGTCGACGTGCTCGAACCCGGTGTGACCGATGGCACGGTCACACCATGGAGCTTCATGCAGTTGCGATAGGAGGCGAACGCCGTGCTGGAGGATCCACCGACTCCTCCCGGAAACGCTCCCTGGGGCTGCAGGCTGGCGCATTGCTTGAGCGCCGCTTGGGATTTCGTGCCGCCGAAGCCGCCGGAACTCGGCGGGGTGCTACCGGAGCCGCCAGAACTCGGCGGCGGGCCACCGGAGAAGCCAGATGGCGGACCGCCTCTCGATCCTCCTCGGGCGGGCAACTTCAGCCCGTGCTTGGACAGACACGCTTGGAAGGCCGAGAACGACTTTGCGGTCGACACCTTGTGCTTGGCGGCTGTCCGCAGCGTTGCCCCACCGCTGGTGCCGCTGGACGAGGCAGTGAGGGCGATGGTGAAGACGACGGACAGCGCACAGAGTCCGAAGAGCGCGCCCAGGCGCAGCCCTCGGGCTGGTGTGCCGCGACGGGACAGGCGAGTGGTGTTCATAGGGAGCGAGTGTGACAGGCGGATCTGTGACGTCGATCCAAGAAGCTCGCGGGTTTCCTGAAGCCGTCAGTGCAATTGCCAGCCAGCAGATAGCGGACGCCTTTGGGGGCGTCGCGTATCCACAAGGACCTCTTCACCGGGTGTAGAAGGCGCTCGCAACGTCGACGGGCCGAACCTGGTCTCATCGTATCCACAGGAACCCTTCAGGAACTCTCAATCTTCCCAAGCCACACTGCATCGATGCGCCCTCGGATCCTGGTGGTCGAAGACGAGGAGAACGTTGCCTTTGTGGTTTGCACCGCGCTGCGCCTGGCCGGCTATACGACCGTCGAGACGACCAGCGGACGAGACGCACTCCAAGTTGTCTCTGCCGACGAGGAGTTCGACTTGATCGTTCTCGACGTCATGCTGCCCGATCTCGATGGATTCGAAGTATGTCGACGCCTGCGATTCGACCGATCTGAAATCCCAGTCATCTTCCTTACCGCTTCCGACACAGTCGAGGACCGAGTCCGCGGCCTGAGCATTGGGGGCGATGACTACCTCGCCAAGCCTTTCAGCGTCGAGGAGCTCATCGCCAGAGTCGAGGCGATCCTGCGCCGCTCGGGAAAGTCGATCGAATCGCAGCTCCTCGTGTGCCGAGATCTGGTGCTGGATGACGAAGCACACCAGGTATCCCGGAAGGGCAAGACCGTCGAGCTCTCCTTGACCGAGTACAAACTGCTCCGGTTCCTGATGCGCAATGCCGGTCATGTGATGACTCGCGCGCAGATCCTCGATCACGTCTGGAGTTACGACTTCAATGGTGAATCGACGGTGGTCGAGACGTACATTTCGCTCTTGCGTCGCAAGGTCGATGCAGAACCACCACATCTAATTCATACTGTGCGCGGAGTTGGGTACCGCCTGAACTCCCGCTAATCGAAAAATGACTCTTCGGCGCCGCCTCTATTTCGCGGCTGGAATCCTGGTGGCGATCGTCTCCCTCTTGGGCCTGTTGCTTCTGCGATCAGTTGAAACCACCGGGGTTGACCAGATCGACCAGCAGCTGAGGACCGCGCTTCCTGTGGTCATCTCCCTTGACCCTCCATCCAAGCCGCCCGGCTTGCCACAGCCGTCTCTGTCGCATGTCCCAGACAACAACAGCCGAATCAGCGCGTTCTACGTGGCCATGATCTCAAAGGGCCATCGAACCGTGCTTTTCAACCCGCTCAATGGAGGCGGGGCGTCTCCACAAGTCCCAGGTGTTGCCACCATCGTGGGGAGCAAGGTCATAAAGATCTCGACAGTCGGGTCTCTCTCAGGGTCTGCGCAGTGGCGAGCGGTGCTCATCTCATCTCCGAGCCAGCATCGCGAGCTGGTCGTGGCGGCGTCGCTGGCTCAAGTCGACGCTACGGCCAATCGCTTGCGCCTGGCCGTCATAGTGGCTGGTCTCGTTGCCCTCGCAGTTCTCATCGCCGCCGCAGTCTGGGTCGTGCGATTGGGCTTGCGGCCCATCGCCGATGTGACCGAGGCGGCCGACGCAATTGCAGGAGGGGACAGGACGCGCCGAGTCGTAGGGCCAGAAGGAGGGACCGAAGCGGCGCACCTAGCCCGGGCCTTCAACCTCATGCTCGATGAGCAGCAATCACTCGAATCTCGTCTGCGCCAATTCGTGGCCGACGCCTCACACGAGCTGCGGACACCTGTTTCGGTGATCCTTGGCGTCACCGATCTCTGGCGGCAAGGAGAGCTCCGAAGCGGAGATGCTCGTGATGATGCCATGCGCCGAATTGGTCAATCAGGCGCTCAGATGGCCGGACTCGTGGAGGATCTCCTGCTTTTAGCGCGCCTCGATGAAGGCAGATCGCTCAGCTCGGGCCTAGTGGACCTGTCCAGGCTCATTGATGCCGTCGTAGAGGATGCGTAAGCGACGCATCCTCTACGCACGGTTTGCGTCGATGCTCCTGGTCCGATCATGGTGGAAGGCGACGAATCTTCCTTGCGTCAGGTCATCGTCAACCTGGTCACCAATTCGCTGAGCTACACGCCACCCACAGCGGCGATCACAGTGCACGCAGCTTCGCAGGGAGACAAGGTTGTGCTCGAGGTCGAAGACACTGGACCTGGCATGAGTTCGTATGACGCCAGCAAGGCCTTCGATCGCTTTTGGCGGGCAGAGGCTAGTCGGACCCGTCCGGGGAGTGGCCTTGGCCTTTCCATCGTCGCGGGCATCGTCGCAGCGCACAATGGAGAAGTCATGCTGGCATCGGACATCAAAAGTGGCACTGAAGTCCGCGTGGTGTTGCCTTCGACCCAAGACATGATCAATGCAGTTTGGATCTCCTGACAGCAAGTTCGCGATCAATGTTCAAGGAATCGCCACGCCGACGATGTTGACGGATGCGTCGACAAGCCTTCATGAAAGGCCCTCACGATGAGAATCCCATCCAGAGAGTGTTTTGGGAACCACTTGGGTGGGGAGGATGCTGGCCGGCTACCTGCGATGGTGCTTAGCGACGCCGGTGGCTACACGACGAGAGCGGAGTGGTGCGTCGTTCCGAAACCGCCTTCGCCACTCGTAGCGCCTCGATTCAGTGACTGATTTGTCCGACTGGTTCGCACACGAAAATCGGGATCGACCGGCTGGTCTTCGAGCGGTAATCGGCATAGAGGGTCCGAGCCAGACTGGCCACCGAAGTCGAGAAACCGGCCCTATGGCCGATCTGCGACGTCGCCTATCCCCGACGGAGGCCACGAGGAGAACGCCCTGGCCGGAATTTCATGTCAGGAGCCGGTTCCCTGGTCGCTCTGGTTGGCGTGCTATTCCACCAGGTGGAGGTCGTAATCGGACCTATGCAACAAGTCCGTCCAGACCAGTTGGACGGAACGAATAGGTCTCATTACCCACTGAAGTTCGTCCATCAATTGATGCTGAGATTGTTGGGGTCTTTCAGAATCGCAGTCTCGGTCTTCTCGAGGGGATGGCAGCAAGCGATGGTCCTCGGCTTCAAGACCGATTCAGCTCATATCCCCGAGCGAGCAGACTGTGACGATGGAAGAAGAATCCGTCGATCCAGACCCGATGACTCAGTTGTCCTCGTGGCTCGAAGTTGCGCGGGGAGCCGGCGAACCCATGCCCGAGGCGATGGCAGTAGCCACAGCCACGACGGAGGGGCGCCCGTCCTCCAGAATGGTCCTCCTGCGAGGAATCGATCACCGAGGCCTCGTCTTCTACACCGACCAGGAAAGCGGCAAGGGCCAGGAGTTGAAGGCGAATCCATTTGCCGCTGCCCTCTTCCATTGGTTCAAGCCGATGCACCGACAGGTCCGGGTGACAGGCGCAGTGGAGGTGGTCGATGCCTCGTTGTCGGACGTCTACTGGCAATCTCGGCCGCCAGGGTCTCGTCGTAGCGCAGTCGCGAGCCACCAGAGCCAGGTGATCGTGAGTCGAGCGGTGCTCGAAGAGAAGGTGGCCAAGCTGGCCGAAGCGTTTCCCGACGATCTGGGTCCACCGCGCCCTCTTCGATGGGGCGGTTACCGGATCAGGCCTGATGTCGTCGAGTTGTGGGAGGAGGGAGCGGACCGCCTGCACGATCGGCTTCGCTACCGCTCTCAGTCTGGAAATTGGAGGATCGAGCGACTGTCACCCTGACCGGCTGTGGACCGGTTTCTATTCCAAGATCTAGATCGGCGATGGCCAGACCACTCGGAGATTCAGCCGGTCTTAGGTGTTAATAGATCGGTCTACTGCACGGTCGAATTCAGTCCCACCAGATGGACAAACCGTGGACGCAATTGCACCTCAGAGAACTGGACGGAACCAGTTGGACCAATCCCATCACCTTGCCAAGGTGATGGTCGCGGGTTCGAATCCCGTCAGCCGCTATTGCCCGGACGCAGCGACCAGCATGGCGAGCGCAAACCGGAAGGCCCCTGATGAATACACGTCGCACAGGCTGTACCAACCCTGCACGGTCGTGTTCCCATCCGGGCAGAAGTGGACGCCGTCCGGCGACCGCACCACGTTGGTGCCGGCAGCACCGGTGCAGGGCTCGAACGGAAGACATGGAAGCGTCAGGGTGAATTGGCCATTGGCCAGCACGGACTGGCCGGCATCAACATACGTGACCCCCGGATTGGCCGCCGCGAGGGACGCGTAGATCTGATTGAGGAAGTCGAGGTTGGCGGCCAGATTCGCCCATGCGCTGATGGGTGCTCCGATCAGGACCACGGGGATGCCGCTATTGCGGAAGATGTCGATGGCTTGCTGCGCGTCAGCCTCGTACTTGTCGTAATAGGCCGTCGTGCCCATCGTGTACCCCGACATGCAATGCGTCACGGCGTTGCCCGAGAACTCAATCAGGGCGACCGACGGGTGCAGCGTCGCTGCGTCGCTGGCCATGGCCTGCAGGTCGTCGCAGATAGCCCAGCCGTTGTAGGCACGCAGGAGCGTTGAATCTCCGGACACCCCGGCCAGGTACTGGAGGAACGGCGCCGCCTGCATCCCGAGTGAGTCTCCGTAGAGGGCGATCGTTTCCTGTTCAGTGCCGAAGTACCGTGCATCGCCGAAGGTGGCGATGCTCCCTTCGGCGGTGACGAGCCAGTAGCCCGTGCCACCCGGTGTCCCCGTGATGCCCGTGGTGCGTGTCGTCGGCGCGCGTCCACCGGCAGGAGATCCAAAGAAGCCGGCGTCGCCGTAGGTGAAGACGCCGCCGTCGGAAGCCACCATCCAGTAGCCCTTGCCGTCGGGCGTCGACGCCATGCCGACCACTGGCGCGTTGAGGTGCAGGCCACCGGCCGAGCCGAAGAAGCCGGCGTCGCCGTAGGTGAAGACGCCGCCGTCGGACCCAACCTCCCAGTAGCCCCTGCCGTCGGGCGTGGACACCATACCGACGACCGGCGCGTTGGCCGGGCCAGCACCGGAGGCTTCCCTCGGTGAGCCGGCCACGCCCACGAGGGCGCCCAGCAGCAAGATGACCATGGAAATCAGGGGAATTCGGCGACGCACGGGAGGATTGTGGGTCGTCCCACGCTCTGCGACCAGGGTACTTAGACCCTCATAGACGGCAGGCGGTGGAAGAGAATGACCGGGGTTCTCGATGCGGCCTCGACCCCGTCGCGTCAAGGTGACGGGGGACTGGGTGCCTTCTGTGTCGGCACCTGGTTCGATCTCTGTTGCGCCCTTGCCTGCTCGATCGGACAGCGACAGTCACTCGTCCATGCTGTGCCCAACCGTTCGCGTTGAGTCGACGCCGGACAATCGGTCGTCAAAGGCCCGTGGGGTAGGTCTCCGGAGGTTCTCCTGCGTCCCAGAGCGACGTGCGCTCCAGGGGTTCGACCGCCTTGGTGTAGTCGAGATGGATCACCGCATCGAACTGTTCGCCGAGTCGGGCATGAAAGTAGTGACTCCTGCGTTCCGTCTCGGGACGATAGATGACTCCGATTGCCCTCTCCAAGCGCGGGACCACCATGGCGTCGTGCACGGTCGGATCTCCCAAATTCAACCAGAAGCGCCCGGCATCGGTGTCATGGAGGAACGACTCATGGCTCTCGTTCATGGCAGGAAGAACCCGTTTGCGTTCAGCTGGACCGCCCCACTCGGTGGAGGCAGTCACGGTCCCGCCATACGTGGTAAACCCGATAAGGGCGCATTCGTCTGCGTATCGCTGCCGGGCCAGTTGGCCGACGTTGAGCTCGCCGGTAGCCCCCATCTCAGTAGATCGAGCGTCACCGACGTGGGAATTGTGCTCCCATACCACGATCTTCGCGCGGCCAAGCTGGTGATTGAGGTGCTCAGCTAAGGAATCGAGCGTTGAGGCCATGTGACGGTCGCGAAGGTTCCACGAGGACGCGTCCGCCCGATACATCTGCTGGTAGTACTCCTCGGCGTCTCGCACCACACGTGCGTTCTGCTCGGCGAAGAAGAACTCGTCGTCGGCCACCCAGCCGTCTCGCCGAAGGTATCCCTCCGCTCTCCGTCGCAGCTCGATCAGCTGCATGACGACTTCGTTCTCGCAGGGAATGGCTCCCGAGTAAGCCAGGGCGTAGCCGTAGGCCTGTCCCTCGCCACCGACATGGTCGAAGCATGAGTAGCGCGCCCGTGCCCGTGCGGCCTCGTCGGGATCGACCCGGTCGAGGTACCTCACCACGGCCTCCATCGACGCTCGGAGGCTGTAGAGGTCCAGACCGTAGAACCGCGCCTTGAGCCTGGGAGTGACCTGAGCGTCGTTGCGGGAGCGAAGCCATTCGACAAAGGCCAGCACATCGCGGTTCCGCCACATCCAGGACGGAAATCGGCGGAAGTCCGAAAGAGCCGTGTCCGCGTCCGAATCGTCGGAGAGTCCCATGACGTAGCGGTTGACCCGATAGGCGTCGGGCCAGTCCGCCTCCACCGCCACGGCATTGAAACCACATTCTTCGATCAGATGACGGGTGATTCGAGCCCGCTCCGCGTAGAAATCGTGAGTCCCGTGAGATGCCTCGCCAATGAGGACGAACCTTCGATCGGCCACATTGTCGACGAGCGAGTCGTAATCATCCTGGCCGCCCGTGACCAGGTGAAGGCGTCCCTCGAGAGTCGGGAAGATCGACGTGTCGACCATGGGCCTAGTTTCCTCAGCTCCCAGACGACGCGACAGGGGCGAATGTCACAATCGACCACGGCCAAGGGTGTGGGGAGAGACAACCGGATTGCGCTCTCCGACCGGGATCAACGTGATGCGAAATGTCACATTGGATGGGACCATCGCCTCTACCGGCATTGTGGTCTGCAGACCCACTATGGGACCAGTCAGGCGCCGCGGTGACGCAGTACGGGACCGTCGGCGCACACGTCACAGGAGGTCCCCCATGACACAGGTTTCGGAGCAGCCGACGCAGGAGAGCCCGGACGCGAGTGTGTACGAGGCACCTGGTAGTCCGAACAGCATCGTCGAGGTCAAGCCGCGCTACGAGAACTTCATCGGGGGACACTGGATTGCCCCGGTGACCGGCCAGTACTCGGAGAACAAGAGCCCGGCCACCGGCCAGCCCTTCACCGCGGTCCCCAAGTCGGGTCCCGACGACATCGAACTGGCCCTCGATGCGGCCCATGCCGCGAAGGACGCCTGGGGAGAGGCCTCGCTCACCGAGCGGGCCGCCGTCTTGAACCGCATCGCCGACGTGATCGACGCCAATCTCGAAATGCTGGCCGTGGCAGAGTCCTGGGAGAACGGAAAGCCCGTCCGCGAGACCCTGGCGGCCGACATCCCCCTCGCCGCCGACCATTTCCGCTATTTCGCCGGCGCGACGAGGTCCCTCGAGGGCTCGGCGACCGAGATCGACAAGGACACAGTCGCCTACCACTTCCACGAGCCCCTCGGGGTGGTGGGCCAGATCATTCCCTTCAACTTCCCGATCCTTATGGCGGCGTGGAAGCTGGCTCCGGCTCTCGCCGCCGGCAACTGCACCGTGATCAAGCCGGCCTCGCCGACACCCTGGTCGCTCCTCAAGCTGGCCGAGCTGCTCCAAGACGTGGTCCCGCCCGGCGTCATGAACGTCGTCAACGGTCCCGGCGCCGAGGTGGGCATGGCCCTCGCGTCGAACCCCCGGATCGCCAAGATCGCCTTCACCGGCGAGACGGTCACGGGACGACTGATCATGCAGTACGCGGCCCAGAACATCATCCCGGTCACCCTGGAGCTGGGAGGCAAATCGCCCAACATCTTCTTCGACGATGTCATGGCCGATGACGACAGCTTCCTCGACAAGGCCATCGAAGGCCTTGTGCTCTATGCGTTCAACAAGGGTGAGGTGTGCACGTGCCCGAGCCGGGCGCTCATTCAGGAGTCGATGTACGACAAGTTCATGGAGCGATGCCTGGACCGCATCGCCAAGATCAGGCAGGGGAACCCGCTCGACACCACCACGATGATCGGTGCGCAGGTCTCCACCCAGCAGTTGGAAAAGATCGCCTCCTACGTCGACATCGGCCGTCAAGAGGGCGCCGAGGTCCTGATCGGCGGTGCCGAGGCCCACATGGAGGGCGACCTGGCCGGGGGCTACTACTACCAGCCGACCGTGCTCAAGGGCCACAACGACATGCGGGTCTTCCAAGAAGAGATCTTCGGCCCGGTCCTGGCCGTCACCACTTTCCGGGACGAGGCCGAGGCTGTGCGCATCGCCAACGACACCCTCTACGGGCTCGGCGCCGGCGTGTGGACCCGCGACGGGAACAAGGCCTACCGGATGGGCCGTGCCATCAAGGCGGGGCGGGTGTGGACCAACTGCTACCACCTCTACCCGGCCGGGGCCGCCTTCGGGGGCTACAAGATCTCCGGCGTGGGACGCGAGAACCACCGGATGATGCTCGAGCACTACAGCCAGACCAAGAACCTGCTGGTGAGCTACAGCGATCAGCCGCTCGGTTTCTTCTGAGTCTCTACGACGTGACGGATCCCCCCCCACCTCGCGTCGTTGCCACCCCGGCAGCCCTGCAGGCGATCGCTCGCCTGCAGGCTGCGCGGGGTCCGGTCATCTTCTTCCAGTCGGGCGGCTGCTGCGACGGCAGCCTGCCCATGTGCTTCGTCGAGGGCCAGCTCGCCATCTCCCCGCGCGACGTGCTGCTCGGGGAGCCGGGGCGATGCCCCTTCTACATCGACCACCGACAGTTCGAGGTGGTCCGCCACACGCAGTTGGTTCTCGACGTCGCGCCGGGTGCCCCGGAGGGGTTCTCGTTGGCCGCCGAGAACGACGCGCACTTCGTAATCCGGTCGCGGCTGTTCACCGGCGAAGAGGAGGCAGCCCTCGCTTGTAGCACACAGGGGGTTTCGTCATGAGCACTGCGCTCATCACCGATCTCCGCTGACTCAAGACGGCGACAAGGTAGCTACGGGCATCCTCAGCCGGTATTGGTGCAATTGCGCGAGTAGCGATCAGCACTGCGGCTGCTAGGTCTCAGCGTCACCTCGGTCCATCCGAGTCCCACCTCGGCGCCGTGAGGACCATTGCCTCTACCAGACTCGTCATGAGGGTCGCGACAATGAGCTGGTGAAGGCCGGTTGGGAAGATCACGCTACGGACCACGACGGCTGGGGTCGATATGTCGGGATAGACCCGCGATGACAGTCGCGACCGGACAGCCGACACTCCGTGAGCCCGATTTGACGCCGCCTGCCGTGGAGGTTCGGGGACTGACCAAGTCCTACGGCGACCTCACCGCGGTGAAGGGCATCAGTTTCGACGTTGCCCAGGGCGAGATCTTCGCCTTCTTGGGGCCCAACGGAGCGGGGAAGTCAACCACAATCAAGATGCTCTGCACCTTGGCCCGACCAAGCGCTGGGTCCGCACGCGTGGCCGGCTTCGACGTCGTCGCAGACGCCAGGCGGGTCCGCCGCCACATCGGGCTCGTCTTCCAGGAGCAGACCCTTGACGACCAGCTGACCGCCGAGGAGAACCTACGATTCCATGCCGTCCTCTACGGCGTGCCTTCGGACCAAGTTGAGTCGCGCATTGCCCGGGTTTTCGAGCTGGTCGCGCTGTCAGACCGGCGCAAGGATCTCGTCTCGACCTACTCCGGCGGCATGGCACGTCGCCTCGAGATCGCCAGAGGCATGCTCCACACGCCGCGTGTCCTTTTTCTCGACGAGCCCACGGTCGGTCTCGATCCCCAGACCCGGGCCCTGATCTGGGAGGACATCCACCGTCTGCGCCGCGAGGAAGGGATCACCATCTTCCTCACGACCCACTACATGGACGAGGCGGAGAACGCCGAAAGGATTGCCATCATCGACCACGGGGAGATAATCGCCCTCGACATGCCCGATGCGCTCAAAGCCTCGGTGGGCAGCGACACCATAGCGCTGGAGACCACCGACGACGACGCTGCGCTGGCCGCCTTGCAAGCCGACGGCTACAAGGTCGAGCGCAGTGAGGAGGGTCTGACCGTCTTCGTCGCGGACGAGGAGGCGGCCGTCGGCGCCGTCGTGGCAGCCGTCGGTGTGCCAGTACGGACGGTGCGGGCGCACCGCCCGACACTCGACGACGTGTTCCTCCACTACACGGGCCGAGAGATCCGCGACCAGCATGGCGAAGGTGCCACCACGATGTTCGCTCGGGCACACGGCGCCCGCCGGTGATTGAGGTGGCACGGTCATGACCGCCATCGTCGCTCCCGGTACAGAGACGGCTCCACCAATAGAGCTGCACACCGGTAGAACGGGCGAGCTCCGGGTCATCGCCATGGTCTGGGAGCGCGAGCTCATCCGTTACGTGCGCACCCGAACGCGGATCCTGAGCGGCCTCATTCAGCCCGTGCTGTTCCTCTTTGTCCTCGGCTACGGTATGAGCGGCCTCGTTGGCACCGTCGNNGCGCTCTCCATCGTGTGGGACCGCGAGTTCGGCTTTCTGCGCGAGATGCTCATTGCTCCCGTCAGTCGTGCCACCCTGGTGCTGGGCAAGACACTGGGTGGCGCCTCCGTGGCGGCGGTGCAAGGGACGATCATGCTGGTGCTCGCCCCGCTGGTTGGCATCCACCTCACACCCTTGCTGGTGGTACAGATGATCTGCCTTGAGCTGCTCATGGCCGTTGCCATGACCACGTTCGGCGTGTTCGTAGCCAGCCGAATCTCCAAGATGGAGTCCTTTCAGGTGGTCATGCAGATGCTTCTCATGCCCATGTTGTTCCTCTCGGGAGCACTCTTCCCGCTCAACGGCCTTCCCACCTGGCTGGCCTTCATCACCCGACTCAATCCGCTGACCTACGCCATCGCGCCGTTCCGACAGGTCATTTTCGATGCCCAGAACATGTCTGCAGTCGCCCGGGCCCACTTCTCGACCACCGTCACCTGGTTCGGTTGGGCCCTTCCCATGTGGCTCGAGTTGTCGATCGTCGTCATCTTTGCCGTCGTCTTCTTCGTACTCGCTGACCGGGGTCTTTCCCGTACCGAATAGGACCGCGGGCTCAGCTGGAGTGACTTTGGTTCCCACGGACAGAAGTAGTCGCGCGCCTTTGGTTCGGTGATAGTAGAGCGCTCAACTACAGCGACGATTGGGTGGACGGAGTGGAAATTGGTGGAGAGATGCGACTGCGAGGGGAGTGGGGCGGACCCCAAAGACGGAATCCACCACTGTGCCAAGGTGAGGGTCGCGGGTT
>PMPX01000034.1 GCA_003169235.1 Acidimicrobiaceae bacterium | reverse complement strand
TCGGGCTTCTGTTCCCGGTCGCGTTATGTGGCCGAGTCCCGTTTGACCAGTGTCCATGCGGCTGAATGCGCTTGAGCTTTCGGTTTTCGGGCACATAACGCCTGGCCAAGAGAAGGTGGCTTCCTCAATCCCTACGTGGAGAAAGGAAGTTGCTCATGTTGGAGAGGTACTTTGTCAAGCCAGCAACGATCGACCGCATCCGTGCATCTTGGATCGGGCCAGAGATCGAGCAATATGTCGGGTGGCTTGCCAACCACGGCTATGGCACGAAGAGCGTCTGGCGCCGCGTCCCGATTGTGGCCGCCTTCGGCGAGTTCGCTGGTGAGCGAGGTGCGCGCCTGGTCGCCCAGCTCCCTGCGCATGTCGATGCCTTCGTTGCCGAGAGGGTTCGGCACCATGGGGCGCGCACCGGATCGGACCGGCCCATGGCGAAGGAAGTGCGCGGCCCAGTCGAGCAGATGCTCTCGGTCGTCCTCGCTGGCTTCGAGCCCAGTGGCCGACCACACCATGCCCAGCCCTTCGCCGACGCCGTCCCGAGGTTCTTCGACTACCTGGTAGAGGAGCGTGGTCTTCGCCCCGCTTCTGTGGTGTCCTATCGTCACCACCTCGACCGCTTCGAGGCGTATCTCACGAGAGTCGGCGCCGGTGTCCACGAGCTCTCGCCGGCGCTCCTGAGCGCCTTCGTCACCGAGCGGGCAGGAGCGGGTCTCGCCAAGACGACCGTGCGAGAGGGCTGTGGGGTGCTTCGTGTGTTCCTCCGTTACGCGCACCGCGAGGGTGTGTTGGGCCGGGATCTCTCCGCCACTGTGGAGTGGCCGCAGGCCTATCGACTCTCCACGATCCCGCGTTCGATCACGTGGGAGGAGGTCGAGCGGGTGCTCGCAGGCGTCGACCGGCGCACCGCGTGTGGGAAGCGGGACTACGCGATCCTGCTCTTGTTGGTGATCTACGGGCTGCGTGGGCGAGAGGTCGCGGCGCTCACGCTCGACGACATCGACTGGCGTCGCGAACGCCTCGCCGTCCCGGAACGCAAGGCCGGGCACTCCACCGCCTTCCCTCTGTCACCTCCGGTCGGAGAGGCGGTCGTCGACTACCTAAGGAACGGGCGTCCGCCAACCAGCGACCGCCGCGTCTTCATGCGCGCCGTGGCCCCGGTCCACCCACTCGGGGCCGCCGCGGTCTCGGGCTGTGCCCGACGCTATCTGCTGGCCGCTGGGGTGGAGGTTCCTCGACCGGGGTCGCACACCCTTCGCCACACCTGCGTGCAGCGCCTCGTCGACGCCGACTTCAGCCTGAAGGAGATCGGGGACTTCGTCGGACACCGATCGGCGGCTTCGACGGAGATCTACGCCAAGGTGGCCGTCGAGTCGCTGCGCGAGGTCGCTCTCGGTGATGGTGAGGAGGTGCTTCGATGACCGAGACCCTCGCCTCCGTCGTGGAGCAGTTCCTCACAGCTCGCAGGGCCCTCGGGCGCAAGTACCACGGCGAGGAGTCCGAGCTGCGGCTGCTCATGCGCTTCGCCGACCAACGCCGAGTCCACCGGCTCGATCAGCTCACGTCGGCACTGCTCGATGAGTTCCTTGCCTCAAGGCCCCGGTCGCGTCCTCGCAGCTTCAACCACCTCCTGGGTGTCGTCGACTGCCTTCTCGACTGGGCGGTCGCTCAGGAGCTGCTATCAGCGTCACCGCTTCGGACCCGCCGGCGTCGGGTGACGTCTGTGCGCGTGCCGTTCCTGTTCGACGCCGCCCAGGCCCGACGGCTGCTCGACGCTGCGGCCGCCCTGCCTGACAACGCCCGAGCCGTCCAGCGTGGCCCCACCTACCGGACGATCTTCGCCCTCTGCTACGGACTGGGGCTGCGGGCCGGGGAGGCGTGCGGGCTGCATCTGGGCGACGTCGAGCTCGAGCGGAACCTGCTCGTCGTGGTGGGTGGCAAGTTCGGAAAGAGCCGCCTCGTCCCCCACGGGCCAGGCATCGCCGAGCTGGTGGGTGAGCAGGTCGTGCGTCGCCGCACGAACGGTGCTTCGGACACGGCTGCGCCGCTGTTCAGCTTCGACGGGCGGCGTTGTGTCCATCCCGGCACGGCCAGCCAGGTGTTTCACCACCTGGTCACCTCGCTCGAGCTCCCCATCCCAGAAGGGGTCTCACCGCCGAGGCTGCACGATCTCAGGCACTCTTTCGCCGTCGCGTGCTTGCTGCGGTGGTATCGGGAAGGGCTCGACCCGGCCAGCCGGCTTCATCAGCTGTCCACTTTCATGGGACATGTCGATCCCGCCTCGACTGCTGTCTACCTCACGATCACCCCGGCACTGCTCGAAGAGGCCAACCGGCGCTTCGGGACCTTCGCGCTCCCGGCGCTGGATGGAGGGGTCCGATGAGCGAGCCATCGGCGTCGCTCGGCGCCATCTTGCACTCGTTCTTCGTCGACCACCTCGTCACCGTGAAGGGACTGCGTCCCTCCTCGGTGCGCAGCTACCGCGACACGATCCGACTGCTCCTCGTTTTCGCCGCCACCGACAGGGGCTGTCGGATCACTCGGCTGACGCTCGACGACCTCAGTTTCGAGCGAGTCGTCGGGTTCCTTCGCCATCTCGAGGTCGATCGTCACAACCACGTCCGCACCCGCAACCAGCGCCTCGCCGCCCTCCATACTCTCTTCGACTACATCGCCACACGGTCCCCGGAGATGCTCGACGTGTGCCAGCGGGTCACTGCCATTCCAATGAAGCGCTCAGCTCCTGCCGAGACTCGCTTCCTTGAACGTGACGAGGTCGAGGCACTGTTTCACGCGCTGTCCGACAAGGGGCGCCTCGGACTGCGGGATCACGCCGTGCTGCTGTTCCTCTACAACACCGGGGCCCGCGTGCAGGAGGTCGCCGACCTGCGGGTCGAGCACCTCGACCTCGGCGAGCATCCACTCGTGCGACTCCATGGCAAGGGCGACAAGTGGCGGACATGCCCGCTATGGCACCACACTGCCACGTTGCTGCGCACGCTCATCGACGCCGATCAGGCATCAGGCCCGAAAGCGCCGGTATTCTCGGCCAACGGCCATGGTCTCACCCGCTCGGGTATCTACAAGATCGTCCGGCGGCACGCGTCGAGCCTCGACGACCCGAAGACCGGGCGGAGAGTCAGCCCGCACATCTTCCGGCATACCGCGGCCGTCCATCTCCTCGAATCGGGCGTCGAGGTCAACGTAATTCGCAGCTGGCTCGGCCACTCCGATCTCACCACAACCAACCGCTATGCCGAGATCAACACCCGCACGAAGCAGGCTGCACTCCGTGCGACCGAGCTTCCGGGCTCTTCGGCGGCATCCCGCACGACGCCCATTTGGCGATCGGACCAATCGGTCCTCAACTGGCTCGCATCGCTCTGAGCGTTATGTGCCCTCGGCCAGTCCTACGAGGCCGTCCACCACCGCGTTCACGCGTTCATACCGCGACAGGGCCACATAACGCGACCGGGAACAGAAGCCCGACAACCTGAAAACCGGCG
>PMPX01000229.1 GCA_003169235.1 Acidimicrobiaceae bacterium | reverse complement strand
AGCCCTCCAAGCGCTTCCGCTAGAGCCTTGGCCAGCGAGCCGGGAATCCCCCTTCTGCTTTCCTCCGGACCGGAGAGACATTGCGTCTCTCCGGTTCATGTTTTTGATGCCTCTGCCGATGAAAACTTTGTTGGCCTTGTAGACCTTCTTGGGGCCACGGAGGCGAGGCACGTTGAAACCCATGCAGAGCGCCGCTCCCATCCAGTTTCCGCCTTACGTCTCCGGCCTGACCCTGGTAGAGGTGGAAGCGCCCCCCGCCGTGCAACTGGTGGGCGTCAGCGCCGCATGGCGCAAGTTGTTGATGCAGGCTGAGATGGCCGCCCCGCATGTGCAGTTGGCCACCATTGAGGGGGAGCACGGCTCCGGCAAGCATACCCTGGCCCGTTATCTTTTCAGCCGGTCCCCGCTGGCCGGGGGCCTGTTCCAGCGCCGCGACGCGCGGGAATGGCTGGTCACCGACGCCGACCCGGCTACCTTGGCCGGCTGCACCTACCTAGATCGCGTGGACCTGCTGGCTCCTCCCGGCCAGGGCCTGCTGCTGGGCGTGCTCAAGGCCCTCCAGGATCGCGCCCCGGGGCGCGCCGTGGTGCTGGCCTCGTCGCAGACCTCGCTGCGCCAGATGGCCGCCCAGGGCCAACTGCTGCCCGACCTCGCCTTCCGCCTCNNCAGCACAACTGGCCGGGCAACGTACGCGAGCTGGCCGCGGTGCTTGAAACTGCCCTGCTCGAGGCTGTCAACGGCATCATCCGGCCCGACGACCTGGCCCTGCCCAACCTCGCCGGCGACAGCACCGAGAGCGCGCACGAGGGGGGCTTCATGGCGGTGGTGACCCGCGAGTTCGAACCGGCGCTGACCCCCGACGACATCGGGTGGCTGGCGGGGCTGAGCGCGCTCCCCGTCGTGGCCAAGGGCGTGCAGCGGGCGGACGACGCGGTGCGGTGCGTCGACGCCGGGGCGGCCGCCGTGGTGGTCTCGAACCACGGGGCACGCCAGCTGGCCGACGCGCCGGCGACGGCCGACATCGTGGCCGAGATCGTCGACGCGGTGGCGGACCGGGCCGAGGTGTACGTCGACGGCGGCGTCCGGCGCTCACCAGACGTCGTCAAGGCGCTGGCCCTGGGGGCCCGGGCGGCACTGGTCGGGCGGCCCTCGCTGTGGGCGCTGGCGACCGGCGGCGCGGACGGCGTGGCCGCGCTGCTGCGCTGGTACGAGGCGGAGCTGCGGCGGACGATGGCGCTGTGCGGCGCGGCGACGGTCGACGCGCTGGACCGGAGCCTGGTGCGCCGGGCACCGGGCTGGGCGATGGAGGGGGTGACGTCGTGACGACGGTGGCAGCCATGCTGGCGGCGCGGGCCGAGGACGACCGCACGGGCGTGATGGACGCCGGCGGGAGCTGGACCTGGCGCCAGGCCGTCGCCGAGGGGGCGACGCGTGGGGCGCTGGCCCGCTCGCTGCTCGGCGACGCCGCGCCGCACATCGGCGTGCTCCTCCCCAACGGGCCCGAGTACCTCTTCTGGCTCAACGGCGCCGCGCTGGCCGGCGCGGCGATCGTGGGCGTGAACCCCACCCGGCGGGGCGACGCCCTGGCCGCCGACATCCGGGCCACCGACTGCGCGTTGATCGTGACGGACGCCGAGGGCGCCGCGCTGCTCGACGGGCTGGCCCTCGGGATCGACCCGGACCACATCCTGGTCACGGGGAGCGAGCGCTACGAGTCGCTGCTGGCGCAGTTCGCCGGCACCGACGCGGCACGGGCGCTGGTCGGGCGGGCGGGCGACGTCGACGAGGAGTCGCTGTACCTGCTCATCTTCACCTCGGGGACGACCGGCGTGCCCAAGGCGGTGCGCTGCACCCAGGGCCGGCTGGCCGGCATCGCCGAGGTGGCGGCCCCGGGGTACGGCTACACGGCCGAGGACGTCTGCTACTGCCCGATGCCCCTGTTCCACGGCAACGCCCTCATGGCCCTGTGGGGACCGGTCGTCATGGTCGGGGCGACCATCGCGGTGCGGCCGCGCTTCAGCGCGTCGGCCTTCCTCGACGACGTCCGGCGCTTCGGGGCCACCAAGTTCAGCTACGTCGGCAAGGCGATCGCCTACATCCTGGCCACGCCGGAGCGGCCCGACGACGCGGACAACACCCTGAAGAGCGCGTTCGGCACCGAGGCGTCGGTGCGCGACCGCGACCGTTTCCGCAAACGCTTCGGGTGCTACCTCATTGAGGGCTACGGCCAGAGCGAGGGTGGCGCCTCCATCAACCCGGTGCCCGGCATGCCCAAGGGCGCGCTGGGCAAGCCGGTCGACGGGATCGACCTGGCCGTCATCAGCCCCGAGACCGGCGAGGAGTGCCCGCCGGCCGAGTTCGACGCCGANNCGCGCCGACGCGGAGCGGGACCGCCTGCGTCACGGCTGGTACTGGACCGGCGACCTGGGTTACGTCGACGCCGACGGGTTCTTCTACTTCGCCGGGCGCACCGGGGACTGGCTGCGCGTCGACTCGGAGAACTTCGCCGCCGGCCCGGTCGAGTCGGTGCTGTCGCGGCACCCGGACCTGTCGATCGTGGCCGTGTACCCGGTGCCCGACACGGCGTCGGGCGCGGGCGACCAGGTCATGGTGGCCCTCGAGACGGTGCCCGGCCGCCCGTTCGACCCCGACGCCTTCGCCGGGTGGCTGGCCGAGCAGCCCGACCTCGGGCCCAAGTGGGTGCCGCGCTACGTGCGCGTCTCGTCCTCGTTGCCCCAGACCGCCACCGGGAAGGTGACCAAGGTGGGCCTGCGCGAGGAGGCCTGGGCCTGCGACGAGCCGATCTGGTGGCGGCCGGGTGCCGAGCTCCGGTTCCAGCCGCTCGGTGCCGACGACCGGGCTGCGCTCGACGCCGGGCTGGCCGAGAACGGCCGCCCACCCGTCGGCACCGTCGACCGTTAGACGCCCAGGATCCCGAGGACGCCCGTCAGCTCCCCGACCCGGTGGTCGCCCGGCTCCAGTGGCGGCGCGCTCTGCCCGGCCCGCTCGTCCTCCCGCCAGACGTGGACGGCCGTCATGCCGAGCCGCCGGGGGCCCCGGACGTCGGGCTCCCACGAGTCGCCGACGAAGAGGACGTCGCCGGGGTCGACGCGCAGCGCCTCGGTGGAACGGGCGTAGATGTCGGGGTGCGGCTTGCGCGCCCCGGCCCGGGCCGAGGTCACGCCCGAGTCGACCAGGTGGAGCAGGCCGACGTCGGCCAGGAAGGCGTCGAGCTCCCAGCCCCAGTTCGAGCAGACGCCGATNNCTCCGCGTGCGCCACGCCGTCGTAGCGGCGGAAGTAGCCGTCGAGCACGGCCGGGTCGAGCGCGTACCCGTGGGCGGCGAAGACCGCCGCGTAGTTGGCGTCGTGGCCGCCGGCCCAGTGGGCCAGGGTCCCGTAGAAGTCGAAGATCACGGCGCGCACCACGGTCCCCATACTGCCTGGTGGCCGTGACACGCCCGTGGCGACGCGCCACGGGGACACGGGCCGGGTAATACTTCTGGCCGCATGGACGCCGACGAACATCCGGTCGAGGCGCCGGCTCCGAGGGAGGGCCGGGGGCGGCACGCCGCCGGCCGGGCACCGAGCGGCCGCTGGATCGTCGAACTGCTCGGAGTCGTCGTGGTCGCGGTCGTCATCGCGG
>PMPX01000131.1 GCA_003169235.1 Acidimicrobiaceae bacterium | reverse complement strand
GGCCTTGAGCGCGGTGAAGACGAGGCCCTGGACGTACGTGCCGACGTAGTAGTCGCCCAGTTGGGTCTCCGTTCCGAACAGTCCGGCATCGGGGCCCGAGGTCTGCTCGGTGGCCTGGAGGCGTGTCACGAGGTTAGTCCCACCGAAGTTCGTCGGATTCACGCCCATCGCATGGGCATCGAGGATGAGAGCAGCCAGTTGACCCGGGCCGTCGGCACTGTCAACGGTGATGTAGGAGTTCGCGTTCGCCTCCACGTGGGACAGCGCGGCATTGGCCGCCGGGACATCCACGTGAGCGGCGGCCAACGCGAGGACGGCGTCGACGGTGGACGAGAGGGAACCTCCGATGCTGCCGTCGGAGGCCTGCTGTCCGACCAGCCAGGTGGCCGCCGACTGTGCCGCGGCAAACTGCGGGATCTCAGGCTGGACCGACGTGGCGCCGGCCGGTGCGGCGAGTGAGGTGAGGGTGGCCGTCCCCAGCATGGCGGCCAGGCCGACGGCAGAAGCACCCATCAGGGTGCGGCGGACGATGTGCACGGTTCTCGCTTCCCGGTCCTCGACCCGGAAAACTCCGCAACTGCACGGGGTCACACCGAGCCCCGAACCTTGTGTCTCGACGGTGGGAACTCTCCTGACCTCGAGGTATCCCGGCTTCTGGCATCGCCTCGTCGGCGCACCATTCACGGTTGCGGACCAGCGCCGGAGTCACACCGGCTTCCCCTCGCGGGCAGTACAACAACAGCACGGATGCTGCCCCCGTACGGTACCACGGGGGTTCGAAATCGCAACCCCTGGCTCGATGCACCCGCGCCAGCCCTGTGCGGACGCGCGTACCCTTGGCCCGTGGCGATGCTCCCTCTCGGCGCAAGGGACGAATCGGCATGGACCACGTCCACGGAGGTCCGATCCCTCCCCAGCCGAACCCGATGACCGCGCCACGCGACGCCCTCCCACAGGCTGAGTACGAGGAGATCTTTGCGAAGGTGCCCCGACTCACGGTGGAGGTCGTGATCGTCTCAGCGGACGGGGTTCTCCTCGCGCGTCGCGCCAGTGAGCCGTGTCGCGGCCTCTGGCATATCCCGGGCGGCACCGTGCGCTTCGGCGAACCGTTGACCGATGCCGCCCGGAGGGTCGCAGAGCAGGAGCTCGGGGCGGAGGTGGAGATCGATGCCCACCTGGGCTACATCGAGTACCCGAGTCATCTCGAACGAGGTCTGGACTGGCCGGTCGGCCTTGCGTTCAGCGTGCACCTGGCGCCGGCATCAGCCGATCGGTTTCGGACCGTGCCTGACGCCGTTGACTGGTTCACGACCCTGCCCGAGGACATGCACGACGAGCAGAAGTCGTTCCTCAGACGGCACGGTCTGGCGACCTGATGGCCGGCACGAACGGCTGGCGCAGCGGCTTCAGGTGACGGGTCGGGGGCTACCACTGATGCGCGTTCATCCTCCGACGGGGACCGATGAGATAGACCGCGGCGACGGCGGCGCCCACGATCCCGAAGAGCAGCCAGCCCAGCAAGGAACTGATCACCCATGCTGCCTTCTTCCCGCGTGACAGCTCATCGGATGGTCGCCTCGCTGCGTCGATGACGCACCACAGGACCACGACCAGGGATGCACCGTAGATCAGCGGTGTCACCACGTTGGCCCCCACCTCACACCACATGAGCTCCGGCGGGCGAGAGTCTTCCTCACCACGCCCGGCCTACCGGCCATGTGCAACCGCGGGATGTCCCCGTTCGGACCTGAACCTCGGTGGCCAGTAGATCCCGTTGCTCTCGGCAGCCGGCGCAACGAGGACCGGGAGGGACGACACGCGGAGGATCCTCTCCCTGACACTGCGACCGGAAAGCCTGGAGATCCCCCGCAGCCGCCGCGAACCGAGGATGATCGCCTGGCACTCCCAGAGCTGCGCCTCCTTCACGATGCGCGCCGCTACCTGATCCTCCAATGCGGAACAGGAACGGCCTGCGGACGCGGCACCCCGCATCCCCAGCGACAGCACCGCGTCGCGCACCAAGTCCTCGGCCTCGGCCGGAGACTCGAGAGGAAGAACGCGGCCCATCTTCGGTACCTCGCGGATGTGCAGCACCCTGACGCTGGCGTCGTTCGCCAGCGCCACGCCGGCGACGAAGTCCAGGGCGACCTGGCCGGATTCGAATTGATCAATCGCACACAGCAGTCGATCCCACACGTGCGCACCTCCCGTACTGACGCCATCCTGCGCCGAGAGGGTGAAACAGAGTGTGAACATTTCTCGGCTTCGAATTAAGAGAACGTAAACGGGCGCCCGACGAGGTGGGAGCCCTGGTCAGGGCGTTGGGGTCAGATGCCGGGCTGGGCGGAGGAGTGGTCGAGTGCGAGCTGACCGCTGTTCGCGTCGAAGTCGAAGAGCTCACCGTAGCGGCCCCAGTCGATGGCGATCCTGAGCTGCTGGCGGGCCTCGTCCTCCGAAAAACCCCGACGGAGCAGGTCGAGGAAGAATCCCTCGCCCAGGTTCCCGTCCTTGGTCGTGTGCAGCGCATTGCAGATGGCCCGGACCAGGGGCGCTCGCTCGCGGGCGCGCCGGGCAAAGATCTGCTTGGACTCGAGGATGTCGGCAGCCACGAACGTGCGGCCGTCGTCGGTGACATGGAGATCCGCGTCATCCACCTCGGCGAGTCCGAGGACCTGGGCCGCATCGACCAAGGGGAGCAGGTCGTCCACCTCGAACGTCAACTCATGAGCCAGCTTGGGCAGGTCCTCACGCCCGCCGTGGGCAACGAGGATCTCGAGGAGCCCCGCCATGCCCCCCACGCTGGCCTGCGGCAACGGGGTGTCGATGGGGGAACCCTCTCCGGGCGCGGCCTGCGTCCAGATGTGGGCGGGCGGGCGGGTGTCCCGACCCGTCATGAGCCCGTAGATCTGATCGACCAACGCAGCGAAGCTCTCATCGTGCCGATTGCGGGGCTGGGGGAACCCACACGTGATCTCGGTCCGAATGCGGCCCGGGTTCGCCCCGAGCACGAAGATCCGGTCGGCCAGGATCACCGCCTCTTCGATGTTGTGCGTGACGATCAGCATGGCCTTCGTGGGGAAATCCTTCTGCTGCCACAGCCGGAGCAGCTCGGCCCGGAGGTTCTGCGCGGTCAGGACGTCGAGCGCCGAGAACGGCTCGTCCATGAGGAGAGCATCGGGCTCGACCACGAGCGCGCGGGCAAACCCCACTCGCTGGCGCATCCCGCCGGACAGCTCCTTGGGGTAGGCGGACTCGAAGCCGTCCAGCCCGATGGTGTCGATGGCCCGCTCGGCGCGCTCGCGCCGCTCCCGTGGCTCGATCCCCAGGGCTTCGAGTCCGATCTCCACGTTCTGGCGCACCGTGAGCCAGGGCAGCAGGGCGAAGCTCTGGAAGACCATGGCCACGCCGGGGTTGGCGCCGTTCAGGGCCTGACCCCGGTAGCTGACCTCCCCGGCCGTTGGCGCGATCAGTCCGGCGATGCAGCGCAGGAGTGTGCTCTTCCCTGATCCGGAGCGCCCGAGCAGGGCCACGATCTCGCCCTCCCTGAGGTCGAGCGAGATGTCGTCGAGCACCGGCAGCGGGCTACCGTCGGGTGAGACGAACGTCTTGGTGACGTGCGACACCTCAATGATGGTCGACGGATCGGCACCGGGGCGCCCGGAAGTCGGTGGGGATGTCGTGGTCACGAAGAGCCACCCTGACTCACCATACGAACTGCGTCAATGCCGAGGTGATCACAAGGTGAAGCGGCTCTCTGCCATTGCGTAGAGCCGTCGCCACAACAGCCTATTGACCAGGACGACGAAGGCGCTCATCACGATGCCGCCGGCGATGAGAAGCGCGAACTTGCCTTGAATGGAGGCCGTGGCGATGTAGTTGCCGAGGCCGTACGCGTTCAGGGTGTGGTGATGCCAGCTCACCAGTTCGGCCACTATGGACGCGTTCCAGGCGCCCCCGGCCGCCGTGATCCCCCCGGTCACGTACGCCGGAAAGATGGCCGGAAGGATCACCTGGCGCCAGCGCTGGCCCCGGGTGAGGCGCATCGTCACCATCATCTCGCGGAGGTCGTTGGGGATGGAGCTGGCGCCGGCGATGACGTTGAAGAGGATGTACCACTGCGCCCCCAGCATCATGAGCACGATTGCGCCGTAGTCCAGAGGTATACCGAGGTCGATGAAGATCAGGGTGGCGAAGGGGAACAGGAGAATGGCCGGGAAGCTGGCCAGGACCTGGACCACCGGCTGCGCGAACCGGGACAATTTCGGGCTCAAGCCGATCTTCACGCCCACCGGCACCCAGATGAGCGTGGAGATGCACAACAGGACGACCACGCGGGCGAAGGTCGCCAGGCCGAATTCGATCAGGCTGGGAAAGCGGGCGAAGCCCAGATGGGAGTTCAGGTAGATCAGCCCGATCACCGCGACGGCGGCTGATACGGCGAAGATCACGGACCAGAAGATGACGTCGCCGACTTGGCGCTTCCGGGGGTCGGTGCGGAGCGGGTACTCGGCCAGCCCGAACGGCCGGGTGATCCGGTCGAGGGCCCTTCCGACCGGACGGCTCAGCCGACCGGCCAGCTTCGGCACCGAGGAGCGTTGCAGGATGTCGAGCACCACGCTCTTGGGCTTGTCGGCCGACTCGGAGCTCTCGAGACGGAACTTGTCCGACCAGGCCACGAGCGGACGGAAGACGAAGAAGTTGGTTCCGACGACGAGGATGACCATCACCACGATGGCGATGGTGACCTGCATGTACGAGCCGTGGGCCACCGCGGCCGCCATGTAGCTGCCCATGCCCGGCAGGCTCTCGCTGATCCCCTTGCCCTTGATGAAGACGGTGACAGCCTCCGAGGCCGTCAGGAAAAACCACCCTCCCCCCATCGACATCATCATGTTCCAGACCAGACCGATCATCGAACTGGGCACGTCCAGCTTCCAGAACCGCTGCCACTTGGTGAGGCGGTACATGCGTGCTGCCTCGTCCAGTTCCGTGGGTTGCGCGATGAGCGAGTGGTAGAAGCTGAAGGTCATGTTCCACGCCTGTGAGGTGAAGATCACGAAGATTGACGCCAATTCGAGCCCCAGCAGGTTGTTGGGGAAGACCTTTATGAAGAAGGTGAGGGCGACGGGCAGGAACACCAGGATCGGTATCGACTGCAGGACGTCGAGGATCGGGACGAGCACTTTCTCGGCGCGGCGCAACCGAGCGGCCGCCGTGCCGTAGACCAGGGTGAACACGGTCGAGAGAGCGAGGGCGATGAACATCCGCAGCAGCGATCGTGCCGCGTAGTAGGGGACGTTCGAGATGTCGGTGGAGATGACGACCGGTGTGCGGCCCGGGGTGAAGTTGACCGCCAGTGACTGGCCCAGGTGGACGACCTCGTAGAGGATGGCGATGATGGCTGCCCCGACGACGACATCAACCCAGCTGATGTGACGTCCGCGGAGGACCTCGCGTACCGGAAGGGTCTGCCGAACCGCCATGGGATCGCCTTTCTAGATCAGGCTGGAGCGCAGCGAAAGTGTCCGCCGATGACGCGTTCCGGAAGAAGGCGAAATACGCTGCGACAGGCCCAATCTCGGGGAGGAAGGTATGACCAGAGCCACCGGTAGTGGCGTGATCGCGGTCCTGATCGGGGCTGCCGTGCTGGCCGGTTGCTCCAGCAGCCCAAGCAACCAGTCCGCCAACACGACCACCACGTCGACGGCCGCTGCGACGACGACGAACTCGAAGGCGGCTGCGGCGGCGGCGGCAGCGGCAGCCGCTAAGGCAGCGGCGGCGGCGGCAGCATCGACGACCACCGCGTCGGCGGCCACCGGCGCGGCATGCACCCAGAGCGCCATCCTGGCCGCCGCCAAGAGCTCGGCCAGCACGGGTCCGGTCAACACGGTGGACAACTTCGGCTGCTCCGGAGCGTGGGCCTACGCGAACGTGAACGTCGGGAGCGGCTCGGCCTCCTACGACGCCGTCATCGTCCTGCAGGCCCAGGGATCCGGGTGGGTCGTCGCCGACCGTGGCACTGCGTGCACGAACCACCTCGTGCCGAACGCCATCTACACCCAGGCCTGCTCGTCGAGCTGATGGGCACCCAGTGGATAGACGGGGGCGCAGTGAGCGGATCAGGCGTGGATTCGGTGACCGGCGCCACCCGCGCGCCCGGTCCGAACCGGGAGCCCACCTTCGTGGTGCCCGGCCGTGACGAGGCGGCCGCGACCAGAATGGAGGAGTTCCTCTCCCGCACCGGTCGACGACCGAATGTGGTCGTCATCTTGATGGACGACGTCGGTTGGGGGGACTTCGGGTGCTACGGCGGCGGGGTCGCAGTGGGTGCGCCGACGCCCAACGTCGACCGGATCGCCCGGGAGGGCCTGCTCCTCACGTCGTGCTACAGCGAGCCCTCGTGCACGCCGACCCGGGCATCCATCATGACGGGCCGGCTGCCGATGCGGCACGGCCTCCTGATCCCCCCCATGTACGGCATGCCGGGAGGGCTCAGTGGGGAGGTCACACTTCCGCAGCTCCTCTCCGATGCCGGCTACGTCACGCAGGCCGTCGGGAAATGGCACATGGGCGAGAACCGGGAGAGCCAGCCGCAGCACGTCGGCTTCGACGACTTCTACGGCTTCTTGTCTGTGTCCGACATGTACACGGAGTGGCGGGATCCGTACTTCTTCCCCGAGGTCGTCTACAGCGAGGACCGCACCGAATGGGTCAAGAACATGCCGTTCAACAAGTGCTTCGTCCATGCGACCCGCGACGGCGAGCTCGAGGAGGTCGAGGAGGTCACCGTCCCGGTCCTCTCGCTGCTCGACGACAAGTGGTGCGCGTATTCCGAGCAATTCATCGAGCGCATGACGGGGTCGGCCGATCCCTGGTTCCTCTACCACTGCACCCGGGGAGCGCACTTCGACAACTATCCGCATCCCGACTACCTGGGACGTTCCCCGGCCCGGCACCCCTACAAGGACGCCATCGTCGAACTGGACGCCATCTGCGGGCGTCTGGTCGCCGCGCTCGAGCGCACCGGCCAACTCGAGTCGACGATGGTCGTGATCTCGTCGGACAACGGACCCGAGATGGAGACCTGGCCGGACTCGGCCTTCACACCCTTCCGCTGTGCGAAGGGATCGACCTGGGAAGGCGGGGTGCGCGTGCCGGCCATCGTGTCGTGGCCCGGCATGATTCAGCCGGGTCGCTCCAGCGACGGACTCGTCCATCTCCTCGATCTGTTCGCGACCTGCCTATCCATGGCCGGGGCGCCCGAGCGAATCCCCACCGACCGCTACATCGACGCCGTCGACCAGCTCTCGTTCCTCCTGGCCGCCGACGATCGCGAGGCCGTGTCCAACCGGAAGTTCCAGCACTACTGGCTCACGTCCCAGTTCTCGGCGTTGCGGGTGGGCGAGTACAAGTACATGCTGTCCTCCATCTCCGACGACGACACGGACGTCCTCAACCCGGGCGGTTTCACCGGAGTCGTGCAGCGCTACGGGTACGGGCGCCTGTACAACCTGTACCTGGACCCCAAGGAGACGCGCTCGTACATGATCCGTAAGCTCGTCTATATCGATGCGATCATCGGCGAGATCGGGCGGCACCAGGCCACCTTCCGCGAGTGGCCCAACAAGCCGGCACCGGCGTCGACCGGCTGAGCCTTCCGCCGAGGGGGCGAGGCCGTCAGGCCCGGCCCAGCTCGTCGGCGAGCTTGCGCAGGTCGTCCCGGAAGTCGGGGTGGGCGATCTCCACCAGGAGGTGGGCGCGCTCGCTCACCGTGAGACCGGTGAGCTCCGCCGCGCCGTACTCGGTGATGATGACGCCGGTGTGGTGGCGGGGCGTGGAGACAACCGAGCCTTCGGGCAGGAGCCCGACGAGGCGGGACACGACCTCGCCGCCGTGCACCGCGGTCGAATGGAGACAGATGAGCGAGTGGGCATCGAGGTGCAGCTCCGCCGCCGCCACGAAGTCCTCGTGCCCGCCGACGCCCGAGACCTGCCGGCTGCCGATGTTGTCGGCAACCACCTGCCCGTAGAGGTCGACCGACAGTGCCCCGTTGATGGAGACCAGGTTGGCGTTCTGGGCGATCACGGTGGGGTCGTTCACCGTCTCCACGGGGAGGAAGGCGACGTCCACGTTCCCGTCCAGCCACCCGTAGAGCTCTGGCGTGCCGAGGGCGAAAGTGGTGACCGAGACACCGTCGAACACCCCCTTGGCGTCGTTGGTGACCTTGCCCGCCTGGTGCAACCGCATGAGGCCGTTGGTGAACATCTCGGAGTGGACGCCAAATCCGCCCAGCGGGCCCTTCGCCAGCTCCGTCGCCACGATGTTCGGGATGGCGCCGATGCCGGTCTGCAGGGTTGACCCGCTCTTCATATAGGCCAGCGCGTTGCGGGCGATGGCCGCATCCACCTCGTCCGTCGGAGGCTCGGTCAGCGCGAACGGCGCCGCATTCGTCTCGACGACCACGTCCACGAGGTCGAGCGAGATCGTGTTGTCGTACTCGGGCGGCAGGCTCCTGGTCCGGGGCAGGTTGGGGTTGACCTCGACGATGAGCAGTCGGTCGGGGTCCTCGCCGGCACGGATGAGCTCTGGCCGGGTAGCGCCCATGTGGAGGGAGAGGTTCACGTTCCCGTACTCGTCGGGCGGGGCAGCCTGGACCACCATCACGCGCGGCGAGAACTTGGCCAGGATCGGCCCCATCTGGCGGAACCCGCCAGGCACCAGCTCGACCTTGTGGCCCATGGAGTGCAGGAGGCGTTCCGCCGGTCCGAAGAAGCCACAGCGGTAGGTGACGCCCGGCTTGGTGAAGACCTCGTAGAAGTTGAGGCAGAGGGCACCGCCGAGCTGCAGGTCCTGCCAGTCGTCCCGGGCCCCCAGGGCCGTGAGGAAGGTGTCGGGGTTGGCCGGGCCGAGCCCGAACCCGATCATGTCGACCGGCCGGATCAGGGCGACGGCTTCGGCGGCACTGCAGACGGTGGGCATGGCTCCACTCTCCCACCGGGGCATCCGCCTGACCACGGCCATTGGTCCCCAGCGCTTGGGCCGGGCGGCCGAATCCATTACTTTCGGCTCTACCCGGACCACAGTCCCGGTTGCAGAATGTGCAGGACACCTCCTCTTCCCAGACAACGGTGCTTGGAGAATGGCGGCCACCCCCCTCGGTCGCCATTTTCCAATTCTCGGGTTCGTGGCCTTCCGCCAGCGGCGCCGTGCTGTCGGGCACCCGGTACTGTCGGCCCGGACGATGTCCCTTCTGCCGGCCGGCAGTCCCAGCACCGAGGGTGTGACCATGAGCAACCGTTCATTCGAAGGCCTCGACGCGACGCTCGGCGCCATGCACCTGCGACCGCCGACCGTGGTGTCCGCCGACGACACCCTGTCGCAGGTGGCATCCGCGATGGAGCGCGACGGCGTCTCCTGCGCCATCTTGGAGGAGCAGCCGCTGCGCGTCGTGACCGAGTTCGACCTCACCCGCGCCTTGGCACAGGGCCTCGGTCCCGAGGACTCGGTGGCGGCGATCGCCTCGGCGCACCCGAGATGGGCACCCCCGTCGGCGAGCGTCGCCGAGGCGGCCGCGCTGATGGTCAGCCTCGGCATCCGGCACCTCGTCGTGCTCGACATCTCCGACCGGCCCAGCGGCCTCGTCTCCATGGCGGAGCTCTTCGGCGTCATCGTCCGTTCGCAGGAACCGATGGCCCTCTATGCGAAGTTCGCCGACATCATGCTGCACGGCGACAGCGAGGCCTCCAACCAGGTCCACGAGACCCTACCGCCACGCGCCTGACCATCCGGGTCAGGTCGTCGATCGGAGCCCCCCGGCCCCAGCGCCGTCGCCGTCGCCGGATATCACACGGCCGTCCACCATGTGCACGATGCGATCGGCGGCGCCCGCCACGGCCTCGTCGTGCGTCACCAGCACGATCGTCGTCTGCCGCTCGCGGCGCAGCCGCCGGAACAGGGCGAGCACGACATCCACAGAGGCGCTGTCGAGACTGCCCGTCGGCTCGTCAGCCAGCAACACGGGTGGATCGTTGGCCAGCGCCCGCGCAATGGCGACCCGCTGACGCTCGCCGCCCGACAACTGCGTCGGGAGACGGTCGCTGAGGCCCCCGAGTCCCACCTCTTCCAACAGTTCGTCGGCGTAGGGAGCGCGCTGTCTGTGGGGTCGCCGCGACCCCGACATGGCGATCTCCACGTTCTCGCGGACGGAGAGCCGGGGCAGCAGGTTGTGCAGCTGGAACACCAGCCCGACCTCCTCGCGCCGGAACCGGCTGGCGTGGTGCAGGTGCACCACGTCATGCCCGCTGACGCGGATCGATCCCTTCGTCGGCGTGTCGAGCGCGGCGATCAGATGGAGCAGCGTCGACTTCCCACACCCTGAGTGGCCGGTGATCGCCGCGAACTCCTCAGCACCCACCATGAGGTCCACCCCGTCCAGGGCGCGGATGAGTCCGTCGTCGTAGGTCTTCTCCAGGCCATGCACCTCAATGGCCAGCGCGGAACGGACCGTGACCTCACTCACGGCTCAACGCCTTGAGCGGCGCCAGGTTTGCGGCGCGCAGCGCGGGGTAGAGCGCGCCGATGACGGCCATGCCCAGGCCGGTGTAGAGGCCCCGCCAGAAGGCTTGGTTCGTATAGTTCGCGTGCAGCACGCCGCGAAGCTGCGGGAGGTTCTCGAGCGCGGCGGTCGCGGCGAAGGACAGAGCGACGCCTGCGAGGGCGCCCACCACGGCTAGGACGACACCCTCGCCCACCACCAGCGAGACCACGCGGCTGCGGGTCCATCCGATGGCCCGCAGCAACCCGAACTCCCTCGTTCGCTCGAAAAGGGAGAGGAGCATGGTGTTCCCGACGATGACGGCGCCGATGAGGATGGCCAGGATCGTGCTGCCCGTGGCGGCCGCCTGGAGGAACACGAGATTGCGATCGGCCCGCCCGAACTGCGCTGCGGTCTGGATGGTCGTCATCTCGGGGTGCGCCGACGTGATGGCCCTCTCCACCTTGGCGACCGAAGCACCCGGGACGAGGTTGACGAAGATCAGGGTGACCGAGCCCGGCACCCTGTTGTACGTCTGGATCGCCGTGAGCGGGAACATGCCACCCAGATCGCCGTACGAGATGCCCGTCGAGTAGATCCCCACCACCGTGTTCCACGTGCCGTTGGCGTCGAACCGGTCGCCGACGTGGAGCCCGAAGTCCTGGGCGGCGCGCCAGCCGAGCATCATCTCGTGAGTGGCCGACTCCTGGTACGGCCTGCCCGCCACGATGGTGACGCCAAACTGGCGCAACTCGTCTGGTGCGATGCCGATCTCAATGAAGAGCGGATTGTCTGCGTTGATGTGCTGCGTCTCGAGCAGGACGCCCACCGCGCTCTTCACGCCCGGCGTCGCCTGGACCTCCCGGAGCTGAGCTTCGTCGAGACTGGAGTACAACACCTCCGACACGCCGTTCTGCGCCACCGTGAAGTCGGCGTGGCCGAGCGTCAGCACCGCCGCCGCCGAAGCCTCGAGGCCGCTGCTCACGACGGTCAGCGTCACGACGGTCATGACCGCGACGCTGATGGCGAAAGCGATACCGATCGACCTCGCCTTCTTTGACCACAGGTTCTTGAAGATCAGTGCCGCGAGCGACATCCGACCTCCTCGGCCGCAGCCGACCGATCGGGAGGCGGGACTCTCGGCTCACAATGGGGAAGCCTGGGCGGCAACACCGTGCTCGAGCACATGATCGCTCCGCCGGCCGGCCGCGCTCGCCGGGTTCAGCCCCGGGAGATGACGGCCTGCGCCGCGTCGAAGGCGTTCTTGATGTCTTCGAGCAGCTTCTGCACACCGTCCTTGAGCGTGTCGGCGTTCACCGCCACGTCATGCCCGGCGTCGCGGAGCTTGGAATACGCGGCGAGGCATGCGTTCTGGGCAATCTCCAGCTGCTTCGTTGCCCGTTCGCGGGCATCGAGCTTGGCCAGGTCCGCCTGGACCTTGAGCTCGTCGATGCGGGCCTTCCACTGGTCGACGGTTCCCGTCATGGAATCGACAACCTCTTCCTTCTTCTGTTCCTGGGCGCTCTCCGCCCCACTCGGGTCTGCCGTCACGTTGGACATGGCGATCCTCCTTCTGGTCGTTCAGACCAGTGCTGGTACGTCACATTCAGAGTGTGCCGGGGACGGGTGCGGAGATAGGGCCGAACGTCCCCACTCGCCGTGCGCCGTCACCGACCGCCCGCAACCTCGCGCTCGGCCCGTGCCTGACGGATGTCCGACAGCGTCAGGGCGGTGTCGTCGAGGAGGTACGGGCTCAGCGAGGGGCGCTGGCTGCGGTGTGTGGTGCGGGTGGTCCGGTGGGTCGTGGAGTGATGCATGGCCTTCTCCTTGGCTCGGGCGGTCAGGTGCCGCTGCAGCCATTGGACCGCACCGATCCCACTCCCCCTAGGGTCGAACGCCCCCTGAAGGTCGGGACCTAAGCCCCTGTTCAGCCGGGGGTGGCGAGTCGCCGGAGAGCCCACGAGACACTCTCGGCGGGCGCGCGGCTCGAGGTGTCGATCACGGTGGCGGACGGCCAGGCATCCATCCGATCTGCCATGGCGGCCCGGACCTTGGGGGTGGCCTCGGAGACGTCGCCACCCCGACCGCGCCGCTCATCAATCCTTGCCGTCGCCACGACGTCTTCGCACGTGCAGCAGAATTCGAGCAGCTCGCTCCCGGTGTCGGCGGCCAGCCGCGCCGCTTCCGAGCGGCGCGCGGCGTCGGTCCACGACGCATCGAGAATGACGGACTCGCCTTTCTCGAGCAAGAGCCTGGCCTGACGCACGAGATCCACGTAGACCGCGCCGACGGCGGAGGGGGCGTAGCGTCCGTCGTCGGGTGCCGGGTCGGTCGGCTCGGATCCCCCCGGGGGCTGCAGATCCCGGCGGACCTCGTCCGAGCGCAGCAGGGCCCATCCCGTCTCGGCGGCCAGCCCGGCCGCCAGCGTGCTCTTCCCCGCCCCCGGGAGGCCGCCCACCAGCGCCAGCGCGAGCCGTGACTGGCGCACGTGGCGCAGGGCCAGCGCATGCAGATCTCGGGCGGCACGATCGCAACCCTCGACTCCTTGCTCGTACTGCAGGCAGGCCACCTTGGCCCGCACATAGGCACGCTGGGCGATGTAGTGATGGAGGAGCGGTGGCGGCAGGTCCGCCCCGGACCGCGACTCGTAGTCGCGGACGAACCGCTGGGCCGCATCGGGGCGCCCCAGGCGTTCGAGATCCATGGCGAGGAACGCAACATCCGCACAGACGTCGCCGAAGCGCAGCTCGTCGGAGAACTCGATGCAGTCGAGGATTCGCACGCCGTCGTCGAGGCAGAAGATGTCCTCGGCCTGGAGGTCACCGTGGCCGTCGCAGACCTTTCCCGTAGCGATGCGCTCGGCCAGGAGGGTGGCGTGTGCTCCCAACCAGCGGGCGGCCGAGGCACGGATCTCCTGGTCCCACGAGGGTTCGAGGACAGTGCCGACGAAGCGCCTGGTCTCCTCGAAGTTGGCATCCCACGCAGCAAGGAGGGCCTGCTCGGTGGCCGCGGCGGAAATGACGGTGGATCGTGGTGCGCCCGCGTGGAAGGCCGCAAGCTTGGTCGCGACCTGTTCCAGACAGCCCTCGAGTTCGGCGCCGGCGCGCACCAGTGTGGCCAGCCGGCGCGCATCCGGCAGGGCGCGCATCACGACCATGTGGTCGATCGCCACGCCGTCCATCTCGATGTCGGCCACGCCAAGGTAGACGTCGGGTGCCAGCCGGCGGTTCAGCTCCACCTCACGTCGGCAATCGGCCTCCCGTACGGCACGATCGGTGAAGTCGAGGAAGTCGAACTGGACCGGCTTGCGGAGCTTGTAGACCTTGTCGCCCACGAAGACGAGCACGGAGATGTGGGTCTCGACGATCCGCACCGGCGGGGTGCTTCGGTCATCGGTCACGCGGTCGTCGGACCACGGCGCTGGCGACGCGTGCGCATAGGGCGGGCCATGCGAGGTCGGCGGCCTCGGCTATGCCGACGCGTCGCGGTCCCAGCGCACCCGGCCCCCGGCACCGTGGACCCGCTGGCGGATCCGTTCCATGACCGGCCAACCCGCGCTGTCCATGCGGAGGGCGCTGGTGTCGAGGTGGAAATCGCGCCCTCCCCGGGCCACGCAGTCCGCGATCACGTCGAAGAGGTTGGCCCCAGTCGACTCGTCGAGCGTCCCGGCCAGCCGGATGGCGATGGGCTCCGACGTCACGTCGATCCACATCTCGAGCGCCACGTCGTTGCGCCAGGCCCCGTCGACCAGCTCACGGATGGAGCCGACCGCCGGGCTGGATCCGCTGGACGCCCCCGAGGGCAACTCGTCGAGAAGGATCACGAACGCTCCGTTCCATACGCGGTGAACCGGTCGCACCGGCACCAATAGCGAAATTGTCGGCAAGTCGGCGCGCCGCGAGTAGGGCCGAAGGTCACACCGAGGCTGCGGGACCCAGCCTTGTGACCTCCGGCCCTGCCCAGGAACAGGTCGGTTGGCGCATGCTTCTTCGCATCGCGAATGGGCGATGTGACAGACAGGACTGAAAGGAGCAGGGCCCGTCCGGTGCCGCGTTGCTGGCACACGGTCGGCGGGTACTCAGCGGAGACGCCAAATGTCGATGTACACCCAACTTCTCGAGGCCGCCTTCGGCCAGCGTCCGACCCCCGGGGCGGGAGCGACCGAACAGGACGCCCACGAGGAGGTGATCCGGTGCCGCCGAGAGCTCCAGAAGGGTGTGCCGCTGGGCACTGACCCCGACACGGTCCCCGTCACGCTGGCGTTGCAGATCGGCTACGACGTCGCCCTGCTCGACCTGGCCAAGGTCGTCGGCATCGACACCGATCCGGCCCACTTCGAGCAACCCCAGCTGGAGCGCGAGCGAATCGAGGGGGCGCTGGGCGAGCTCGGGTTCAGCTTCGTGATGGCCACCGAAACCGAGGAGCCACTCCCCGGGCGCACCTGATCCCGGACGCCCTCAGGTGCCGGTGGCGTCGGTCCGAGACTCCTGGGCCGAGCGCTCGTTGAGCCGGGCGGCGAAGGTTGCGGCCTGGGTCCTGCGCTCCATCCCGAGCTTGGCGAGCAGGTTCGACACGTAGTTCTTGACCGTCTTCTCGGCCAGGAACATGGTCTCGGCAATCTGGCGGTTCGTGTAGCCCTCCGCGATCAGGTCGAGGATCCGGCGCTCCTGAGGCGTGAGGCTGGCGATCCGTGGGTCGACCTTCGGCCCGTCCCGCAGTCGCTCGAGCACGCGTTCGGTCAGCGAAGGGTCGAGCAACGACTGCCCCGCTCCGGCGCGCCTGATGGTGTCGAGGAGGTCGAGGCTGCCCACCTGCTTGAGCACGTAGCCGGCCGCCCCCGCCATGATGGAGGCGATGAGCGCCTCGTCGTCGGCGTAGGACGTGAGCATCACGCACGCGATCTCGGGTGAGCTCGACCTGATCTCCCGGCAGACCTCGACCCCGCTTCCGTCGGGCAGGCGCACGTCGAGGATGGCGACGTCGGGCTTCGTGGGTGGAATCCTGGCCAGGGCTTCCGCCACCGTGCCCGCCTCGCCCACCACCTTGATGTCGTCGCTGGCCTCGAGGAGCGCGCGGAGGCCCGTCCTGACCACCTCATGGTCGTCGAGGAGGAACACGCCCAGGCCCACGGACCACATCCTCCCATCTTGGGGAGGCACCCTGCTACTCACCACGAACTGCGCTGCTCGGGGCATGGGTAAGCTCAATTGGTGCCATTCCGCGCGATCGAAGATCCGAGCAAGCTGCGGCGTGTGCTCGAGGCGACGCTTCTGATCGAGTCGAACCTGGAGTTGCCCGAGGTCCTGCGTCACGTGGTCGAAGAGGCACAGTCCTTGACCGGGGCGCGATATGGGGCGCTGGGCGTGCTCGACGAGGAGAAGCAGGCCCTCTCGGACTTCATCACGGTCGGACTCACGGAGGAGCAGGAGGGGGGTATCGGTCCTCTCCCGACGGGACGGGGCGTCCTCGGGTTGCTCATCGCCGACCCCAAGCCGTTGCGCATCACGGAGATCGGCAACCACCCCGACAGCTACGGCTTCCCCCCGAACCATCCGCCCATGACATCCTTCCTCGGCGTACCCATCAAGGTCCGCGACGAGGTCTACGGGAACCTGTACCTGGCCGACAAGGTCGGGTGGTCCGAGTTCACCCACGACGACGAGGCGTTGGTCGGGGCCCTCTCGCTGGCGGCCGGCATCGCGATCGAGAACGCTCGGCTCCATGACCGGGTGCGCCGGTCGGCCGTCTACGAGGACCGGGACCGTATGGCACGGGACCTCCACGACACCGTGATCCAGCGGCTCTTTGCGCTGGGGCTCACGTTGCAGGGCATGGCGGCGCGCTCGCCCACCGCCACGGCGGACCAACTGGGTGGCGCCGTGGCGGAGATCGACCTGGTGATCGCACAGGTCCGCTCCACCATTTACGAGCTCGGGATGGGCGACGCCAGCCGGGGCATCCGTGACGACGTCACCGGCCTGACGCGCGAACTGCGGCCCGTCGTCGGTTGCGAGATCGACGTGATGTTTGCGGGACCGCTCGACTCGAGCATCAACGAGCAGGTCCGCGAGCACCTGCTGGCCACGATCCGCGAGGCGCTCACCAACGTCGGAAAGCACGCCCATGCGGCCCACGCCTCGGTCAGCGTGGCGGCGGACGAGTCATGTTGTCGCCTGACCGTCACCGACGACGGCGTCGGGATCACCCGAGCGCCGGCTGCGAGTGGGGGCCTCGGGCTCGCCAACCTGAGGCGCCGGGCGGAGAAGCTCCACGGGACCTTCGCCGCCGAGGGCGTCCCCGGCGGCGGCACCCAGCTCACGTGGACGGTGCCGCTCGGCAGCTGAGTAGGGGCCGTTGGACACCAAGGTAGGAGGACAGAAAGCAATGACACCCGAACAGGCGCCCGGCAAGGGCAGGATCGTCGTCGGCATCGACGGGTCCCCGACCTCGCTCGATGCCTTGTCATGGGCCGCCCGCCAGGCCGACCTCACGGCGAGCACTCTGGAGGTCGTGATGACGTGGGAGTGGCCGTCCAGCTATGGCTGGGCCGCGCCCGTCCCGTCCGACTTCGACCCGGAGGAGGACGTCCGCAAGGCGCTCGACTCCGCCGTCGAGGGGGTGCGGGCCGAGCATCCGAGCATCGCCATCGACCCCCGCGTCGTCAGCGGGCACCCGGCGCCGATCCTCGTGGAGGCCTCGAAGGGTGCTGACCTTCTCGTCATCGGGAGCCGGGGGCACGGCGAATTCGTCGGCATGCTGATCGGCTCGGTCAGTGAGTACTGCGCCACGAACNNCGTGCACCGGGCGACCTCATAGGAGATGCCGGGCGCAGCGCGCCGGATCGTCGTCGGGGTGGACGGGTCCCTGCCTTCTCGGCGCGCTCTGGACTGGGCCATCACCGAGGCGCAGCGCACTGGGGACTCCCTGCACCTGGTCTCCGCCTGGATGTTCCCGATGGCGCTCGGCTACGCCTTCACCACCACGGTCGACGAGGTCCGGCGAAGCGCCCAGGACGTGATTGACGGCGCCACGGCCCACGTCGCCGAGGTGGCCCCCGACGTCACCGTCACCGGCGAGACCTCGGAGCAACTGCCAGCGCCCGCCCTGGTTGCGGTGGCCAGGGGTGCCGACCTGCTCGTGGTGGGCTCACGGGGCCTCGGCGGGTTCGAGGGGCTCCTCATGGGGTCGGTGAGCCAGTACTGCACCCGTCACGCCAAGTGCTCGGTCGTGGTGGTGCGCTGATCGACCCTCAGCCGCCGCGATAGGACGACGGCACGATCGTCACCGGGACCGGCGAGTGCTCGGCCAGTTCGAGGCTGGTGCTTCCCAGCAGCGTGCCGGCGTGGCCACCCGACCCCCGGGAGCCGACCACGAGGAGCGTGGCCACCTCCGGTGGCTCGGCCATGCGGAGCATCGCCGAGGTCGGGTCGCCGTCCACGACGTGCCACTCCACCTGACTCGGATGGAGCCCGGCGTCGGAGGCGATCTTCAGTGCCACGTCCGCCTCGACATGGGCGTGGCCCGCCATGCCGGCGTGCTCCAGCAGTCCCACGGCGTGGACCACGCGGAGGTGGGCGCCCAGGGCGGCAGCGGTCTTGGCGGCCCAGGCCACGGCGGACTGCGCGTCGGTGGAGCCGTCGTAGCCCACCACCACGTAGCGCTCCGCCGTCATGGCCCCACCTCCATGTGGACCCGGTCGACCGCGCGCAGCCGCTCCGTGCGGTCGGTCCGCAGCTGCGACAGTCCCGGGCCGCCGTACGTCGGCTCGGGCGAGCGGACCGGCAACTCCAGCAGCGCGCCGAGCGTCGCCTCCACCGAGGACTCGAGCGACACCGGGTTGTACCCACCCTCCAGGAAGAGGGCGAGGCGGCCGGGACCCGGTGCGAACTCTGAGACCACCCGGGCCAGCTCGGCGAAGTCTCCGCTCGAGAGCTCGAGCTCGCCCAGCGGGTCTGCCTGGTGGGCGTCGAAGCCGCAGGAGACCAGGACCCAGTCGGGGGCGAACTCCTCGATCGTCTGCCGCGCCACCTCGTCGATCGCAGCACGGACCACGTCCCCCGTCGCCCCGGCCGGAAGGGGCAGGTTCACGGTGAGGCCCGGCGCGCCGGGCCCGCCGACCTCGTCGGGGCGACCGGTCCCGGGGAAGAGCGGATGCTGGTGGGTGGAGACGTAGAGCACGTCGGGATCGTCCCAGAAGATCGCCTGGGTGCCGTTGCCATGATGCACGTCCCAGTCGACGATGAGCACGCGCTCACCCACTGCCGTGCGCGACGCCGCCGCCACGGCCACGTTGTTCACGAGGCAGAACCCCATGGCCCGGTCGGCAGTCGCATGGTGTCCCGGCGGGCGGACGGGCACGAATGCGATGCCCTCGTTCCTCCGTTCGAGCTCGGCGAGCGCCGCCAGACCGGCCCCCGCGGCGCGGCGGGCCGCGGTCCACGAATCGGGCCGGGCGTACGTGTCCGGATCGATGTCGCCTCCACCGCGGGCGCAGAACGCCTCGAGCTCGGCGAGGTAGGCCGGCGCATGCACGCGGGAGAGTTCGTCCACTGACGCCTCGACGACCGCCGGGTACACGACCTCGTCCTCGAGGCCCAGGGCGCGCACACCGTCCATGACGGCGAACAGGCGCGACTGCTGTTCGGGATGGTAGCTACCGCCGTCGTGCTCTGCGATGCCGGTCGGCCCGGCCACCACGAGCGTCGTCATGTCGCTGCCCCCGGTTGGACAGACCGCGTCGCCTCGCGAGCGGCCAACGCGGCCCGATAGTCGTCGGTGAGCTGTATGGGGAACCGGAGCGTGACCGTCCCGTACTCAATGCTCGAGCTGACGGGGAAGCCGGCGTGGCGGAAGACGTCGAGCATCGCGCTGTTCTCGGCGAGCGTGTCCGCCCTGAACGCCTCCACGCCCCGCTCCCTGGCTGCCCGGGCGAGCTCGTCGAGGAGGAGCGTCCCGATGCCATGGTGCTGGAACTCATCGGCCACGATGAAGGCGACCTCGGCCTCAGTCTCGCCGGGCGCGCGGTCGAACCGTCCCACGGCGACCAGGCGGTCGTCGACCGTGGCCACCAGGGCGAGACGGTCCGCGTAGTCGACGGTCGTGAAGCGCGCCACCTCGGCGTCCGACAGCGTCGGGTGGAACGTGAAGAAGCGCATGTACACCGAGTGCGGCGACAGGTGGCGGTGGAACGAGACGAGGCGTGCCGCGTCATCGGGCCGGATCGGCCTGAGGCGGAAGCGCAGTCCCCCGTCCCCGATCACTTCGCGTTCGAGGTCGTGCGGATACCCGGGCGGGAAGACGGGCGCGGCAGCGTCCATGATCGGCGACTGGGCAGGCATGGTTCTCTCCTCGTTCGCATCCATGCTAGGGACCCAGCCTCGCACTCCTTCCGGGTTCCACCTAGGGTCAAAGGTCCATTGGCAGCCGGCTGCGCCGCCCTACGCTGGCGCTGATGCCGGAGTTCATGAAGGCATGGGTGGTCGATCGGCCCGGACCCGTCAACGGCGGGCCGCTGGTGCAGGTGGACAAGGCCATCCCCGAGCCGGGGCCAGGACAGGTCCGCCTGCGCGTGCGGGTGTGCGGGGTGTGCCGCACGGATCTCCACCTCGCCGAGGGCGACCTCGCGCCACGCCACCAGCGCGTCACGCCCGGGCACGAAGTGGTCGGCGTCGTGGACAGGATCGGGAGCGGCAGCACCCGGTGGAAGGAGGGCGACCGCATCGGAGTGCCGTGGCTGGCGCACACATGCGGCCACTGCCGGTTCTGCCTCTCCGGACGGGAGAACCTGTGCGTCGACCCGCGCTTCACCGGCTGGGACCTCGACGGGGGGTACGCCGAGTACGCCGTGGTGGACGAGGGGTACGCGTACTCGTTGCCCGAGGGCTTCGGCGACCAGGAGGTTGCTCCGCTGCTGTGCGCCGGGATCATCGGCTACCGGGCCTTGCTGCGGGCCAACCTCCCCGACGGGGGGCGCCTCGGGATCTACGGCTTCGGGGGCTCGGCGCACATCACGGCGCAGGTCGCCCTGGCCCACGGGGCCCGCGTCCACGTGATGACCCGGTCGACCGAGGCCCAGGCCCTCGCACTCGAGCTGGGGGCGGCCAGCGCCGGGGACGCCGATGCCCAGCCCCCCGAGCCCCTCGACTCGGCCATCCTGTTCGCCCCCGTCGGCTCGCTGGTACTGCCTGCGCTCGCCGCGCTGGACCGTGGCGGCACGCTCGCCATCGCGGGCATCCATCTGAGTGACGTCCCGGCCTTGAACTACCAGGAGCACCTCTTCGAGGAGCGGACCCTGCAGAGCGTCACCGCCAACACCCGCAACGACGGGGAGGCGTTCCTCGCCGAGGCCGCCCGAATCGGCGTGCGCGTGTCGGCCACGCCGTACCCGATGGACCGGGCGGACGCCGCGCTGCGCGACCTCGCTGCCGACCGTGTCAACGGCGCCGCCGTCCTGGTGGCGTGAGCCGGGACGATAGGCCCTGTCCGAGAGCTCGTGGCGCGGGCAGAATGACCGGATGACGACTCCGCCGGCCCCCGCCCCGCACGCCTCCGACCTGGCGCGACGGATCTCCATGCGCCGCGCGGAGGTCGGCCTGAGCGTGGAGGAGTTGTCGGCGCGGGCGGGGATCGACCCCGGCTACCTCGCCTACTTCGAGTCGAGCCCCGACGCCAACCTGAGCGGTGGGAGCCTCCTGCTGATCGCGCTGGCCCTCGACACGACCCCATTCGAGCTCCTCGGCGGATCGGCCGACCGTCCCTTGGGCCACGGGCGTCAACTGCCCCGAGCCTCGCTCGACGAGCTCACCCCCGAGCAGTGCCGGACGCACCTCTCGGTCGGAGGAGTCGGCCGCATCGTGTTCTCGACGGGACGCGGTCCGGTCGCGCTCCCGGTCAATTTCGAGTTCACCGATGACCAGATCGTCTTCAGCACCGACGACGAGAAGGCGTCGGCACTCAGTTCCGGGTCGACGATCGGTTTCGAGATCGACCGGGTCGACGAGGCCCTGAGCGAAGGGTGGAGTGTGCTCGTCACCGGCCATTGCCGGCGGATCGCGGACCCCGAGGAGGTCCAGCGGCTCTCCTCCCTCGACCTCGAGGCCTGGGCGGGAGGCGACAGGCACGCGCTGCTGGCCATTTCGCCGACAGAGACGACGGGCCGGGTGATCGTGCACGAGCACCCGCCGGACGAGAGCTGACCCCAGAAGCAGAGGCGCCGACGGCGCCCCAGCCGATTCACGTTAAGAACGTTGTCACAGGGCCCTTGGCGATAGGTCCTGGAGCTCTCGGCTGGGGCACGCAGTCGGCAGTGCGATCAGGCGGTAGATCGCTAGAGCCATTATTCCCCATCTGGTGACCACTAAACATCAATATTTTTCCGATGGAGATCAAATCTTCTTCCGAAGACTTGAGGGGTCAGATCAGGGGTTCGACCTGGTCGGCGGCCGAAAGCACGGCCACCAGCTCCTGGTCGCGGGAGTAGGAGAGCAGACGGCCTGCGCTCTCCAGGCTGAGCCAGAGCAACTCGTCCACCTCCTCGTTCGGAGTGAAGAAGCCCGATTCGGCCGCCATGATCCAGTAGGCCACGGCCTTGGGCCGGCCCTTGCGATCGAGGTACTCGGTGTGGCCGACAAAGCGCAGGAGTCGGCAGGTCATCCCCGTCTCCTCGCGCACCTCGCGGAGGGCGGCCAGCTCGAAGGTCTCCCCCGTCTCGAGTTTGCCCTTGGGGAAGGACCAGTCCAGCTGCACCGGCCGGTGCACCACCACGATCTGGAGCAACCCGTTGTGGCGGCGGACGACGAGGCCGCCGGCTGCCTGGACGATCTCGGTCGGTGAGGGAAGCTCCGCTGTCATCGCTCGTCGCGCCACTTCTGTGGAGACTACCGCCGCCTTCCGGCCGTGTGGCGGCATTCACGGCGCAGCCTGGGTGAGCGGTGGAGGTCCGCTGTAGCCTGCAGCCGTGTCCGAGCGCAGCACTGGCCATCCCGAGGACGAGCAGGAAGCCGTCGAGATCGAGTGGCAGTTCGACGCGCTCGACCTGCGGCCCGTCGAGCGCTGGCTCGCGGCCCTGCCCACCATCGCGATCGAGACGGGTGACGGCGGGACCGTTACCGCACTGGCGAGGACTCCTCGCCGGCTGGTCGACTCCTATCTGGACACCGACGACTGGCGCATGGCCCGCGCCGGGTTCGTCGTGCGGACCCGGCGCCGCGGCCGGCACGACGAGATCACTCTGAAGGACACCCGTCCTGCCGAGGGAAACGGACTGCGTCAGCGTCTCGAGGTGACCGAGGTCCTGCCCGCGGCAGGCATCAGCGCCCTCGGGACGGAGGGCGCCGTCGGCCGCCGGCTGCGCGCCATCGTCGGCTCGCGCCGGTTGCGCGAAGTCCTCCAGGTCCGCACGCGCCGCCGGCCGTTCGCCCTGCGCGTTGGTGGCGTCGACGCGGCAGAGGTGGCACTGGACGACACCATGATCGTCGTGGGTGGCGGTCAGCGACCCATGCAGCTGCGTCGCGTCGAGGTCGAGGTCAAGCCTGAGTGGCTCGAGGCCCTGGAGCCGGTCGTGGACCAGCTGCGCGTGTCGTGCGGGCTGCAGCCGGCGCGCCTGTCGAAGTTCGAGGCCGGTCTCCTCGCCGTGGGCCAGGAGATCCCCGGCTCGCCGGATCTCGGCCCTACCGGAATTTCGGAGTCCTCGACCATGGGTGAGCTGGCGTACGCGGTCCTCCGTCGCCAGGTGGCCGTCCTGCGCGACAAGGAACCGGGGACGCGGATCGGCGAGGACCCCGAGGAGCTCCACGACATGCGGGTCGCCAGCCGCCGCCTGCGCGCCGCCTTGGCACTCTTCGCCGAGGTCCTCCCAGTGCGGGCGCAAGTGTTCCGCGAGGAGCTCGGATGGCTCGGCGGTGTGCTCGGCGCCGTGCGCGACCTCGACGTGCAACAGGAGGGCCTGGCGGACATGGCCGCCGCGACAACAGGCTGGAGCGCCGGTGTGCGCCCGGAAGATCACGACCCCCTGACGGAGCTGTCCGCGCTGCTCGAGCGCGAACGCGACACGGCGCGGGCCGAGATGCTCGCTGCCCTGGACTCGGTCCGCTGGGAGCGGCTGGCCAAGGGTTTGGCCGCCATGGTGCAGCAGGGGCCGGCGCGCCGCTCGCTCGCGACGCGGGTCCCCGCCGTGATCGGCATGCCCGACCTCGTTGTGGCGCGCCACAACAAGGTCACCAAGGCCGCCAAACGGGCCAAGCGGTCGGGCGTCGTATCGGACTTCCACCGCCTCCGCATCGGCTGCAAGCGCCTGCGCTATGCGCTCGAGTTCAGCTCAGAGGTGTACGGGGGTCGAACCTCGCGCTTCGTCCGCCAGATGACCGGACTGCAGGACCAACTCGGGCTGATGCAGGACGCAGAGGTCGCCTCAATCCGGCTGGCTGACCTGGCCACCGGTGAGGCCCATCTCCCCGCCGCCACGGTCTTCGTCATGGGAGGCCTGGCGGAGCTGCACCGCAGACACGTCGACCGGCTCCTGCGGCGGCTGCCCAAGGAGGTGTCCCGAATCGGTGGGCGCGAGTGGCGGGACCTCTCCGACCTGATGGAGCGGCGCCGCGCCGAGGCGGAGGCGGCCCAGCCACCCGTCCGGCACACGCTGCGTGCCGTTCCGGGACCCGTCGCGCCGGGNNACGGGACCGCCGACGGACGTCCCGCTCGAGGAGCAGCGGGCGCATCCGGCTGCAGTCCCGGGGCTCACGGCGCTCCCGCCGCCGGTTCTCTCAGGCCAGGGGGAATGAAGCGGCGTCGTCGCCCATGACGACGCGAGGGTGCTCGGTGAGGATGAAGTGCAGCTGGTCGGTGTCGAGGAAGCGCTCGATGTCGGCCCAGATGTCCGGGAAATCGGGCTCTCCCATGTGCGCCCGGTACGCCTCCATGCTCTCGAACCACTGGACCGTCACGCCGTCGAACCCCGGATCGTCGTCGCCGCCGTAATCGTCGAGAGGACGCGGGTGCTGCTCGTAGCGGACGACGTGGCGACCACTCAGGCTGGCCGCGATCAACGGGCCGTGGACCTCGCGCCAGTGGGCGTGGAACTCGGCCGGGGTGAGACCGTCCTTGCGGCGCAAAAGGCACGTCAGCCTGACCATGGAACCCTCCTCCGGTGTGCCGGTCACCGACCTGCGTGCCGGCAACCCGCACGCTACGCGCTCTGTACGCCTACGGCATGGTGAGGGTCAGACCCGACGTCGAGCCGCTCGAGCTCATGCCGACCGAGATGCCGCCGCCGGAGATGGTGGGCGTGCTCACCGGCACCGGGAGCGCGGGCAACGGCACGTTGACCGTGGACGACCCGCTGCTCGAGGGCGTGGTGACGGTCGCGGGCGCCGGCAGCGAGCCGGACGGCGTGGTCACCGGGAGGCTGGGCACGCTCGGCACCGTGGCACCCGTCGGGGGCAGCGGCAGCGAGGGGACAGTGGACGTCGTGGTGGAGCCACCGGGGCTGCCTCCGACGCCACTCAGCGCCTGAGCCAGGGCTGCGGCGCCGGGGAGTGGCGCCGAGCTCCCCCCACCGGCCGTCGCCGGGACCGACGCGGCCAACAACCCCAGCACCGTCGGCGGCAAACCGGTCGTGGTCAGGCCACCAGTGGGCAGGCCCGTCGGCAACCCGGTCGTCGGCAACCCTGTCGTCGGCAACCCTGTCACGGGCACCAGCGAGTTCAGGTACGACAGCGTGCCGGTCACCTCGGAGACGGCCAGCGTGGGTGCGAGGCCGTCGAGCGGGCTCGAGGGAATGCTCTCAGCCGTCCCCAGGCCACCCAGGATGCTGGTCAGGTCGTCGAGGATGCAGCTGACGCCCAGGGCACCCTGGGCGCTCGTGCACCCCGTTGCGACCCCGCCGCCGCCGACGCCCGCGGTCCCGGCACCGGCCGTGCCGGTGGCGCCCGGGATCCCGAAGCCGCCGAGGGACAGGGTGGTCACCGGCAGGTTCGTCGACGGGTCGCCCATGAGCGTCTGGAAGGCGGCGATGCCTCGCGTGAGAGGCCCCGACACCGGTGAGAAGGAGGCCGCGGCCGCGGCACCCGGGCCGCTCGACGCCGGCGCGGAGTCGTAGGCCTGGTTGACCGTCGCCGCCAGGGTCTGCTCCGGTGAGTTCGACGAGGCGACAGAGTGGGTGGCGGTCGGGTCGATCGTGAAGGAGCCGCCGAGACCGCCGAAGAAGGCGCCGATGGCGGCGCAGGCGAGACCGCCGGCTCCCACCATGGTGGCAGTGCGGAAGCGCGAGAGCCCCCTCGGTCCCTCGGTCTCCTCGGCGACCGGCTCGGGCGCCGCGTCCTTCCCATCCGACCGAAACTCGCCGTGCAGCATCTCGTCGTGCATGTCGTCCATCTGGTCGAAGCTCATGTGAACCGTTCCTCCTCCGGAAACCCCACCCGGGTTCTCACAGGAGAAACGTGGGTGGGTGGCGACCCTTGCGGTCGCCCGCTCGGCTGGGCCCAGACCCACGCTCAAGAGAAGGTCCAGCTCCCGACCGTGACCACGGAGCCGTGGACGGGGAGAACCACCGTCATGGCGTGCTCACCCGGCGCGGCGCCCCCGGCGAGAGTCACCCTCGTGCGCAGCACGACCTGCGTGGGGCTCCCGCGGGCCGAGTCGATCTCCACGTCGAGGGGGGCGTCGTGCCCGGCGACCGTGGCACCGCTCAGCTGCGGCGGCATGGCCACGCCCGGAGCGAGGGTTCCCCACCAGGACGCCTGGCGCCGGCCGGCGGCGTGCAAGCCGCCGAAGTAGGTTTCGAGCGCGGCCGCCTCGAGCGCGAGCGGACCGGGCGACTGGGCGAAGGTCACCGACGCGTTCACCAGGTGCATCGTGCCCATGGGCGCCTCGTTCTGGTCGAGCGTCAGCCCCTGGGCCTGCAGCGCCGGCGGTGCCGAGGTCGAGTAGTCGGTGGCCGTGACGGTCTCGATGAACTCCGCGCCCGGGTTCAGGTTGCCCCCCTCGGTGACCGCGCCCACCTCGGTCGCCCGGACCAGGAGTCGGTCGGGCGTGAAGAAAAGGGCGTTGGGCGGCCAGCAGGTGTCGAGGACCACGCTCGGCGTGCTCGTGTTGGAGACCGGTGAGCCGGCTGGGACCACCTGCTGCCCGCTCACCACGAACTTCACCGTGTTGCAGGCCGTCTGGTACGTGAGCACGTCACCCGGCTTCAACGCATTGAGGTGCACGAAGTAACTCACGTCGTGGGCCAGGAACACGGCCGCGCCGCCCACCCCGGGCCAGACCGATGCCGGGTCGTGCCCGACGGCGACGTTGAGCTCCTGGTCGTCCGTGCCCTCCTCGACGGGGGCCGTCAGGCTGATGGCGGGAATGCTGAGGATGCCCGACAGCTGCCCGGGTTGGACGCCGGCCAGCTGGCAGGCGGCACCGTGGCTGTTCGTGGCGGTCCTGGCCATGGCGGACCGCTCGCTCTGGACGAGCACGGCCTGCGCGTGGCGCTGGTGCACCTGGTGGGCGATGGCATAGCTCGCCGCGAGGATGGCGGCGAAGAGGAGCACCGCGCCGACCAGCGTGACGCTGACCCGCCGCACGGCGCCGAGGGATCTCATCGGCCCCTCTCCATGGTGGCCGGCTGCCTCTGCTCGGACCGGGATTCCGCCGCCCCGCTCCGAGCAGCTCGCAGCACCGGTTCCCGCTGCATCTGCCTCTCCCTCCAGATCTTCCGAGATCTCTTTGCCTCTTCCTCCTCCAGTGCCCGAGCCGACGGGCCCGGCCTGGTTCCCCCTGTCGCCGTGGTCTGGGCTAGTCGCGGCCCTTCCTGGTGGCTGCCGCCGGGCCGGCCCACGAGACCGGAGGGGGAACGGAGGAGGTCCCGAAGGCCGGGCCCGGTGGCGGCCCGCCGTCCGACCCGGAGGGGAGGGTCAGTCGGGGCCGGCTCATTGGCCACCCCGGCGGCGGGTGAGTGGATTGAGTGTGCGGACGACCGGTGCGATGCGGCGACGGCCGATGAGCATGAGGCCGGCGAGACCCATCCCGGCCATCAGGATGACGGGCAGGCTGCCGGCCCAGTACTCCCCGGTGTGCACGCTGGTGACGTCGGGAACCGGTGCCGGTACCGGCGCCGATGCCGATGCCGGTGCCGTGACGGCGGCCGGAGTGGCGATGGCGGCGGACGTCGTCACGGCCGGGCTCGCGACGGTCGCGCTGCCGGTCACGCCGACGTCACCGACGTCGAGGCCCACACCGCCCATGAGGCCGCTCAGCAGGCCGAGGTGCACGGCGCTCACCTTGGCGCTCGCCGTCGTGCCTGGGTCCGACGTGTCACAGGTCAGCAGGTTGCCGTCGGGGTTGTAGCTGATGATCCCCGTGAGCAGGCTCCCGAGCGCTGAGCTGAGGGCGCTGCCGCTGCTGCCCAGCGTGGAGAGGATCTGGTTCACCAGAGAATTGAGTTGGGCGATGTTGACGAAGGTCGGCAGCGAGCCGTTGGTGGAGTACGAGACCAGGCCTGCGTTGCAGCTCGGCGTCACGGTGCCGGAGCTGCGGTCGAGGGTGATAGAGGCGGTCGTCGGCGCCACCTGCAGGTCGGCCAGGCCGAAGAGGTCGACGTCGGCCGCGTGCTGAGTCACCGAGTCGGTGACGACGTTGCCGCTCGTGCTGACCGCAGAGGTCGACCCGCCGAGGTCGATCGAGAGCGGCTGCACGCTGGCCGCGTTGCCACCGGTGAGCCCCAGCACCTCGTCGAGGATGCCGGTCACGATGCCGCCCACGGGCGACGAGCCGCCTGCCGCGCCGATCTGAGTGAGGAGCCCACTGAGGATGGAGCACTCACCGGCGAGATCGCTCCCGCCTGCCACGCTCGTCGGGTTGAGAGCGAGGTTCGCCGGCAGGATGCCGTTGACGGTGGTGAGGAGGCTGGACACCGTCGACGACAGCGGGCTCGTGTTCGAGCCGGTCGTGGAGCCCGCCGCCGGTGCGTCGTTGCAGACCGAGGACGCGGACGGGAGCGAGCCACCCAGGAGGCTCTGCAGGACGTCGGTCAGGCTCACGCTGATGGACACGTTGGCGAGGCTCCCGGTGCCACTGGCGGTCGGATCCCCGTTGCCGTCCTCGGAGGCCGACGCGGTGCCGTACGAGACGTCGACGTTCAGCAGCCCCGTGTTGATCGGGAGCGTGCACGTGCCCGATCCGGTCGGCGTCGCCGTCACACCGGCGCCCTTGGCCACTGCGTCCTGCGTGCTGTCGAGCGCGACACCGCTCAACGGGGACGTGGGGCTCGTCGGGCAGGGGTTGGTCGACGAGGCCGTCGAGAGGCAGGCTCCCGTGCCCGACGCCTCGGCCTGCGGTGCGCTGCTGGCATCCGCCTCGGAGCCGCCGCCGGCGAGCTGCAGCGTGTTGAGGAGGTCCAGCGACACGAACCCCCCGTTCGACTGCACGTTCCACTGGGTGACCGTCTGCGCCCCCGCCGTCGAGGAGAGCGCGCCGACGACCGTCAGCGCCAGCAACCCCACCGCGGCGATCCGGATTCGACCCCTCATCTGTGACCCCTTACCGTCCCCACCGATGCCACGTTGGCCTCCTCTGTCGTTGCGATTGGAACGGCGGAGTTCGGCGAACCTTGCGCTCGGCGGTGAAATAATCTGCAGGTCGGCACCCGTGCGGAGCGCACAGGCCGTGCTCGGACCGAGGCCCCGCACCATCGGGGGACACCCCCCGTCCCGTACTCTTGCCCCCCATGCCCGCGTCCCACGTCGTGCTGATCGTCCTGGCCGGGGTGGGTGCCGGCATCTTCAACGGTGTGGCCGGTGGTGGCAGCCTGATCTCGTTCCCGATCCTCCTGGCGCTCGGGTACCCGGCCCTCACGGCCAACATCACCAACACCGTCGGGATCTGGCCCGGCTACCTGGCCTCGGCCGCCGGGTACCGCAGCGAGATCGGCGATCAGGCCCGTCGGCTGGCCCGGCTGACGCCGGTGGCCCTGGCCGGCGGGGTCGCCGGCGCACTGCTCCTCCTCACGACGTCAGCGGCGACCTTCGACGACGTGGTCCCCTGGCTCGTGCTGGGGGCGGCCGCCCTTTTCGCGGCGCAGCCCGCGCTGCGGCGTGTCCTCGACCGTGGCTCGGCCCACCCGCGCACCCGGCCGGTGCTCCTCGTGGCGGGGGTGTTCGCCGCATCCGTCTACGGCGGCTACTTCGGTGCCGCCATGGGGGTCATGTTCCTGGCCGTGCTGGGCCTCGCGCTGCCGGTCTCCATCGCCCACACGAGCGGCCTGCGCGCCGTGCTCTCCATGATCGTCAACGGCATCGCCGCCGTCGTCTTCCTCGTCCACGGTGGGCTGGCGTGGGAGGCGGTCGGCCTTCTCGCCGCAGGCAGTCTCGTCGGGGGCTACATCGGGGCCCGCGTCGCGCTGGCCCTGCCCGCCCCGGCGCTGCGGGCCGTCGTGGTCGTCATCGGCGTCGGCACGGCCGTGAAGCTGCTCGTCTGATTCCGCTCACCCGGCCGCCACCGGGTAGTGGCCGATGACGGCGCCCTCGACGGCGCGCCGCCGGGCCCGCCACGCCGCACGGGCCTCGTCGTGGCCGATCGGGACGAGGCGGACGCGGGTACCCGGAGCGCACTGGCCGAGCAGGCCATGGTCGGCGGAGACCACCACCGCGAGCACGGGGTAGCCCCCGAGCGTGGCGTGGTCGGGCATGAGGATCACCGGCTCGCCGCCGGGCGGCACCTGCACCGCGCCGGTCACGACGCCCTGTGAGTCGAGCTCGCCGTCCTGCAGCGGCCGGCGCAACGTGATCGCATGGCTCTCGGCGCGCAGCCTGAGGCCGACCCGGTTGCTGTCCCCCTCGACGACGAAGACCCCTCCCCCGAGCCGCTCCAGCGCGGCCGGCTCGAACCACTCGGGGTGCGGTCCCGGCACGACACGGAGGACCAGCGGGGCGCCACCCGCCGCGACGTCGCTCGGCGCACCGGCGGCGACGTGGTCGCCCAGCGGTGGCGACCACGGCCCCGCGTACAGCAGCTGCCCGGCCACGAGCGGCCCCGCACCGAGGCCACACAGCTCGTCGCTGGCGCTGCTCCCGAAGGCGGCCGGCCCGACGAGCCCTCCCGCCACGGACACGTAGGTGCGGCACCCCCGGCCCACGGGTCCCACCTCGAGCACGTGACCGTCCGACAGGGGGAGCACCTGGCCGGCCGGGACCGCCACGCCGTCGACGCGCACCTCGGGCGCGGCGCCGACCACGGCCACGTGGGACGGTGCCGCGCCGCGCAGCCGTGCCCCACCCCCGGTCACCTCGATCGTCCCGGAGCCCTCCGCGTTGCCGACGAGGCGGTTGGCCAGGGCGAAGGAGACCGGATCGGCCGGGCCGGCGCAGGGGACCCCGACCGCCGCCACGCCCCGTCGCCCGCCGTCCTGCACCACGGCCCGGAGGCCCGGCGTGACGACCTCGAGCACGAGCCGCGCCGTCGCGGGCGGGGACCACGCCGCCACCCGCACCGGCGCGGGATCGACCGGGTCACCGGCCCCCGCCACGGTCAGGCGTACCCGGTCCCCCGGCGCCAGGAGCGCATAGGGGGGTGCCTCGGGCGAGAAGAGCGTGACGCCGGTGCGGCCGACGAGTTGCCATCCGCCCGGCGACGCCGTCGGGTAGACGGCGGCGTGCCCGTTGGCGAGGGCGACGGAACCCGCGGGCACCACCGGGCGCGGCCGGGCGCATCTCGGCACGGAGAGGAGCTCCTCGGGGAGCCCGTCCAGATAGGCGAACCCCGGCGAGAATCCCAAGACGGCGACGGTCAAGAGCCGCTCCGTCAGGAGGCCCACCACCTGGTCCGTCGTGCACCCGACGCGTGCCGCCACCTCGGCCAGGTCGGGACCGTCGAAGGCGCACGGGACCGTCACGAGCCGGCCCGGAGGCGGGCCGTCGTCGGCCGCAGGCCCGTCGAGTGCCGCCATCACGCGGCCCGCTGCGGCCTCCACGGGTTCGAGATCCGCGTCGCGGTCGGTCAGCACGACCGCGACGCTGGCGAAGCCGCACACCACCTCGATGTCGCCCCCCTCGTCCAGCTCACGCCGGAGCGCCTGCGCCAGGACGCGGCCTGCAGCGGCGCCGACGACCCCGATCAGGAAGGCTCGATCACCGAGGCGCCGCAGCTCCCCCGGCGGGACCGACTGCGTCATGCATGTGCCGGCGCGATCACGTCGATGCCCGATCCGACCAGCGCCTCGCGCACCGCGGTGGCGATGGGCACCGCGCCCGGTGTATCGCCGTGGATGCACAAGGTATCCACCCAGAGGGTCAGCACGCTGCCGTCACTGGTCGCCACGGCACCCCGGGCCAGGCTGAGTGCCTGCGCGGCCGCCGCGGCGGGGTCGCTCACCATGGCGCCCGCGCTCTGGCGATCGACCAGCCCACCATCGGAACGGTACGACCGGTCGCAGAACCCCTCCTCGCACGCCGTCACCCCGTCGCGCAACGTCATCGCCAAGGCGCGGCAGCCCGAAGGGAGCACGAGCGCGACGCCCTCGTCGCAGCTGGCCCGCACCGCGTCGCGGAAGGTCTCGTAGATGGCGCCCCCCTTGGCCACCTCCGTGTAGAGCGCGCCGTGCGCCTTGACCGACTCGATCGCCGTCCCGGCGGCGCGGCTGATGCGCTCGAGCGCCCCGAGCTGCTCGCACAGCGAGGAACGGAGCGCGTCCCGGTCGATGTCCAGCGGGCGGCGGCCGAATCCCTCCTCGTCGGGATACGACGGGTGCGCCCCGACCCGCACCGAGTGCGCCAGTGCGGCGGCGACGGTGGCGGCCATGACCGTTTCGTCGCCGGCGTGGCCGCCGCAGGCGATGTGGGCCGTGGTGACCAGGCCGAGCAGGGCGCGCTCGACGTCGACGCCCGCAGGATCGACGGCCTCGCCGACGTCAGCGTTCAGATCGATCGTCCGCTTGGGGAACACGCTCACCCCGCCTCGAGGCGTTCCACCACGATGCCATCGCGGTAGACCACCCGCTGGTTGCGACGCGTCGGGACGCGGGCGCCGGCGATGATGGAGCCGGTCATGTTGAGCGGATCGGCGCCGGCCACGACCACCTGTTCGCCCCCGGTGGCGGAGCGGTGCACGGCCTGCAGCTCCTCGAAGGCCTCGGGGAGCGCGTACTGCTCCCCGGAGAGCCCCGCGATGAAGCGGCCTCCCAGCGCCACGCCCCGCGCCTCCAACCGGCGCAGCGCCCACACCACCTCGCGCCAGGGCACCTTGAACGACTCACGGCTCCAGACCTCCCAGGCCACGACGCCCCAGCGCGCCAGCATCTGGTGCGCCACCGACTCCGCCAGCTCCTCGTTGCCCGGCGAGAGCACGCCGTCGTCGACCGCCGGGGTCCCGAGCACCTCGGCGCCCGGCAGGAGCGACCAGCGACCCTCTCCGATCCCGGTTCCGACGGGCGCGCGCCGGCGGGCGAGACGTCCCGACGGGCGACGCCCCGTCCGGGTCCTCCAGCGGTCGCGGGCGGAGAGCAGCGAGCGCACGGCCGAGAAGGCGTCGGCCGTGACGAGACCGCGTGCGACCAGGTCCCACAGCCCCTCGTCCACCTCGGCCGGGAGACGGCCGGTCAGCGGCGACAGCTCCGGGCGGAAGCAGGCACCCCGCGTGCGCAGGGCCGCCAGGACGTCGGCCGCCGCGCCGACCGCCGGCTCGGGGGCGACGGCACCGGCCCGCACGGCGCGCAGGATCGTCTGGAGGTCGTCGCGCACGACGAAGGCCAGGGGCGTGGCCGGTGACGGCGTGCCGCTCCGACCGGCCCGCTCGGGACGCGGGGTCAGGCGTCCCCACACCACCTCGCCGGAGAGACACAGCTCATCGAGCCAGCGGGGGTCGTAGCCGGTGACGCGCGCCGGGAGGATCTGGGCCTCCCATTCCGCCGCCGGCGCCTCGATCCCCGCCAGTTGCTCGAGGACCTGGAGCAACCCGGCCCGTCCCTCGACCCGGCTGTCGGGCGTCGCGTGCTGCCAGTGCGTCAGGAAGCGCACGTAGTCGGCGATCGGCACCGCCTCGACCATGCGGCGCCGCTGGCTGCGACTGGCCCCGTGCAACCGGACCAGCAGGTTGCGCGCGCACCAACGGCCGTCCGGCAGCTCGATCGCCGAGCCCCTGGACTCGAGCCGGGCCAGCGCGGTGCGCGCCCGGGCCTCCGACAGCGGCGCACCCCTCGGGGCCCCCGACGGCAGTGGCGCGTCGGCGACCAGCTGCCCGACCGAGACCGGTCCGGCCAGTTGGAGGTGACCGGCGACGCAGGCGGCCGCGGCACCGTCGTCCGCACCCAGCGAGCCGGCGGCGTCACGGCGCTCCGTGGCCACCCAGCACCCGTCGAGCAGGCTCGCCCTGCCGGTCGCGGCCAACGCGTCGTACCACGCCCCCCAGTCGGCACAGGGTCGCGCCATCACGAGCGAGAGCAGCAGGTCGTGCAACTCGTCCGGATCACGCGGGCGCGGGCGTACCTGGTCGAGCACCATGGCGACCGCCTCGGGACTCAGGGCCGCCAGCTCCGCGGCCGGCACGGGCAGGCCGTCGGGGCCGCCCGCGCCGAGGCCGCGGCGCAGCGACAGCGCCCGCGTGCGGCGCTCCTCGAGGGGCGCGTCGTCGAGGTAGGTGAAGGGACGTCCGCTCAGGATGGCGTGAGAGAGGGGCGACGGCTCCGACGACTCGACGGTGTGCACCTCGATCGCACCGGACTCCACCTTCGACCACAGCTCGACCAGGCCCTCCACCGAGAGCCCCTCGTGCAGGCAGTCGTGGACCGTCTGGCGGGCCAGCACGTGGTCGGGCACCGCCACCGGCCCGGGCGGCGCGTTCTCCTGGCAGGCCGCCAGACCGGGCCAGACCGCGGCGAGGAGGTCGTCCGCCTCCATGCGCTGGAGGTGGATCGGGCGCCGCTTCCCGCCGTTCATGCGAGGCAGCACGAGGGCACGGTTGAGGTTCCAGCGCCAGCGCGCCCCCAGCATCGGGTGGGGCAGGACGGCCTGGGTCAGCACCTCGGGCACCCGGGCGCTCGAGAGCATCGACTGCACGCGCGTGAGCGGGAAGCTGTGCTGGGGTCCGAGCGAGAGCACGACGGTGTCGTCGTCCGCCGCCGCCTGCAGCTCGAAGTCGAACGACACGCAGAACCGCTTGCGCAGGGCGAGCCCGAGGGCGCGGTTGACGCGGCCGCCGAAGGGGGCGTGGATGATCAGCTGTGACCCCTCGCTCTCGTCGAAGCAGCGCTCGACCACGATGCGCTCGCGCGTCGGCAGGTGGCCCAGGGCGCTGAGGCCGGCGGCGCAGTAGGCCACCACCTGCTGGGCCACCTCGGCCGAGACGCCGGCGCGCTCGCGCACCAGGGCGCGGGCCGCGTCGCCGTCCCCGGCGCGCAGGAGCGGCTCGAGCGCGGCGCGCAGGTCGCTCACGGCCTCGGAGAGCTCGGCCGTGCGGGCCGGCGCCTCACCCAGCCAGAACGGGATGGTGGGGGGCAGGTCGCCGGCGTCGTGGACCCGCACCGTGCCGACCTCGACCTTGGCGACGCGCCACGAGTGCGTGCCGAGCAGGAAGATGTCCCCCGCCGTCGCCTCGACGGCGAAGTCCTCGTGGACGGAGCCGACGGTCACCCCGTCGGGGTCGAGCACCACCCGGTAGTCCCCCGTCTCGGGGATGGCGCCCCCTCCCGTCAACGCGGCCAGCCGGGCGCCGCGCCGCGCCCGCAGGCGCCCGTTCACGGCGTCGTGGTGCAGGTGCGCCCCCCGGCGCCCCCGCCCCGTCTCGATGCCCCAGCTCGTCAGGGCGACCACGTCGTCGAAGTCCTCCCGGGACAGTTCGGCGTAGGGCGCGGCCCGCCGGGTCATGGCCCACATGGCCTCGACCTCGCGCTCGTCGGTGGAGGCCACCTCGGCCACCAGCTGCTGCGCCAGGACGTCCAGCGGCGCCACCGGGGGCTCCAAAAGGTCGAGGCGCCCCTCGCGCACGGCGGCGAGCAGGGCGGTGCACTCGACCAGCTCGTCGCGCGTCGTCGGGTAGAGCCGCCCCGCCGGCGTCCCGTCCCGATGGTGGTTGGCCCGGCCGACGCGCTGGAGGAAGGTGCCGATGGCGCGGGGCGACCCGATCTGGCAGACGAGCTCGACGGGGCCCACGTCGATCCCGAGCTCGAGCGACGCGGTGGCCACCAAAGCGCGCAGGTCGCCGGCCCGCAGGCGCGTCTCGACGATGCGCCGCCGCGCCGCCGAGAGGCTGCCGTGGTGCGCCGCCACCAGAAGGGACGCGTCGACGTCGCCGTCGCTCCGGGGCTCCTCGTCGGCCAGGCGCTCGGCCAGCTGGTGGGCCACCCGCTCCGCCATCTTGCGGGTGTTGACGAAGATGAGCGTGGTCCGATGGTGGCGGGTGTGCGCCGCGATGCGGTCGAGGATGTCGGACATCTGACCGCCACTCATGACCGCCTCGAGCTCGGTGGTGGGCAGCTCGATGGCGACCTCGAGGTCGCGGGCGTGCCCGCAGTCGACGATGACCGTCGGTGGGCGCCCCTCGTGCACGCCGGACAGCAACCGCGCCACGAGATCGAGCGGGCGTTGCGTCGCCGAGAGCCCGATGCGCTGCAGGCTCCCCCCGCTCTCGGTCACCAACGCGTCGAGCCGCTCGAGGCTCAGCGACAGATGGCTGCCCCGCTTGTCGCGCGCCAGCGTGTGGACCTCGTCGACGATGACGGTGCGCACCCCGCGCAGCAGGGCCCGTGACGACGGCGCGGTGAGGAGGAGATAGAGGGACTCCGGCGTGGTGACGAGCAGGTCGGGCGACTGCTTCTTCATGGCGGCCCGCTCGGCCGGCGGCGTGTCGCCCGTGCGCACCGCGATGCGGAGCCCGGGGTCGGGGTACCCGAGCCGCGCCGCCTCCTCCCGGATCTCGGCCAGCGGGACGTGGAGGTTCTCGTGCACGTCGACGGCGAGGGCACGCAGCGGCGAGATGTAGAGCACCTCCGGCGCACCACCGGCGCGCGGACCGGCCTCGGCGGCGCGGTAGGCGGCGTCGATGGCCACCAGGAAACCCGTCAGCGTCTTGCCCGAGCCGGTGGGCGAGGCGACCAGCACGTCGCTGCCCGCCGCGATGTGCGGCCACGCCGCCGTCTGCGGGGGCGTGGGCCCGGCCGGGAACCGCCGGGCGAACCAGCCGGCCACGGCCGGGTGGAACAGCGCCTCGGGTCCAGTGGGATCACGCGGAGCGTCGGGCACGTCCCCTATTCCACCAGGATGCTGTGACCCCGGCGACGCGGACCCCGCCGGCACCGGTCAGGCAGGCGGCCGGCGGCCCCAACAAGAGATCATCGGTGGCTGGGTCAGGTCCAGCCTCCCGGCGGCCACGGCGGCCAGGTGCCGCCCGATCTCGGCCTCGGTGGCGATGCCGTGGTCGAGGAGCTGGTCCCGGATGAGGTGGACCGTCGCCACCTCGAGGTGGTTGCAGGCAGGATCGCTGACCGGGAAGGCGGCGTCGGCGGCCACGTCGACCAGGCCGGCCTCCCGCAGGCGCCGGGGCAGGGAGCGCCCGTAGGCCAGGTCGACCCCCCGTTCGGCCAGCAGCGCGCGGAAGCCGCGGCGCACACGGTTGGCCAGCACCTGCTCGGGCCCGGTCTCCTCAAGGCAGCTGAGCGGCTGGAGTGCCGGGTCGGCGTCCTCCACCAGCAGCACCCCGCCGGGCCGGAGGGCCGCCATCATGTTGGCGAGGGCGACGTCGCGCTCGGGCACGTGCACCAGGACGAGACGGGCGTGGACGAGGTCGAAGGGTGCCCCGGGGGGCGGCGTGCCCGCCACGTCGTGCTCCATGACCTCGACGTTGGGGGCGGCGGCGCCCGTGGCCCAGGACAGGTTGACGTCGGTGGCGAGCACGTGCCCGGCCGGGCCCACCCGCTCCGAGAGACGGGCGACCACCGTGGTGCCGCCGGCACCCACCTCCCAGCAGCGCCAGCCGTCGGTCAGCCCGAGCCGGTCGAGGTGACGGAACGTCGAGGGGTCGAAGAGCGTGGCGAACGCGGTGAAGCGGTCCATGGCCTCGGGTGCGTCGTTGGAGAGCAGGTAGCGGTCGGCGCTCACGGGAACGCCGTCGGCGCCGGGTGGGCCAGGTCGTGCGACGTCCCGACGTAGCGGTCGAGCACGTCGGCCACCTCGGCCCGGCCCTCCTCTATGAGGGTCGCCGTCGCCGAGAAGTCGCGGTACTGGCCCGACGGCTCACCGCCGCCGCTGAAGACGACCACCTCGGCGCCCGGCGGCAGTGCCGCCAGCTCGCGCACGAAGCGGGCGTGGACGGCCACGAAGAACGCGGTCAGTGCCGCCTCGGCCGGGCGGCGCGGCGGGCGGGGATGGAAGTGCAGCGGCCCGCAGAGGAGCACGTAGATGCGGTCGCACCCGGCGAGCAGCGCGCGGCTGATCGGCACGTTGTTGACGACGCCGCCGTCGACCAGCACGTCGTTGTCGATCGTCACCGGCGGGAAGATGGAGGGGATCGCGGCGGAGGCCAGGATGGCCTGGACGGCGGGACCATGGCCTATCCAGCGCTCCCGCCCGTCGGTCAGCGACGTCGTCACCACCTCGATCGGGATGGAGGCGTCCTCGAGGTTCTCGTAGTCGATCCCGGCCTCGATGATGGCGCGCAGCCCCGAGTTGGCGTGCACCGCGGCGCGCTTCTGGAAGTAGGCCCAGGGCCCGTCGAAGGTGCCGCGGGGGAAGATGTCGGTCCCCTTCACCTCGCGCCAGATGGTGGCCATGCGCTCGATGCCCTCGAGGGTGGGGTTGCCCGCGTACGACGCACCGTTGATGGCGCCGACGGAGGCACCGAACACTCGGTCCGCCCGGATGCCGCGCCTGATCAGCTCCTCGAGCATGCCGACCTGCACCGCGCCCCGGCTGCCACCGCCGGCCAGCACGAAGGCGGTCCGCCGCGGCACGGGCGAGCGGCGCCCGTTGGCCGCGTGCCGCCGCTGCGCCCACCGGCCGCGCAGCCGTTCGGACCACGGGACGGTCGTCACCCCGTCGGTGTCGGGTGTGCTGCTCACGGGGTGGCCCGGGGCGGCGGAGGGGACTGCTCACTGCGGGACTGCTGGCGCTCGCGCCACGCCTTCCGGCCGGCCACGTCGTGGCGCACCGCCCACACGACGACGAGCACGGCCAGCACGACCATGGCGACGACGAAGATCCCGAAGATCGCGAGGAAGGCGACGTTCGTCGCCGGCGCCAGCGGGACGAGAGCAGGTGCCATGGCACAGCCAGGGTATGTCACACCCCGTGGGCACACTGCACCGATGGTCATCGTCGCACCACGCCCGTTGCTCCGGCCTGCGCACCTCGACGTCGCGCCGGCGGATCGGAGCAATGGACGAGAGGTGCTGGCGCTCCTCCGGGGAGACACGGCGGCCCGCCCCCGCTTCGATCCCGAGCTCGCCGGCGGCCTGCGGGCTTGGCTGGAGGACGCCGCCTACGAGGTGGTGGCCACCCGGGGCGAGCATGCCCCGCCGGTCTTCCTCGGCGCGGGCCAGCTGCTCGGTCCCCCCGCCGGATGGCGCGACGGCGATGCGCTGTCCGAAGAGCTGCTCCTCTCGCGTCTCGTGCACGCCCTGTTCCGCCAGCTCGTCAACGAGGGAGGGTTCGACCACCCGCTCCGTGACGCGCTCGACGGGCTGCGGGCGTCCGGAGCCGAGCCCCTGGTGCGGCACATCGAGTCGCTGGCTCCCCCGGCGCGGTCGGCCCTGTCCGAGACGGTGGCCTCGCACGCGGCGACCATGCGGGAGATGGTGCCCCGGTTCGCCCCGGGCTGGATGCCTCGGACGAGCGACCGCGTGGCCATCCCGCTGGCCGGCGGCCGGGTGGTGCTCCACGGCTCCTTCGACCTGCTGGTCGGCCTGCCGCACCCCGGCACGGCCTCGCTGTGCGCGCTCGGGCTCTCGACCAGCGGACCGTGGGCCCGCGAGCGGAGGTGCCTGCACTACCTGGCGCTGCTCGAGACGCTGCGTAGCGGCACCCCGCCGTTCCGGCTGGCCCTGCTCGAGACGGCGACCGGCCGCTACGGCGTCGAGGACGTGCGCGAGGAGCACCTCCGGGCGATCGCCTCCCACCTGTGCGCGTGGCTGGCCACGGGCCCCCATGGCTGACCGGCTGACCGATGCCCTGGTGGCGCCACTGGCGGACGTCGACCCCTCCTCGTGGGCGGCAACCCTCGAGGAGGCGAAGGGCACCCTGGCCGGTCTGGCCGTGCGCCGGGCCGGGGCGGGGCCCTTCCGGGTCACCGGTCACGAGATCAGGGCCGCGCTCAGCAGCGACGCCACCGAGCTCGCGGCGCAGCTCCCGTTCGCCTGGTCCGCCCGCACGTCACGCCGGGCGCTCGGGCTGGCGGCGGTACGCCTCCTGGTCGCGGGCGACGCCCGCTCCCCCGTCGAGGCCGTGCGCGCCCGGCTCGAGGAGTCCTGCCACTGGGTCCGCGACGGCAGCCCGTGCGCCTCGCAGCTCGACCGCTGGCTGGCCGGCCTCTCGCCCGCCGGCCGGGCGGCGGTGGGCGCCGAGGCCGTGACCTGGGCCACCCGCCTGTGGTGCGCCCTCGACTGGCCAGCGCTCGGATCGACCCTCACCATCGGCCGCGACCGCTGGTGGGACAGCCCGCACTCCGCCCTCCTCGCGCTGCGGGGCCGGGCCGAGGTCCGCACGGACCGGGCCAACCTCGTGGTGCTCTCCGGGCCACGCCGCGAGTCGGTCCGTGCCGAGCTCGCCCTGGTGACGCTCGTCGATTCGCTGCGGGCCCGTGACGGCGCCGTTCCCGGGCGCGTGGTGGGGTGGTGGCCAGACTCCGGCCACCTGGTCAGGGTCGAGCCGGAGCCGGCGGTGCTGACCCTCGGCGCGGAGGCCGTGGGCCTGGTCCTGGGCGCCGCCGGTGCCCCGGTGCGCTCCGCCGCCTGAGCAGCGTCCCGGGTCCTCTATCGTTGGCACCCCCATGGGAACGCGCGAGGACATCCGGAACGTGGCCATCGTGGCCCACGTCGATCACGGCAAGACGACGCTGGTGGACGCCCTCCTGCGCCAGACCGGCGCCTTCGGGGCCCACGAGGAGCTCACCGACCGGGTCATGGACTCGGGCGACCTCGAGCGGGAGAAGGGCATCACCATCCTGGCCAAGAACACCGCCGTGCGCTGGGGCGGTGTGAAGCTCAACATCGTCGACACCCCCGGGCACGCCGACTTCGGAGGCGAGGTGGAGCGCGGCTTGACCATGGTCGACGGCGTCCTCCTGCTGGTCGACGCCTCGGAGGGGCCCCTCCCCCAGACCCGCTTCGTGCTGCGCAAGGCGCTCGAGGCCCGGCTCCCCGTGGTGGTCGTGATCAACAAGGTCGACCGGCCCGACGCCCGCATCGCCGAGGTCATCGACCAGGTCGAGGAGCTCTTCCTCGACCTCGACGCCGACGAGGACCAGATCAGCTTCCCGATCCTCTACTCCAACGCCAGGGCCGGCTGGGTCAGCACCGAGCGTGGCATGGAGGGCGTCAACGTCGAGCCGCTCTTCCAGACCATCATCGAGCACGTCCCGGCACCGTCGTTCGACGAGGACATGCCGAGCCAGGCCCTCGTCTGCAACCTGTCCGCCTCGCCCTATCTCGGGCGGCTCGCCATCTGCCGCGTCCACAACGGCACCCTCGTGAAGGGCAGCACCGTGGCCTGGTGCCGGCTCGACGGCACCGTGGAGAAGGCCAAGATCACCGAGCTCTACGTCACCGAGGCCCTCGACCAGGTGCCGGCCGAATCGGCCGGACCGGGGGAGATCGTCTCCGTGGCCGGTCTCGCCGAGGTCACGATCGGGGAGACCCTGGCCGACCCCGACCGCCCGATCGCGCTCCCCGCCATCACCGTCGACGAGCCCAGCCTGGCCATGACCATCGGCATCAACACCTCGCCGCTGTCGGGCGCGGACGGCACGAAGCTCACGGCCCGATTGCTCAAGTCCCGACTGGACACCGAGCTCGTCGGCAACGTGGCCATCCGGGTGAGCAACACCGACCGTCCCGACCTCTGGGAGGTGCTCGGGCGCGGCGAGCTCCAGCTGGCCGTGCTGGTCGAGACCATGCGTCGTGAGGGCTTCGAGCTCACCGTGGGCAAGCCACAGGTGGTGACCCGCGAGATCGACGGAAAGGTCCACGAGCCGGTGGAGCGGGTGTCGGTCGACGTGCCCGACGAGTATCTCGGCGTCGTGACCCAGCTGCTCGCCCTGCGCAAGGGGACCATGCTCGAGATGGTCAACCACGGGACGGGCTGGGTCCGGCTCGACTACCGGGTCCCGGCCCGTGGCCTGATCGGTTTCCGGACCGAGTTCCTGACCGAGACGCGCGGGACCGGCATCCTCCACCACGTGTTCGACGGCTGGGAGCCGTGGCACGGCGAGCTGCGCACCAGGCGCAACGGGTCCATGGTGGCCGACCGCCGCGGGGTGACGACGACGTTCGCGCTGATGAACCTGCAAGAGCGCGGCACGCTGATCGTCGGGCCGGCGGAGGAGGTCTACGAGGGCATGATCGTCGGGGAGAACGCCCGGGCCGAGGAGATGGACGTGAACCCGACCAAGGAGAAGAAGCTCAACAACATTCGCTCCTCGACCGCCGAGGAGTTCTCCCGGCTGACGCCGGCGATGTTCTTCTCCCTGGAGCACGCCCTCGAGTTCATCGCGGAGGACGAGTGCGTGGAGGTCACGCCCAAGGTGGTGCGGCTGCGCAAGGTGATCCTGGACCAGGCGACACGGGGACGGCTGCACAGCCGCGCCCGCGACGGGCGGGACCAGGCCGCCAAGGGGTAGGACCAGAAGGACGGAGGACGGCCGTGGGGGACGTGGACGCCGGGAGCAACGAGGGCTTCGACCACATGACCGTGGTCGTCACCGATCTGGACCACGCCCGGCGCTTCTTCGGGCTCCTGGGCTTCGTCGAGCGCGTCGCGGTGGTGGTGTCGGGCGAGGAGATGGCCCGCTTCATGGGGATCCCGGAATGGGAGGCGGACCACGTGACCCTGGTGCTCGAGGGCGCACCGGTGCACCAGGAGATCCAGCTGCTGCGGTTCCACCACCCCGCGGCGGTCGCCGACACAGGCGCCGGATCGTTGGCGCGCACGGGCTTCAACCACGTCTGCTTCCGGGTGCGTGACCTCGACGGCATACTGGCGCACCTGGCCGCGCACGGGATCTCGCCACGCAACGAGGTCATGGACTTCCACGACCGGCGCCTGGTGTTCCTCGACGGCCCCGGAGTGGTGGTCGAGCTGGCCGAGTGGGCGAGCGGCTCAGCCGGTCAGGGTGGTCACCTCACCTAGCATGAGCCGCCTGGAGGGATGGCAGAGCGGACGAATGCACAGCTCTTGAAAAGCTGCGAGGCGCAAGCTTCCGTGGGTTCGAATCCCACTCCCTCCGCTCGGAACGTTCGGCGACCTGGTGAAAGACTGCAGCCATGCGCGTTCGGGTGAACGACACAACCCTGTTCTTCGATGTCGAGGGACCCAAGCTCGTGCCAGACGGCCCTTCCATGCGGGAGAAACCGACGGTCTTGCTGCTCCGCGGCGGCCCGGGCTTCGACCACTCGAATTTCAAACCCGACTACTCGCAACTTTCCGACGTCGCGCAGCTGGTCTATCTCGACCACAGGGGGAACGGTCGCAGCGATCGGGGGGACGCGAGTACCTGGAACCTCGACACCTGGGCCGACGACGTCAAGGGATTCTGTGACGCTCTCGAAATCGAGGCACCCATCATGCTGGGGTGGTCATTCGGGGGATGGTCTATGCGGCCCGCCATCCCGGGCACGCAAAGAAGGTGATCCTGCAATCCACCGCGGCGCACCTCGATGTCGAGCGCATCGTCGCCGCTTTCTCCGCGCTCGGAGGACCCGTGGCGGCCGAGGCTGCACGCACCTTCTGGACCGCCCATGACAACGAGAGCATGATGGGGTACCTGGAGCACTGCATTCCGCTGTACCACTCGGAATCGCTGACGGACGTCACGGCGCGGTGTGTGCTGAACCTACCTGCTGGTCGGCTTCGACGGCGAGATGGAAATGGACCTGCGCCCCGGATTGGGCGCGGTCCGGGTACCGGTGCTGATCCTCGCCGGTCGCAAGGATCCGATTACGCCGGTGGCCGCCGCCCAGGAGATCGTCAAGTCTCTCCCGGGACCCGATGTGACGCTGAGGATCTTCGACGATTCCAGCCACTTCATTCAGGTCGCCGAGCCTGACCGCTTCTTCCCCATCGTGAGGGACTTCATCACGGGCTGAGGCCGGGCGGGCGCCTCACTGCACGTGGAGCGCGGGCGAGAAGTCGCAGTATCTGCGCCCGAAGGGGCTAGAGCGGCTCGTCCCGCTCGTCGTCCTGGGCCACGCGCAGACGCTTGGCCAACGTCTGCAGCAGATTCCAGGCAATGGTCGCGTTCTGCTGGACCAGCGGTCTGAACTCCCAATAGGTGAGGCCGTAGCAGACGAGGTCGGAATCGGCGGTGACGGTCGCCGAGCGTGCTCCCTCGTCGATCAGCGCGATCTCCCCGAAGTAGTCGCCCTCCGACAACGTCGCCCGTGGCCGGCCGCCGACGGAGACCGTGGCCCGGCCCGACTCGATCACGAAGAACGCTGCGCCACCCGTCCCCTCCTTGGTGATCGTCTCGCCCGTGGCAAACCGGCGCTCCTTGAACAGCGCGGCGATGCCCTGCGTGTCGCGTTGGCTCATGTTGGCAAAAAGCGGCACCCGCTCAATGACGTCGACCTGCCGGTGGTCGCCCGAGGCGGTCGTCGCCCGCGGGGCCGGTGACCCCGCCCGCGTCACGGCCCGGCACTGCAGCAGGTACAGCTGCCCGCCCGCGAACGCCCACTCGATGTCGCGTGAAGGCCCAAAGACCTGTTCGCACTGGCCGGCGAGCAGGTTGAGCTGGGTGAGCTGATCGTCGTCCAGGCAGAGGCTCCCGACGAGGTGCGGGTGGACGCTCTCCTCGGAGGTGCCGCCATCGGGGGCGGCGCGAATCGCGATCTTCTTGACGCCAGGCGTGCGCTCGTGGACCGTGCCGCCCCGATCCATGCGGAAGCTGTCGGGGATCACACGTCCAGCCACGACCACCTCGCCGAGGCCCCAGCTCGCCTCGATGAGCCGCTCGTCAGCCCCGTTGATCGGGTTCTGGGTGAAGAGGACCCCCGCCACGTCGGGATCGAGAAGTGACTGGACCACGACGCCGATGCTCGGCTGGGTGAAGAGTCCCACTCGCTGGCGGTACGTGATCGCCGAATCCGAGTTCGCCGACCACCAGATCTCCTGCAGCGCCGCCTGCAGGTCGTCGACCGAAGGAACGTTGAGCAGCGTGAGGTGCTGGCCGGCGAAGCTCGCGTCCGCACCGTCCTCGTCGACCGCTGACGAGCGCACCGCAAGCGGGCCCTCGAGTGGGCGGGCGCGCTCCATGAGTTGCGCGATCGAGGGCTGGTGACCGGCGGCCACCGCGTCGACGATGGAGCCCGACAGGGCGATCCCGGGGGGAATGGGCAGCCCCGAGCGCGCCGCGGCTCCCAAGCCGGTCGCCTTCGCCCCGAACCGTGCATCGTCGTGCGCCTCCGCCAGCGGCACGACCTCGGTCATGTGAACACCGTCACCGCACCGGCGTCGCCGTCCACTCGTACCCGCGTGCCATCGGGAATCCGGTCGGTCGCGTCGCGCGTCCCCACCACACCGGGAATGCCGTACTCACGCGCCACGATGGCAGAGTGCGAGAGCAGGCCCCCCGAGTCGGTGACGATCGCCCCGAGGAGCGGCAGCAGGATGTTGAACGCCTCACTGGTCGATTCGGTCACGAGCACGTCGCCCTGCTGAATGCGATCGAACTCGGACGGGCCCGAAATGAGCCGGACCGGTCCCTCGTAGACCCCGCCGCTGGCGGCCAGACCCCGCAGGACGTGCTCCTCGTGCGGTTCCACAGAGCTCCCGAACAGCTCGCCCAGGGCGACGCCCATGGCGTGCATGACCCTGCCTATGGCGGGCGGGAGGCCGGACGGGTCCGGTGGTGGTGGTGCCGGCGGGCCCAGTGACGCCGGCGCCTCCTTGGCCGTGCGCGCGCTGCGCTCCGCGTAGCGCTGTGCGAGCTCGTCGGCGGACGGCCCACCGTCGCCGACCACCAGCGAGCACATCTCCTCGAAGCTGGCATCGACGAGGTGCTCAGGGTCGTGGACGAGGCCTTTGCCCTCCAACCGCCGGCCGGCGCCGAGCACGGCGCGACGCATGATGCCCGAAGCCCAGATGTCACTGAACACGCCGCGTTCGTCCCGCAGGCGGTACATCAGGCGCGCTTCCCCAACAAGGTCGTCGAACTGTGCACGGTGCTCTTCGGGCACCTGCAGGCGGACGTCGGCGATGAGTGCATCGACGTTCCCCGCATCACCACCCGCACCATCGACGGACGATCGGATCGCCCGCAGCAGGGCGTCGGGCAGCTCGAGCGCATAGCGCCCCGAGATGTCGAAGCCGTCGAGAAGCCGGAAACCCACGAGGTCCAGGTACTCGGCCGTGGCTGGGCCCACGTCGCCTCCGAACGCACGCAATTCCGCCAGCACCTGTGCGGGATCGCCGTCCGAGTCGAGCAGCGCACGAGCGGCCGTGTCCCCGGTGATGGCGGCGATGAGCCGCCCGAGCTCGCCCGAGGCGCCGGCGGAGACCGGGGCCGCCCCGCGCATCATGGCGAGCACTTCGGAGGGAGGGACGCTGGTCCATGTCCCGACGTGCGCGAGCAGGTCACCGACCGGCAACATCGCCGAGCCCGTGAAGCGCATGTGCTGGTACATCATGCGGGAATGGTGCTCCTTGCAGCTGGTGAGGTAGGCGACCAGTCCATCGTCGGAGAGATCGCCGACCTCCACCGACTGCAGCTCGCGGTGAATCTTGATCGCGGCGGGCTTCGCAATGTCGTCCCACTCCCGCAACTGCTCGCGCCAGACCTTGTCCTGCCACACCACTTCCGCCCGAGCGAAGCGCTGCGGGACCTCGCTCTCCGGAACCGGATGGATCGTGTTGTAGGCGAAGCCGTTGACGTAGTGCGTCTCCATCGATTCGATGAGCGTCCCGCAGTACGCCATGAATTCACGCGTGCCTCGACGGAAGGGCTCGGGGTGCGTATCGGAGAAGTACCTCGTCACCGGGCGCGGGAAGTGGACCGGGTCCAGGTTCCACGAACCCGGGCCCGGAGGCTGGAAATCGAGCGCTGGCGTGACCGGTGCAGTCATCTGTGCCTCCCTGGGTCGGACTTCGGACACCCCTCCGACGACTCAGAGGACATGGAGCAGTCACAACTGTGGCCATGGCGGACAGGGTGATCAAGACGTGAACTGAGGCTACCCCTGTGTGAATCGGTGCGCTGGAGCCGGCGGCGCCGAACGTCCTCCGCCCTCGCGAGGAAGGATCGTCAGGCGTCCGGTCGGGTCGCAAGCGGTATCCTCCCCCGTTCCGGGCGCGCCGTCCGCCGGTGACAACGAAAAGGGGGAGAGAACGTGGCACAGATGAAGGCCCTGCAGGTGACGCGCCACGGTCCGCCGGGAGAGGTGCTGGCGGTGCGCACCGTCGAGCGTCCCGAGCCAGGGCCGAAGGAGGTACGGGTCAAAGTCGACGCGGCCTCGTTCAACTTCAACGACATCGACCGGTGCCGGGGGAACCTGGTGTCGGTGCCCACGCCTCCGCCGTTCACCCTCGGCATGGACGTCTGCGGCGTGGTCGACGAGGTGGGAGAGGGCGCCGAGTCGTGGCTCGGCCAGCGGGTGGTGGCGATCACCAAGAACGCGCTCGGCGGCATCGCCGAGTACGCGATCGCCGACGCCATCTCGGTGTTCGACGCTCCCCCCGAATTCGACGACGTCGAGGCCACGGCGTTCCTGCTCTCGTTCCAGACCTCCCACCTGGCCCTGTTCAAGCGAGGGCGGCTGCAGGCCGGTGAGACACTCGTGGTGCACTCGGCGGCGAGCGGACTGGGCACCGCCGGCATTCAGTTGGGCAAGGCGGCGGGCGCCCGGGTGATCGCGGTCGCCGGTGGCCCCGAGAAGGGGGCGCTGTGCTCCTCGCTCGGAGCCGACCTGGTGATCGACCACACCGTGGAGGACTTCGTGGAGGCGGTGCTGGTCGCCACCGGCGACGCCGGGGCCGACGTGGTCTACGACCTGACCGGCGGCGACTACGTGGAGCGCTCCTGGCGCTGCACGGCACACGGAGGCCGCTACCTGGCCGTCGGGTTCGCGGACGACGACGCCAACGGCATGACCGGGAGGCCGCTGCGGATGGCCTGCATCGGGAACATCGACATCGTCGCCGTCATGGTGGCCTGGGCCGACTCGGTCGACCCCGGCATGCGGCGATTCGGTTTCAACCCGTTCGGCCGGGACGTGGCCGACGAGATCCACGCCGACCTGCTGCGGTTGGCCGCAGAAGGTGCCATCCGGCCCTACGTGGGCCGTCGGGTGAGCATGGAGGAGGCCGGCCGCGCGCTCGACGAGCACGAGGCGCGCCGATCGGTGGGACGGACGGTCGTCGACGTCCACCGCGGATGAGCGCGACCGAGTACACCTGGCGCGACTCGGAGCTGCACAGCCGGCCGCTCCTCGCCCTGAACTGGGCCGGTGCACGTCTGGCCCGCTTCGGGCACCCGGTGCCGTCGCTGACCCCGTCGTCGGTCACGGCGGCCGCCGCCAAGGCGGCGGGGTCGGACGACTTCGGGAGCGACTCATACCGGGAGCCGCTCGAGGTCTACCTCCGAGCCTGCGAGGACGAGGCCGAGCTCACCACGTTCGGACGCCTCCTGATCTCCAAGATGCTGGCGTCGGCCCTGGCGAACCGCATTGAACTGCACCGGTGGTCGCTGGACCACCCCGAAGTGCGCGACGAGCAGATCGTGAGCCCATGGGTCATCGTCGGTCTGCCGCGCACCGGCACCAGTCTGCTGTCCCTTCTCTTGGGCCTCGATCCCGTGGCCCGTCCGCTGCTGCAGTGGGAGGCGGCGCACCCCATCCCCCCGGTCACCCTGGAGGAGGCGGCCGAAGATCCCCGGATCGCTCGGAGTGCAAAGGACCTCCGCGGGCTGATGAAACTCAACCCGCCCCTCAAGGCGATGCATCCCTTCGGCGCCACCCTGGCCGAGGAGTGCATCGCGCTCTTCATGTACGACGTGCGCTCGATCGCGCTCGAGACCCAGGCTCACGTGCCGACCTACGCGCGCTGGCTCGAGCAGGCCGACATGGCTCCCGCCTTCGCGCAGCACAGGCTCGCCCTCCAGACCCTCCAGTCGCGCCAGCCCACCGAGCGCTGGATCCTCAAGACGCCCTATCACCTGTGGAACCTCGGTGCCCTGTGTGCCGCCTATCCCGACGCCAGGATCACCTGGACCCACAGAGACCCCGGGCCAGTCGTGGCCTCGCTGGCGAGCCTGGCCAACGCCGGACAACGCCCCTTGACGAGCCGGGACGACCCCCGCCCGACGGCCGAGGAGTGGAGGCGCAAGTGCGCCTTCGGCCTCAATGCGGCGATGGCATTCGACGAGGCGTCCGAGGCGGGCTGGTGCCAGCACCTTCAGTACGACGCCCTGATGGCGGACCCCCTCGAGGCGGTCCGCCAGTTGTACCGAAACTTCGGCGAGGAGGTGGGACGCCTCCACGAGCGGCGCATGAAGGCGTTCCTGGAGCACCGGCCGCAGGACGCCTTCGGTCGTCACCGCTACGACCCCGCCGACTTCGGTTGGACCTATGCCGGGCTGGCCACGGAGTTCAAGGAGTACACCGAGCGCTACCACATCGGCACCCCGATCTCCCCGTAGGGCCCGCAGGGCTTTTTGACCGGTGGATTGCTAGTGTGCCCGTCGAACGAGAACCTGTTCTACGGTTCCATGGGTGTCCGGAGCAGAACCCGTACAGGGTTGGGCTTCCAGACTGGGGGTTTGGTCATGAAGAGGATCGCAGGGTTGCGGACCGTGGGGGTGGTTGCGCTGCTCGCCACGCTCGCGTCGGCCGGGCTGCTCATCGCTCCGGGAGGGGCCGGCGCCTCGTCCTCGACCTCGACCTCGACGTTCGGCACCCTCCCGTCGCCCTGCGGCAAGGGGCACGCCACCGGGGCCACCGACCAGGGGGTCACCAATTCGACGATCAACCTCGCCTACGGCGACGACCGCGGCTTCTCCGGCCTGCCGGGGCTCGACCAGGAGATGGGCGACGCCGTCAAGGACATGATCGCCTGGTGCGACGCCCAGGGTGGCATCAACGGGCGCAAGATCGTGGGCGACTACTACGACGCCGCGGTCACCAACGTGGGTTCGGTCATGACCCAGGCGTGCAAGCAGGACTTCATGCTGGTGGGCGAGGGCTTCGCGCTCGACGGTCTCGCCGAGCAGACCCGCCTCGGCTGCAACCTGGCGGCCGTCCCCGGCTTCACCGTGGCGCCCGCCGTCGCCAACGCCTACGAGATGTACCAGGCGTCGCCGAACCCGGCCAACGCCAGCCCGGTGTCGTCGGCCTACGAGGCCGAGAAGCTGTTCGGCTCGAAGACCCAGCACGCCGGCGTGTACGACTCCACTCTCTCGACCCAGCAGTCGTCCACCAACAAGGCGATCCAGGCGTTCACCGAGGCAGGCTGGAAGTTCATCCCGAATTGCGTCGGACAGATCGACTACAACGGCGAGGCGAACTACACGCCGTTCGTCCAGAAGCTCCAGAGCTGCGGTGCGCAGGTCATCTTCAACGACGCCACCCCGGGTGCGACCCTCTACGGCGCCTTCGAGGCGGAGAACCAGATCGGCTACGACCCGATCTGGATCATGGACTCGGGCGCCTACACGGCGTCCTTCGCCCAGTGGAACACCGATGGTCTGGCCAACAACGCCTACGTCCGCCTGTCCTACGAGCCGCTCGAGGCGGCCAAGGTCGTCCCGGCCGTCGCCCAGTACCTCTCGATCGTCAAGAAGTACGGCGGCCTCACCTCCCAGCTCGGTGAGCAGGCGACCTCCTCGTTCCTCCTCTGGGCCACCCAGGCCAAGGCCTGCGCGTCGACCCTGACCCGCCAGTGCATGATCAACCACCTGGCCAAGGTGACGAACTGGACCGGCGGAGGGCTCAACGCCTCGGGGAACCCGTCCAAGAACACCCCGCCGAACTGCGGCCTGCTGATGAAGCTCGACGGCACCAAGTGGGTGCAGGCCTACCCGAAGAAGCTCGGGACGTTCGACTGCTCGCCGAAGTACGTCGCCCCGAACTCGGGGTCCGTCGTCGGCACCGCGTTGAACTCCCAGGGCTACGCGACCCAGTACGCAACGTCCTCGGTCATCAAGCCCCAGGGGTGAGCGCCCCGCGCGTCGGCTCTCTGACCTGAGCGACAGGAGCTCCGGCCATGCACCTGTTCCTCACGTACACCATCCTCGGCTTGGTGACCGGCGCGGTCTACGGGATCGCGGCCTCGGGCCTCGTCCTCACCTACACGACCTCGGGCATCTTCAACTTCGCCCAGGGCGCGATGGCCATGCTGGCCGCGTTCACCTACTGGCAGCTCCGCTACGGCTGGAACTGGCCGGCCCCGCTCGCGCTCTTCGCGGTGATCGCGGTGCTGGCTCCCCTGCTGGGCGGGGTCCTCTACGTGGGGATCATGCGGGGTCTCCGGGAGACGGCCGACGTGACCAAGATCGTGGTCACCATCGGCATCATGCTCGGGCTGATCGCGCTGGCCCAGTGGATCTGGAACCCCGGCGTGCCCCGCACCGACAACCTCTTCTTCGGGGAGGCGGCCAAATTCAAGCTGCTCGGCGTCTACGTCACCGACCACGAGGCCATCGCCCTCGGCTGTGCCGTGCTCATCGCGGTGGGCATCCGCCTGCTCTTCACCAGCACCCGCACCGGTGTCGCCATGCGGGCCGTGGTCGACAACCCGGCGCTGCTGCAGCTCAACGGGGGGAGGCCGGGGCGCCTGGCCGCCTTCTCGTGGGCGCTCGGCGGTGCGCTGGCCGCCGTGGCCGGCATCCTCATCACGCCGATCAGCGGCGGGACACTCGACGTCCACGTGCTGACCCTGCTGGTGCTCGACTCCATCGCCGCCGCCATGTTCGGGCGGCTCCGGAGCATCTGGCGCACCTTCGGCGGCGGGCTCGTCCTCGGGCTGGCCGGAACCTACGTGCTGGGGTACTTCCCCTCGAGCTGGTCCTGGGCCTCGGACTTCCGCATCGCGCTCCCCATGATCGTGCTCTTCGTCGTCCTGATCGTGCTGCCCCAGGACCGCCTGCGCGGGGCCACCCTGCTGCGGACCAGGGAGCGCTTCACGGTCCCCACCATGCGGACGGCCGTCACCTGGGGCCTGATCCTCCTCGTCGTGGTCCTGCTCCTGGAGCAGATCATGGGAGCCAACGACATGGGGGCACTCACGATCGGCATCACCTACGGCATCATCGCCCTGTCCCTCACGCTGCTCACCGGCTACGCCGGTGAGATCAATCTGGCCCCGGTCTCCTTCGGGGCCATCGCGACGATCATCGTGTTCCACCTCGGGCTCTCCGGCACGGGCCTCGCCCAGCGGATCACCCCGTGGGGACTGCTCATCGGCGTGGCGGTGACCGCCCTGGTGGGTGGGCTCATCGCGCTGCCCGCGCTCCGACTGCGCGGCCTCTACCTGGCTCTGGCCACCCTGGCCTTCGGCGTCTTCGTCTCCGACATGATCCTCGCCGACATCGCCCCGCACGTCCTGCCCATCTTCCACCTGCACTTCTCGATCTTCGACGAGGGCACCCTGCAGATCCCGCCGCTGAAGCTCGGGCCCGTCGACCTGAGCTCGACCAAGACCTTCCTCACGACCTCGGTCTGCGTATTCATCCTCGTGGGCATCGGCCTCATCGCCCTTCGTCGGAGCAACTACGGGAGGCGCCTGACGGCCATGAAGGACAGCCCGGCGGCGGCGGCCACCCTCGGCCAGAACGTGGTGAAGCTGAAGCTGTCGGTCTTCATGCTGTCGGCGGCGATCGCCGGGCTCGGTGGCGTGCTGCTCTCCGCGGCCTCGGCCAGCGTCACCGCCAACACGTACATCATCTTCATCAGCCTCGCCCTCGTGATGCTGACCGTGGTGGGCGGCATCGGCAGCGTGGCCGGCGCCCTGATGGGCGGGATCCTGGCGGGCACCGCATTCACGGCCCTCACCAGCACCTTCACCAACCTGAGCACGGATCACGGCGGCGGGGGCATCTGGAACACCCTGGCCAACCTGTCCCTGGTGGCCCCGGCCCTCGTCGGCATCAGCCTGGGTCGCAACCCCAGCGGAGCCGTGCCACAGATCGTGGCCAGCTACCGCCCGTTGTGGAACGTCAAGAGCGTGCTCGCGCTCGGCGTGGTGGCGGAGGCCGTCGCCTATGTCCTCGTGCTCACGAAGGTGATGGGCAACTGGTGGTTCGTGCTGGCCACGGTCGCCGTCGCGGTCGCCGTGCCGGCCCTGGGGCGGGTGGTGCGGCCCGATGCCTTCCGGACCGGCGCCGTCACGGCGCCGCCGGCACCCGGGCGGCCGGCGGCCCAATCGGTGGCCGTGGGGAGTGCGGCGGCCGTGGAGGGTGTGGCCGATGCCCGTTCTTGAGGTCTCGGACGTGTCGATGGCCTTCGGCGGGGCGCAGGTGCTGAGCGACGTCTCGCTCTCGGTGGCCGCCGGGGGTGTGACCGGCCTCATCGGTCCCAACGGAGTCGGCAAGACCACGCTGTTCAACATCGTCAGCGGGCTCCTCGAGCCGAAGACCGGACGGGTGAGGATCGACGGGCACGACGTGACCAGGGCCGGGCCGGCCTCGCGCGCCCGACGGGGCCTGGCCCGCACCTACCAGCGGCTCGAGCTGTTCACCTCGCTCAGTGTGCGCGACAACATCCGGGTGGCCGGCGAAATCCGCAATTCGTGGAGCCGGCGCGGCAGGATCAACGTCAGCGCGGAGACCGAGCGGACGATTGAGCTGGTGGGACTCGGCGACGTGGCCGAGCGCGAGGTGAGCGAGCTGCCGACGGGGCGGGCGCGGGTGGTCGAGGTCGCGCGCGCCCTCATGACCCAGCCCAAGGTCCTCCTGCTCGACGAGCCCGCCTCGGGGCAGACCGAACAGGAGACGGAGGCCTTCGGCCGGCTGCTGGGACAGCTCGTCGACGAGCGGGGGCTCGCCATCTGCCTGGTCGAGCACGACGTCGGCCTCGTCATGGGGACCTGCGCGCTCATCCACGTCCTCGACTACGGCGAGATCATCGCCAGCGGGACGCCCGACGAGGTCCGCAGCGATCCGGTCGTCGTCAACGCCTACCTGGGGACTCCGTGAGCGCGTCCGCGCCGGAGCCCGGGACGGTCCCGCCGATCCTCGAGCTCCGCGAGATCCGAGCCGGCTACGGCTCGATCGAGGTCGTGCACGGCGTGAGCCTCGAGGTCCCGACCGGATCGGTGGTCGCCCTCCTCGGGCCCAACGGCGGCGGCAAGACCACCCTGCTCAACGTCTGCGCCGGCACGCTCGCCCCGAGCGGCGGCGAGGTGCGCTTCGAGGGCAACCCGGTCACCAGCATCTCCGCGGACGGACGGGCCCGCCGGGGAATCTGCACCGTGCCCGAGGGCCGGGGCGTGTTCCCCAACCTGAGCGTGCGGGAGAACCTCCTGATGGCCACACAGGTCGGGGTGCCGATGGACTGGATAGAGGACGTGGCCTTCACGCAGTTCCCCCAGCTCGCCGTGCGACGCAAGCAGCTGGCCGGGACGCTGTCGGGCGGTGAGCAGCAGATGCTCGCGCTGGCCCGGGCCTTCGCCACCAGCCCGAAGCTGCTGCTGCTCGACGAGCTGTCCATGGGACTGGCTCCCATTGTGGTGACGCAGCTCTACGACAAGGTCCGTGAGCTCGCGGCGGGGGGACTGTCGATCCTCCTGGTGGAGCAGTTCGCCCGCACCGCACTCCCCATCGCCGACTTCGCGGCCGTGGTGCTGCAGGGCGTGATCGCCCACCGGGGCTCGCCGGCGGAGATGGAAGAGGCCGTGTCGGCCAGCTACCTCGGCGGGTAGGCGGCCGGCCCGCGCTCAGAGCCGGGCGAAGGTGGCGGCCTCGTCGTCGAACGCCGCTGCGGCTTCCTTGTTGACCGAGGGCTTGGTGCGGGCCACGGCATCGAGACAGTCGGTGGAGGTGACCGTGGCGTCGCCTCCACCGAGCGCCCGCTCGAAGGCGAGTTGGGCGGCGCGCTGTTCGGCCAACGCGAAGTCGGCCGGTGTGAAGCCCTCGGTGCGCTCCGCCATGTCGGCGGGGTCACATGACCCCAGGAACTCCCCCGCCAGCTCCTTGCGCCCCTCGCGATCGGGCGCTCCCACCGGGACGATCAGGTCGAACCGTCCGGGACGGAGCAGAGCCTGGTCGATGGCCGCGATCGAATTCGTCGCCATGACCATGAGACGACCGGGACGCGACTTGAAGATCGGGATGGCCTTGAGCAGCTCGTTCACGATGGGTTGGCTCTCGGGCCGCGCGTCCCGGGCCGACGCGATCTCATCCGCCTCGTCGATGAAGCAGACCAGCCGGTCGACATGACCCAGGTCGGTCAACGCGCCCCGGAGTGACGCAGCGGCCTCCGTCCCGTGACCCAGCAGGGAGGGATGCAGCTCCACGAAGGCCCAGGAGAGCCTCGACGCGATCGCACGTGCGAAGGACGTCTTTCCGGTGCCCGGGGGACCGAACAGCATGACGGCGGCCGGCGCCCGCAACCCGATGCGCTCAGCCAGCTCCGAGTGCGACAGCGGGGCAACGATGCGTCGATTCAGGAGCACCTTCGTCGACGAGAAGCCCTTCATGTCCTCCCACAGCCCCGACGCCGGGAAGTGACCGCCGTAGCGCTCCACGATGGCCAGCTCCTCGGGGACCATGGAAGCGGCGCGGACGAAGAGGTGCAACCCGTCGACGCGCTCGAACCCCTGGTGCGAGAAGGCGACCTCGCCGACCTGCCCGGGCTCCACGAGCGCCAGCACGCGGTGTGCACCGTGATGGATGACCTCCTGGTCGAGCTCGCGCAGCAGGGCAGAGCCGATGCCCCGGTTCCTCCACTGCGGGTGCAGCGCCAGAGCGAGCAGGTGGGCGTCCCGGCCGGCCACGCGGGCGACGGCCACGCCGACCAGCTGGCCCGAGGCGAGCGCCACCGCGGCGGGCTGCTGCTCGTTGAGCGCCTCGACCACATCGCTGCGGCTGTAGGCGGCCGCCATGGACGTCCCGGCGAGATCGATCAGGCGCACGATCTCCTCCATCGGGGCGAGAGGATCGCGGTGGTCGAGCGAGAGGACCCGCCAGCTCGTCGTCACGAGGCCGTCTTCGCAGGGGCCGGAGCGACGTCTGGCACCACCCGGCTCCCGCGCTCTGCGGGGAGCCGGTGTGCGAACGCACGACGACCACTGGCCGTTGGGGCGGGTGTCTTTGCCGTTTCGGGAGTCTACGCCTGCGTGGTCGGGTGCGACGGGCCCGACCACGTCTCAGCGCGCCGCTGCGAGCGCCTCCGCCCGGCGGCTCAGGCCGGAAGCGTCGAGATCGGCGCAGACGCGGGCGAAGTCACCCGTGGGCCCCCGCCACCGGAGGTCCTCGACCCCACCGAGGAGGGAGCGATCGACCCGCAGCGTGGCCAGCTCCTTGAACAGCACGGCGTCCTCGTGGCGGTCCTGCAGCGTCACAGCCAGCTTGGCGGCGCCCCGCACCGTGACCTCCCAGTCGGCCGGGTCGGGAGGGATGGCCTCGAGATGACCCCAGCGGGCGAGGACGGTGGCGGCGGATTTTGCGCCCCAGCCGGCCAATCCGGGGAACCCGTCGGCGCTGTCGCCGACGAGGGCCAGATAGTCGGGGATGGAGTCGGGTGCGACGCCGAACTTGGCGACGATGCCGCCCTCGTCGATCAACAGGTTCTTGCGCCGGTCGAGCTGGACCACGCGTGATCCTTGGACGCACTGCCCGAGGTCCTTGTCCGGCGTGCAGATGATGACCTGCTCGACGCCGGTGTCGTCAGCGGCGACGGCCGCCGCGCTCGCAAGTGCGTCGTCGGCCTCGACCGCTACCATCGGCCACACGAGCACCCCCAGGGCCGTCAGGGACTCTTCCAGCGGCCAGGCCTGGGACCACAGCTCAGGATCGACCCCTTCGCCGGTCTTGTAGCCCGGCCACAGCTCGTTGCGAAACGACTCGATCACGTGGTCCGTGGCGACGCCCACGTGGGTGGCGCCCTCGCCCAGCAACTGGAGCACCGAGCTGACCACCCCTCTGACGGCCGCCACCTCCCGCCCCGCGTCGTTGCGATGGGACGGGGCGCCGTAGAAGTGGCGGAACAACTCGTAGGTCCCGTCGACGAGGTGCACCTTCACACGGAAAGCATCTCACACCAGGGATTTTGGGGTTCAAGGCGGGAAGGGCGGATCAGCCGTTCTCCATGGCCTCCGCTCGCCGCGTCCTGACGCCAGCGAAGTCGGGCTCCGCACGCCAGCGCTCGAGGTAGCCGATGTAGTCGAGGAGGCTCCCCGAGTACGTGAGGTTGCGGGCAGCCCGCGCATCGATCGCCTGCTGTTCGCTGTTGTAGAAGCTGGGCGTGCAGGCCTGGAAGTAGCGGGCACCAGCGGCGCCGACGCCGAGGAGAACCGCCAGCCACTCCTCTTCGGCGGCCTCGTCCGGTTCGATGGTGACGATCCCCTCCTCCACGCAGGCCTCGATGATGTGGGCGACGTGCTTGGCCGACTCGGAGAGCAGATGTGAGAAGTTCGTGCCGAACCCACCTTGGACGAGGCTGATCAGGAGGAGATTGGGGAATCCGCTGGCCAGCACCCCGTGCAGCGTGTGCGCACCCCGGGCCCAGCGCTCCGAGAGCGCAACCCCTCCGACGCCCTTGGGGTCGAAGCCGAGCCGATGGTGCAGATCCGTGGTGACTTCGAACCCGGAGGCGTAGATGAGCAGGTCCACCGGGTACTCGACACCGTCGACGACCGGCCCGCGGGCGGTGATCTCGTCGACACCTCGTCCCTCGGTGTCCACCAGGTGGACGTTCGGCCGGTTGAAGGACGGGAGGTACTCGTCGTGGAAGCAGACGCGCTTGCAGTGCTTGCCCCAGTACGGCTTCAGCCTTTCGGCCGTCTCGGGGTCCTCCACCACGTTCTCGACCCGTTGCCGGATGGCCTCCATCACCTCGAAGTCGATCCGCTCCAGCGCTTCAAGATCATGCTCCGAGCCCGATCCTCGCTGGGTGTCGACCCACATGACCTCCGTCCAGCCGTCGCTCACCAGGTCCACCGCGGGCTGCGCGCCGGTCACCGCCTGGGTGAAATTGACGATCCGGTCGTGCTGCCAGCCGGGTTGGAGGCTCTCGAACCACTCGACGTCGGTGGGCTGCTGGTTGCGGACCCCCACCGCGCTCGGGGTGCGCTGGAAGACGTAGAGCTCCTTGGCCACCCGGGCGACCTGCGGCACCACCTGCACCGCGGTGGCGCCGGTGCCGATGATGCCCACACGCTTGTCGGCCAGCCGGTCCATCGGCTCGGTCGGGCCGCCGCCGGTGTAGCGATAGTCCCAGCGGCTGGTGTGGAAGGCCTTGCCGGCGAACTCGTCGATCCCGGGGATCCCGGGGAGCTTGGCCTTGTGCAGGATGCCCCCGGCCAGGACGAGGAACCGGGCGGAGAGCCGGTCGCCCCTGCTGGTGGTGACCCCCCAGCGCAGGGCGTCCTCGTCCCACTCGGCCCCGGTGAGATCGGTCTGGAAGAGCGCATGGGGGTACAGGTCGAACGTGCGGGCCAGCAACCTCGAGTACTCGAAGATCTCCGTCGCGCTGGCGTAGTGCTCGGTCGGCATGTAGCCGGTCTCCTCGAGGAGCGGCAGGTACACGAAGGATTCGACGTCGCACATGCAGCCGGGGTACCGGTTCCAGTACCAGGTACCGCCGAAGTCCCCGGCCTTCTCGACGATCCGAAAGTCGGTGATCCCGTGCTTGCCCAGGTCGATCGCCGTGAGCATCCCGGCGAATCCGCCTCCGACGACCACGACGGTGGTCTCCTCGACGACAGGATCCCTGGTGAACCCCGGCTCGACGAACGGGTCCCGGTCCAACTCCTCCCCCAGCTCACGCCACTGGGCCATGCCATCGGGGCGTATGCGCTTCTGTTGCTCCAGCCGGTATCGCTGCCGTAGCTCGTCGGTCGAAGAGCCTCCGGCGCCGTCGTTGTGTTCCATCACTCTCGCTCTTCCCTCAGGACCGCAGCCACCGACTCAGTCAGGCTCGACGATGATCCTGACACGCGTGCACCAGGGGCTCATCGACAGCCGGGCCAGCAAGGTACAGCTTCATGCGTGGCCCGACGGTGCGCTGGGCCTCGAGTGTGACGGGCCACCTGGTGGCGCCCCTACTCGGTCATCGACCGGGCGACCCGGCCGCAGCATTCCGGGCACGCGCCAGAAGGGCCTGCTCGGCCTCGTTGGCCGTCAGGGCGCGAGCCACGTCGTACTCGGCGACCGCCTCGGTGCACCGGCCCAGGCGGTGTAGGAAATCGGCCCGCACGGCGTGGAGAAGGTAGTACGCCTCGAGCGGCAGCCCGTCGAGGGCCGTCAGGCCGGCCTCGGCGCCCCGGACCTCGGCGACGGCGACCGCGCGGTTGAGGGCGACGACCGGGGACGGCTCCAGGGCGAGCAGCTGGTCGTAGAGGGCCAGGATCTGGGACCAGTCCGTGTCCGCCGCGCTGACCGCGTCGCTGTGGACCGCGTTGATGGCGGCCTGCAGCTGGTAGCGGCCCGGGATGTTCCGCCGGAGAGAGGCCCGCACGAGCTCCTGGCCCCTGGTGATCAGCCGCGGATCCCACAGCGTGCGGTCCTGCTCGGGCAGCGGGACAAGCGCGCCGTCAGCGCCCGAGCGCGCCGGGCGGCGGGCGGCAATCAACACCATGAGCGCCAGCAATCCCAGGACCTCGGGCTCGTCCGGCATCAGTGCGGCGAGGAGCTCGCCGAGGCGAATCGCCTCCGCGCCGAGGTCCTCGCGCCCGAGCTGGTCGCCTGACGTGGCGGCGTAGCCCTCGTTGAACACGAGGTAGATCACGGCCAGCACGGAGCGGAGCCGGTCCGGCAGCTCGGCGCTGCTCGGGACCCGGTAGGGAATCCCGGCATCACGGATCTTCGCCTTGGACCGCACGAGGCGCTGGGCCATGGTCGACTCGGGCACGACGAAGGCGCGGGCGATCTCGGCCGTCGAGAGGCCTCCGAGCAGCCGGAGCGTCAGGGCGACCCGGGCCTCGGGGGCCAGCGCCGGATGGCAACAGGTGAACATCAGCCGAAGGCGGTCATCGTGCACGGTCAGCTCCTCATCGCGTGCGTCGCGCTGGTGGAGAAGGGCGGCCTGCGCCTGGCGATCGGCGCGGCAGGCTTCGCGCCGCAGGCGGTCGAGGATCCGGTTGCGTGCCGTGGTGATGATCCACCCGGCCGGACTGGGCGGCAGGCCGGATTCGGGCCACCGCGTCGCCGCGATGGTGAATGCGTCCTGGACCCCCTCCTCGGCCAGGTCGATGTCGCCGAACGCCCGGATCAGGACCGAGACGGCTCGACCGTACTCCTCCCGGAAGATCCGCTCGATGTCGACCACGCGCTCCCCGCCGGGCCCTCCCGGCATCAGGTCTCCGGGTTCTCCTGGAACGGCCGCACCTCGACCGGCTGCATGCAGGCCCGCGTGGCCTTGCTCGCCCAGGCGAGGGCCGCATCGAGATCGGGCGCCTCAATGACCCAGAACCCGCCGATGTGCTCCTTGGACTCGGTGAACGGGCCGTCCGTCACGAGGATCTCGTCCCCGTCGGCCCGGACGACCGTCGCTGACGACGCCGGCATGAGGCCGCCGGCGAAGACCCAGCTCCCGGTCGACTGCAACTCGCTGTTGAACCGGTCGACCTGCTCGTAGGCCGCCTGCATCTCCCCCGGGGGGCGCGGTGGCGCCCCATCGGTCATCGCCACGCTCAAGAGGTACTGCGTCATGGGTTTCTCCCCTTCTTTGTCGTCGTGTGGTCTGCTTCTCGATCCCGGAGCTGCCCGGGCTAGGCCCCGCCCACCTCGGCCGTGGTCCCAGCCGAGCGGTAGGTCAAGATCACAATGCCCTCCCCGACATTCATCACGGCGTAGAGGGACAGGGTGAGCGGCGCCGACACGTCGCCGAACAGCCGCTTGCCGCTTCCCAGGACGACCGGAAAGACCATCAGCCGGAGCTCGTCCACGAGACCGTTCTCGAGGAGCGCCTGCGTGAGCAACGCACTGCCCGCGACGAGGAGGTCGCCTTCCACGCGCTGCTTCAGCGCGCGGATCTCGTGCACCGTGTCGCCCCGCACGACCGTGGAGTTGCTCCAGGTGGCGTCCTCGTCGTGCAAGGTGGAGGAGACCACGTACTTGGGCATCGTGTTCATCTTGTCGGCGAAGCCCACCGGGTCCTCCATGGCCGGCCAGGCCCGCGCGAAGCCTTCGTAGGTCACCCGTCCGAGGAGCAGCGCCTCCGCGTCCAGCACCTCGTCGAGCTTGTACCGGTCGCCCTCGGGACCCCGCTCGAAGCGGAACGTCCAGCCCGCGTGCTTCGTGCCCTCTGCGCCCCCCGGGTCCTCCATCACCCCGTCCAACGACACGAACTCGCTGACCACGATCCTTCCCATGACACTGCCTCCGTCACTCGTCGACCCCCGCCCGCCGCCGGCGGTCACCTCCTGTACGAACGGCACCGGCCGAATTCGACACACCGCCCGGAATTTCTCGTCTCCTTCTCGGCTCAGCCGCCCAGCGCGGCGATGGCTTCGACCTCGACCAGCTGGTCGGGGTAGCCGAGAGCGGTGACCCCGAGCAGCGTGGAGGGTGGATCGTGCTCGTCGAAGTGCCGGCGCACCACGCCCCAGGCGGCCACGAGCTCCGTCCGTTCATCGCTGGCCACATAGACGGTGACTTTGACGACGTCGTCGAGCTTCGCCCCGGCCGCGTGCAGGGCGGCGTGGAGATTGGCCATGACCTGTTCGGCCTGGGCTACCACGTCACCGGGCGCGACGATCGTTCCCGACCCGTCGAGCGGACACGCGCCGGCCGTGAAGACCAGGAGAGGGCGGCCCGCCGTGGTGGCGGCGTACGCGTAGGGAACGCCGGGTGCAAGGGCCTCCGGCCGGCGCAGCTCCACGGGTGGCTCGGGCATGGCAGCAGAGCCTGTCACACCGACTCGGTAGACCGGGTCTTCCCTCGTCGAGCCATCCCATGTCCGATTCCCGCCGGACGCGGACGTGTCCCACCCTCACGGTGGGAATAGCGCGTCGAGCGCTGGCGGGCCATCACGGCGGCGTGACGCATGCGGCGGCCCTCACCGACGGGTACTCACTGGCCTTCTCCATCGCGGCCGGATTGCTGGTCGCCACGGCAGCGGTTGCCATGGCGACACTGCCGTCCCGGCGCGAGGTTCGCGCTCTCGCGTCGGTCGCCAGCGAGGACCCTGCCCTCCGCCTCGAGCTCGACGAGGCCTGACCAAGTCTCGGCCCGGTCGTCAGGTCGCCGCACCACCCGGCGCGGCCTTGGCGTTGATGGCCGCGGTGATGATGGCGACGGCGTCGTGCAGCCCACCCTCGGTGTTGACGTCGAGCAGCGAGATGGCGTGCTCGATCTTCCTGCGGGCGTCCTCGACGTCCTCGAATGTCTTGGTCGCCCGCGCATCGGCCGCCCTCGACTGGATGTTCTGGCCCACGATGATGATGGGCAGCAGGACGAGCTGAATGAACTCGGACGACAGCCACAGCACGATCACGGTGGCGCTGTGTTGCTTGATCGTGGAGGGAAGGCTGACGAAGGCGATGACGGCGAAGAGGTAGGCGCACCACATGGTGCCGACGAGGATCGTGATCTTGAGGCCCACGGCGGCGTTGATCCGTTGCGCCACCGTGTCGGTCCTCACGAAGTGGTGCGTGCGGGCGTAGACGGGGGTCCCATCCTTGGTGTACCCGTGCTTGGGTACGACCGGTGCAGCCGTGTCGGTGATCGTCGTCATCGCAGTCCTCCTGTGGCATCGGGTCTGCGAAATCCTCACACGCGAGGTTCACCGCCGGACGGGATGGAGGAACCGACATCAAACGACGCCCCCCACGACAACGTGCCGCCCCACGCGTGGTCTTCTCTTGCCGGGTGGTGATGCAGGTGGGAACGTCAGCCCGCGGGCTCTTCCACCTGCTGCATGAACTCGAGGCGGATGCCGCCGGGGGCCTCGACGAAGGCGATGCGCCGGGTACCGAAGGTGCCGCTCACCGTACGTGGACCCCAGAGGACCTCGTGGCGCGCGAGCTCCGCATCGAGGTCGTCCACGAACAGCGCCGGGTGCAGGAACCCCTCCGCCGGCAGACTGCAGGAATCCTCGTAGATCGCCTGCGTGAAGAGGGTCAGGTCGAGCACACCGAGCTTGACGTCGGCGCGGCGTCCGTTCTCCCACTCGACCGGCTCGGTCACGCTCGCACCGGCAGCCTTGTACCAGGCGCACGCCCCCTCGAGATCGATGACCTTCACGGCCAGGTTGGCCAGCCCCGTGACCGCCATCAGTGCAGAGGGGTCCCGTACAGCGAGCCGAGATCCTCGGCGATGAGCTCGAGCCGCACGCCATCGGGGTCCGCGAAGTACATGGAGATCTCGCTCTCTATCTGTGTCGTGACCCCGGCCCCCTCGAGCCGGGCGCGGGCCGCGTCCCACTGTGCCTTCTCGACGGAGATGGCGAGATGGTGGAAGCCGCCCAGCACCTCGGCGTACGGCCCGAGGCCGAGGTCCGGGAAGTCGAAGAACGCCAGCGTGTTGTCATGGCCCAGGTCGAAGAAGAGGTGCGTCGAGCCCTGGTAGTCCCGGTTCTCGAACAGCTCGACCAGCGGGAACCCGAGCAGCTCCTGGTAGAAGCGGATGGTGCGCTCCACGTCGGAGCACAGCAGCGCCAGGTGGTGCACGCCGCGAGCCTCGGACGGCGGTCGGCTCGCCGGCTCCCGGAGGTACTCCGTGCGGAGCCGCTCGCGCTCGGCGGCGGCGGCCTCGAGGTCGATGGTCACAGGCCGAGGAGCCATGCGGCATTGGCCCCCAGGAGGTTCCGGCGGGCCGGATCGGCCAGACCCGCCACGGCCCGCTGGGCCGCGGCCATGGGGTCGGCGACGCCTTCGGCGTGCGGCCAGTCGCTGCCGATCATGAACGTCTCGTCACCCACCTTGGGAACGAGGCGGTTCGGCATCTCGTAGGGCAACGCGGCGACCCGCACCTGGCGCAGGAAGTAGTCCGACGGGCGCTCGGCCAGCCGGCGGAAGGGCTCGCCGTGACGTTGGGTGTAGAAGTCCGACGCCCCGTCGATGTGCAGGAGGAAACTCGGCACCCAGCTCGCCGTCAGCTCGACGACGCCGATGCGCAGGTCGGGGAATCGTTCGAGCACCCCGTGCAGGATCAGGTTGGCGAGCGCGACGGCGGGGGCGAGGTACAAGAAGATCGAATCGAAGAGCTGCTCGCCGTCCTCCTGCTCGCCCTGCCGCCAGGCGGGGTGGATCGGGCTCTCGAAATCGGACACGTGGAAGACCGGTGCCACACCCTCGGCGCTGAAGGCCGCCCAGACCGGGTCGAAGTCGGGATGCGACAGCGGCTTCCCGTCCACGGGCGCAGGGGCGATCATGGCCAGGCGGACGCCCTGGGCCCGCACCCGCCTGATCTCCTGCACGGCCCAGGCGGGGTCGTGCAGCAGGACGTGCGCCACACCGAAGAGCCTCTCGGCAGCTTCACCACAGACGTCGGCCATGAAGCGGTTGTAGGCCCGCGCGTTCGCTCGCTGCGCACCGCGGTCCGACGCCAGCCGTTGCTCCCACAGGAGGCCGTAGTTGGGGAACATGACCGCAGCGTCCACGCCGAACTCGTCGAGCGACGCCAGGCGCGGGCCGGCGAGGCGGTAGGACTCCGGGACGAGCTCCTCGAAGGGCGCCGGCGCGCGCTCGCCGCGCAACCTTCGCAGCCTGTCCTCACCGATCAGGTGTGATCGTTCCGGGATCGGGACCTCCAACGGGGTGAGGCGCTGGCTTCGCCACGTCAACCAGGGCCACCCCGCATCGTCGTCCGAGATGGAGAGCGCGTCCGAACGCCGGGCGGGATCGATGTGATCGGCCCAGGTGGTTCGCGACTCGAACAGATGCTGGTCGACGTCAATGCTCTGCAACGCCATGTGCCCTCCCCGCCGCAGAGTACCAGCGGCTCCTGCCCGTAGTCTCGCCCTCGTGAGCCAGGGTGTTTCGGGGGACGGGCTGTGGGCGCCGCACAGGAGGGCGCTGACGCTCGGGCTCGTGCTCACCGTCACGTTCATCGCGTCCGAGGCGCTGGCGGTCGTGACCGTGATGCCGCTGGTGGCCCGCGACCTGAAGGGGTTGGAGCTCTACGGGTGGGTCTTCGCGAGCTTCCAGCTCGCCTCCCTCATCGGGATCGTCGTGGCGGGACGCGACGCCGACCGGCACGGTCCGGCGCGTCCGTACATCGCCGGCCTGGTGCTGTTCTCGGCCGGACTTCTCGTGGCCGGCCTCGCCCCCTCCATGTGGGTGCTCGTCGGCGGCCGCTGCCTGCAGGGACTCGGCGCCGGGGCCATTCCGGCTGTCGCCTATGTGGCCATCGGCCGCAGCCTGCGGGAGATGCAGCGGGCGCGGATGATGGCCGTGCTGTCGACGGCGTGGGTCGTGCCGGGCATCGTGGGCCCCGGCGTGGCCGCCGCAGTCGCCCACCTCGCCGGGTGGCGCTGGGTGTTCCTGGGCCTGATCCCGTTGGTGGCGGTCGCCGGCCCGATCGCCGTCCCCGCACTCCTCCGGCTCGGCCGGCCGGACGCGGCACCGGCGGTCGAGCACCGGGTCGCCGATGCCGTCCGCACCGCCGTCGGTGCCGCGCTCATCCTCGCCGCGCTCGGTTCCCGCGACCTGCTCGTCGGCCTCGCCCTCGCCGCCCTCGCCGCCCTCGTCGGCGTGGCACCGCTGCGGCGCCTGCTCCCGCCCGGCACGCTGCGCGGCGCCCGGGGGCTCCCCGCCACGATCCTGAGCCGGGGGCTCCTCACGTTCGCGTTCTTCGGAGCAGACGCCTACGTCACACTGACGATCACCACGGTGCGCCACCACAGCACCCTCATGGCCGGCGCGGTGGTCACCGCGTCCACGTTGGCATGGACCGCCGGCTCGTGGCTCCAGGCCCGGCTCAACCTCCAGTGGGAGGGGTCCCGCCTGGTGCGCACCGGGTTGCTGCTCATCCTGGCCGGGACGGCGGGCATGGCGTGGCAACTCCGCCCCGGCGTGCCCGTCTGGGAGGCCTTCGTGGCGTGGTCCGTCGCCGGGTTCGGCATGGGCCTCAGCTACGCGCCGCTTTCGCTGATGATGCTGCGCGCCGCGCCGCCTGGACGGGAGGGCTGGGCCTCCGCGTCGTTGAACCTCGCCGACGTGCTCGGGATCGCGCTCGGCGTGGGCGTCGGAGGCGCGGCGGTCGCCGCCGTCTCGAGGGGCACCCGGCCGATCGCGGGTGGCGTGGTCATCGCCTTCGCCGCTGCCGCGCTGGCGGCCGTCCTGGCCCTGGTGATCGCACGGCGCCTGCCGGGGTCGCTCGAGCACACCCGCGCGCAGCCCGTCACTCGATAGAGCCCCGCAGCCCGCGCAGCCAGTCGTCGGCGGCCTGCCAGGCCGCATCGGCCTGGCGTCGCTGCTCGGCACCGTGCTCCCCCGCCGCGGGGTACGAACCGAGGAACTTCACGCCGGCCAGTCCGGCATGGAGGTCACGCAGGCAGTCGGCCACGACCTCGTCGCCGACGTGCCCGGAGAGGTCGATGACGAAGCAGTAGTCGCCCAGGGCCTGCTTGGTCGGGCGTGACTCGAGTTTGGTCAGGTTGATGTTGCGCGCCGCGAACTGACCGAGGATCCCGTGCAGGCTGCCCGGATGGTCGGCCCGCTGGAAGCAGACGATGCTCGTCTTGTCATGGCCCGTGGGCTTGGGGACCCGGGTCCGGGCGAGGAGGACGAAGCGGGTCTGATTGTCCGGATGGTCCTCCACATCCTCGGCGAGGATGACCAGGCCGTAGCGCTCGGCCGCGAGCCGGGGGGCGATCGCGGCCTCGTCGGGAGGGCCCGACTCCCCGAGCACCCGTGCCGCGTCGGCGGTGGAGTTCGCCGCTCGCTGCTCCGCCGCGGGCAGCGCCCCGGCCAGGTACTTCTGGCACTGGGCGAGGGCATGGGGGTAGGACGACACGGAGCGGATGTCGGAGAGTCCGGTGCCCGGACGAGCCATCAGGTGGAGGTGGATGTCCATGACGACCTCCCGCTGAATGTGCAGGTCGACGTCGTGGATCAGCCCGTCGATGGTGGCGCTGACAGTGCCCTCGATTGCGTTCTCAATGGGCACGAACCCGAGGTCGGCCTCGCCGCGGGCCACCGACTCGAGCACCGCCGTGATCGATCCGAGAGGCCTCAGGTCGGCCTTGGCCAGGTCCAGCTGGGTCAGCAGCGCCTCGTGGGTGAAGGTCGCGGCTGGGCCGAAGTAGGCGACCGTGGTCGCAGGCGGGTTCACAGTTGGGCAGGATAGAGCAGGTCATGGACGCTTCTTCGCTTCGCGTGCTCATCGAACAGGTCGCAGCGGGCCAATGCACGCCCGACGACGCCGTGCGGCAACTGCGCCGCCTGCCCTACTCGGACCTGGGCTTCGCCCGGGTGGACCACCACCGCGACCTGCGCCTCGGCATGCCCGAGGCGGTTTACGGCCCAGGCAAGACGCCCGAGCACGCCGCCGCGGTCGTCGAGGAGCTGCTCACGGCGACCGATGGTCCCGTCCTGCTGACGCGGGCGGCCGAAGCCCAGGTGAAAGCCGTCGCCGCGGTGGCTACCTCTCTGGGTCTGGCTCCCCCCGCCGTGGCGGAGAGCGGACCCTTCTCGACGGTGGTCTTCCGTCCCGCGCCCCGGCGGGAAGGCTCCGTCGTCGTGGTCACGGCCGGGACCGCCGACCTCCCCGTCGCCACCGAGTGCTCCTCGGTCCTCAATGCGCTCGGCTTCGACCGCACCCTGCTCGCCGACTGCGGCGTCGCCGGGCTGCACCGGTTACTGGCCGAGGTCGACACCATTGCCATGGCCGACGCCGTCGTGGTGATCGCCGGCATGGAGGGCGCGCTGGCCAGCGTCGTCGGCGGACTGACTCCGGCGCCGGTCGTCGCCGTGCCGACCAGCACCGGCTACGGCGCCGCGCTCGAGGGCGTGACCGCGCTGCTCACCATGCTCGCCGCCTGTTCGTCCGGCATCACGGTCGTCGGCATCGACAACGGCTACGGCGCGGCATGCGCCATCGCGCGGCTCCTCCCGTGACGACCACCGACGCCGACGTGGACGTGGACGTGGAGACGGTGGCGTGGTTCCACTGTTTCGCCGGCATCGCCGGGGACATGGCGCTCGGCTCTCTCCTCGACGCGGGCGCCGACGTTGACGAGGTCCGCGCCCTGCTGAACCGGCTGGACCTTCCGGGCTGGGACCTCCAGGTGGAGGCGGCCCTGCGTGGCGGCATCGCGTGCACGCGCGCGATCGTCAGCGGCGACGACGTGGTGGTCCGCACCCACGGCGTCATCGCCGCCCTGATCGATGATGCCGCACTGCCGCCGCGCGTCACGCAGCGTGCACTGGCCGTGTTCCGCTCACTGGCCATCGTGGAATCCGCCCTGCACCGGCGGCCCGTCGAGCAGGTGCACTTCCACGAGGTCGGGGGGCACGACGCGATCATCGACATCGTGGGCACGGCGGTGGCGCTCGAGGTCCTCGGCGTCGATGATGTCCATGCGTCGCCGGTGGCCACCGGAAACGGCACCGTGCGCAGCGCGCACGGATGGCTCCCCAACCCCGCGCCCGCCACCGTCCGTCTGCTCGAAGGCGTCCCGACCTACGGGCGAGACGTCCGGATAGAGCTGACCACGCCCACCGGTGCCGCCCTGCTCGCCACCTTGTGCTCCTCGTTCGGTCCGCTCCCCGACATGACGGTCACGGCATCGGGCTTCGGTGGGGGCGCGGGCGAAATGGACGACCTGCCGAACTGCACCCAGGTGGTGATCGGCCGAAGAGCGACGTCGACCGCCGTCGGCCCCGGCCAGCCCGCGCTGGTGCTCGAGACGAACCTCGACGACGTCACCGGGGAGCAACTCGGGTACGCGGTGGCCGCAGCTCTCGATGCGGGCGCCTTGGACGCCTGGGTGAGCCCGGTCACGATGAAGAAGGGTCGGCCCGGGCACGTCCTGCATGTCCTGACCGACGTGGCGCGTGCTGACTCGCTGCGCTCCGAGATCGAGCGTGTCACCGGCACCATGGGGGTCCGGGGCACTGCCGTCGAGCGCTGGCCGGTGGCGCGCCAGTTGGCACAGACCACCGTCGACGGCATGACCGTCCGGATGAAGGTCACCAACGGACGCGCCAAGGCGGAGTTCGACGACGTCGCGCTCGTCGCCGCCAAGACGGGGGCCTCCCTGCACGAGGTGGCCAGCCGCGCCGAGGAGGCCTGGCGTTCGGCGCCCGGGCCGGAGGGCTCTCCCGCCCGATGACGAGCGCCATGTTCCACTACGACGACGAAATGGCCGACCTGATCTTCGCGGCGTGCCGGGAGCGACTGTCCATGGACCCGGTCTCGCTGGACTTCGGGGGCCTCGTCGAGTCCCTCCATTCCGAGTTGGCGGGACTCATGAGGCCCGAGGGCAACGACGCCGCCGCCGTGCTCAAACTGTTCATCGACAAGCTGGCCACCGCCGTGGTGTCCTGCGACAGCCCCCGCTTCCTCTCGTTCATCCCGGCCGCGCCCACCAAGGCGTCCCTGCTCTTCGACATGTTCGTCTCGTGCTCGTCCCTGCACGGCACCTCCTGGCTGGAAGCCGCCGGGGTCGTGGTCGCCGAGAACCAGGCGCTCGACGTGCTGGCCGCGCAGGCGGGCCTCCCGGAGGGCGCCGGGGGTTGCTTCGTGGCCGGAGGATCCGCCGGGAACCTGTCGGCGCTCATGGTGGCCCGTGACACGGCCGCCCACCGGCGCCACGCCGAGGCGCCGATCCGGCCGCTCGTCGCCATCAGCGAGGACGCGCACTCCTCCGTCGGCAAGGCGCTCCACGTCCTGGGCGTGGGGACGCTGACCGTGCCCACCGCCGACCACCGCCTGACCGGTGAGGCGTTGCGAGTGGCCCTCCGGGACGATCCGCGCCGCGACGACGTGATCGCCGTCGTCGCCACGGCGGGGACGACCAATGCCGGGATCGTCGACGACCTGGCCGGTGTCGCCGACGTGGCCGCCGACCACTCACTGTGGTTCCACATCGACGGTGCCTACGGCGGCGCTGCCGCGTTGTTCGCGCCGTCCGTGCAGGCTCGCTTCACCGGCTTCGAGCGGGCCGACTCCTTCATCGTCGATCCCCACAAGTGGCTGTTCGCGCCGTTCGACTGCGCCGCGCTCATCTACCGGCAGCCCAACCTGGCCAAGGCGGTGCACACGCAGGACGCCCACTACCTCGAGGTGCTCCACAGCGAGAATCCCGAGGAGTGGAACCCGAGTGACTACGCGTTCCACCTCACTCGCCGGGCCCGCGGCCTGCCGTTGTGGTTCTCCATGGCCGTGAACGGGCTCGACGCGTACCGTGACGCCGTGGAGGCGGGCCTGTCGATGGCGCAGAGGGCGGCCGAGCGCATCGCCGCATCACCCCACGTCGAGCTCGTCCGCGATCCGGGGCTCTCCATCGTGCTCTTCCGCCGCCCGGGATGGAGGAAGGAGGACTACGACGTCTGGTCCGCCCGGCTCCTGCACGACCAGGTCGGGTTCGTCACCCCGACCAGTTGGGAGGGTGAGACGGTGGCCCGCTTCGCCTTCCTGCATCCCAACACGACCGTGGAGATGATCGACGAAATGCTCGCCTCAATGGCCTAGTCGGCTCCAGGCGCGGCGGAGGAGGATCAGCATCGTCTCGGTGTCCTGGGCGCCGGGCACCGGCCAGGCGCCGCCGATCAGGAAGTAGGGCACGCCGGTGACTCCGAGCTCGCGCGCCGCCGCCTCGTCGGCCCGTACCGCGTCGGCGTAGGCCTCACCGGCGAGCACCTTCTCCGTGATGTGCTCGTCGAGCCCCGCCGAGGCTGCGATGTCACGCAGCACCTCGTGATCCGAGAGCTGGCGGCCTTCGGTGAACCGCGCGGCGAAGAGCATCTCGACCAGAGCGTCCTCGCACTCGCTGCCGCGTGCCGCCTGGGCGAGCCGGTGGGCGTCGAAGGTGTTGCCGAGCTGCACCCGCTCGAAGTGGAAGGCCAGGCCGACCTCCGCCCCCAGGGCGGCGAGCTGCGCGTGCCCGGCCCGGACCTGTGCTGTGCTCATCCCGTACTTGGCGGCAACCGCCTCCTCCGCCGACCTCTCGATGCGGGCGGGCGACCGTGGGTCGAGCTCGAAGGACCGGTGCACGACCCCGACCTCATGGCCGTGCTCGAAGGCCTGGAGGGCGGCCCCGAGACGGGCCAGCCCGAGCGCACACCACGGGCACGCGAAGTCCGACCAGATCTCTATCTGCATGCACTCGCCAGGCTACGGCCTGCCGGCTGGCGCCAGGCACCCTCTACCCGCGGTCCTGCTCCGGCCAGCCCTCTGCGGCCGCCATGACGGTCCAGCAGGTGGCGCCGTCGATGGACTCCCGGATGATGTCGGCGTGGCCGGCGTGGCGGGCCGTCTCCTCAATGAGGTGCAGCAGGACCCAGCGGGGCGTCCAGGCCGTGCCCCCCGGGATCCACGGCACCAGGTCCGTGGTGGGCGGCAGCAGGCCGCCGAGGTCGTCGATGTCGTGCACCACCTTCTCGGTGTGGCGGGCCTGCTCCGCAGCGAAGGCGACCACGTCGTCGAGGGTCTCGCCACGGACGAGCCGGAAGCCGTCGGCCCAGTCGTCCTGGGAGACGAAGACGCCGGTATCGGCCGTGACGAGGAACGTGGACCAGGCCTGCTCGACCAGGGCCGCGTGCTTGATGAGCCCGGCCACGCACAGCTCGCTGACGGTCGACCGGGCCGACACCTGAGCGTCGGTCAGGCCGTGCGCGGCGTAGCGCAGGGCGTCACGCTGCTGCGAGCGGAAGGCGAGGAGGGCCTCCCGCTCGTCGGTCACGGGGGGTACGAGTCCTGGCATGTGTCCGTCTCCGTTTCTGCCGGTCCGGCCGGCGTGGTCGTCGGTCCTGCCCGGCCATACTGCGCCCCCAAACTGGACAACCTCTGGCCAGTTTCGGAGCCAGAATGTCCCCCATGCGAGCCGACCGCCTCGTCGCTGCCCTCTTGTTCCTTCAGTCCCGGGGCCGGGTGACGGCGGCCGAGCTGGCCCGCGAGCTCGAGGTGAGCGAGCGCACGGCACGCCGTGACCTCGAGGGCCTGGGCATGGCGGGGGTCCCGGTGTACTCCCAGCCCGGACGGGGCGGCGGTTGGGAATTGATCGGCGGCGCGCGCACCGACCTGAGCGGGCTCAGCGCGGATGAGGCTCGTGCGCTCTTCCTCATCGCCGGACCGGCGACGGCGACGCCGGAGGTGCGCGCCGCCCTCCGCAAGCTGGTGCGGGCCCTCCCGGCGACCTTCCGGGAGCAGGCCGAGGCGGCGGCCGGCGCGGTGGTGCGCGACGCAGCGGGCTGGGACCAGGCGGAGCCGACCCCACTGGAGCACCTCGAGGTGCTCCAGCGCGCCGTGATCGAAGGCGTCCAGGTCGAGCTGGACTACCGCGGTCGTGACGGGCGCGCCTCGTCCCGCACCGTGCACCCGCTCGGTCTGGTGGTGAAGAACACCACCTGGTACCTGATCGGGGGAACCGACGACGGCCAGCGCACGTTCCGGGTGAGCCGCGTCCGGGCGGCAACGCCAACGGGGCGACCCGTCGTGCGCCCCGAGAACTTCGACCTCGCCGCCGCGTGGAGCTCCATCGTCACTACCGTCGACGCCCAGCGGGCGCCGGTCACGGTGCGGCTGCGGGCCGATCCGGCTGTCCTCGACGTGCTGCGCTACATCTTCGGGAATCGTGTGCACGCCGGCCAACCGCAGGGGGACGGTCGGGTCGACGTGGAGCTACGAGCCCACTCGGAGCTCATGGTCGCCCGCCAACTGGCCGGCTTGGCCGACGCGGTCGAGGTTCTCGAGCCGGACGTCGTGCGCAGGCACCTGGTCGACATCGGACGCCGACTCGTGCAGCGCCACGCCTGAGCGCCCGGCGGGCTCAGCCGCCCGCCACGGCGGCCTCGAGCTCGGCTCCCGCCGCCAGCAGTCGCTCCTCGCTGCCCGCCGGCCCGATCAGCTGGATGCTGGCCGGCAGCCGACCCGACGCCGGGACGGGCAGCGACAGGGCGGGGACACCGGCCAGGTTCACCGGAAGCGTGCAGCGCGACACGAGGAGGTCGTCACCGTCATCGAGGCGTGGCGGGAAGATCGTCAGGGTCGGCGTGACGAGGATGTCGGCCTCACGGAAGACCCGTTCCAGGGTTGCCTTCCAGTCGCGCTGGACGCGCCACGCGGCGCTGACCGTGGCCTCGTCGAACTGCGACCCGAGCCGGAGCCGGGCGAGCACGTCCTCCCCGATGCCTTCCGGGTCCGCCTCGACCAGCGCGGCGTCGGACCGCCAGGCCTCGACCACCAGGAGGAGGCCGGCCTGCACCGTGGCCTCGTCCCACCCCGACACCGGGAGGTCCTTGCAGTCCCAGCCCACTTGGTGGAGCGCCGTGTCGATCGCCTCGGTGATCGCCGGGTCGGCATTGATGGGCAGCCTGGCCATGACGAGGTCGTCGTCGCCGAGAGGAACGACGGTGAAGCCCGGCTCGAGCAGCTGCATGCCGGCCACCAGTCCCGCCACGTCCCGAGCCATGGGCCCCACGGTGTCGAAGCTCGGCGAGAGCGGCCAGACGCCGTCGAGCGGAATGCGGCCCCAGGTCGTCTTGAGGCCCGCCGTGCCGCAGCAGGCCGAGGGGATGCGCACCGAGCCACCCGTGTCGCTCCCGTAGGCGACGTCCGCCTCCTCCGTGGCGACGGCGACGGCGGAGCCGCTGGACGAGCCGCCCGGGACGAGATCCGGGTCGAGCGGGTTGACCGGCGTCCCGGACNNTTCCGTGGCCACCGCCACCGCGGAGCCGCACGATGAGCCACCGGGCACTCGGGTGGAGTCGAGCGGGTTCACCGGGGTCCCGTACCACTGGTTGACGCCGGTCACGCCGAGGGCCAGCTCGTGCAGGTTGGTGCGCCCGACGAGGCGCGCCCCGGCCGCCCTGGCCCCGGCGAGGCACGCGGCATCGCGCTCGGCCGGCACCGCACGCGCCGCCACGGCACGGCAGCCGGCCGTCGTCAGCTCGCCCCGCATGTCGATCAGGTCCTTCACGGCCAGGCGGACACCCGGTCCGGACGTGTCGTAACGGGTGGTGAACGTCGAGCCCGCCTCGAGCCCGGCGCGCCTGCCGCTCACGTGGTCGGCGTCGTCGGCGTGGTGACGGTGGTGACGGTGGCGCCCGGCGGCAGTTGGAACAGGGACGCCGAGGGGGACGACGAGTAGTTCGTGATCTGGAAGCTCGTCGAGTCGGAGGCCACCTTGACGTATCCGAGGATGCCCTGGGACGTGCTGCAGATGGTGCTCGTGCCCGGCACCCCGTGGGCGACCAGGTCCACGCAGTTCATGTCGAATCCGTTGAGCGACATCGTCGATGACGTCACCTTGTCACCGGCCAGCCCGGCCACCAGCGAGACCCCCTTCAGGAAGGAGATCCAGTGCGACGGGGTGTAGAAGTCGAAGATCTTGTTCTCGGTGGCGGCGTCGGCCGTCCCGAGCTTCTGGCACGACCAGGCGCCGGCCGATCCGCTCCGGTTGCAGACGTACTCGCCTGACGAGTTCACGATCACCTGCAGGTTGGACGCATCGGCGCCGGTCTGGGTCTCGTGGAAGGCCAGCCCACCACTGGACGGGTCGACCGCGTAGACCACGGTGGCCGGTGAGCTTCCGGTCGTCGTGTACGTCGCCTCGAAGGGCGTGCTCTTGTTCGAATTCAGGTTCTGGGTGAACGAATCGATCGTCGCCTTGTTGCCCTCGATGTTGTGCACATCCTGCTTCACCTTGGACACCACGCTGCACCCGCTGGCCAGCGCACCGACGGTCACGATGATTGCCAGCGGAATCCCGATGCGGCTCCTGAAGTGCACCATCTCTGCCTCCTCGACGTCGGTCGCTGACGAACAACGGGCATGCCGGAGCGAGGCTACGGCAGTTCTCGGCCGATGGTCCGTGATCGTCCTGAGCAATGTCGGCATTCCGCGGCCTCACCATGAGGACCGGATCGCCCGCTCGTCACCCCTTCAAACGGTGCGTCGCCCCCACGGCGGCGGTCGGTTCCGTCCGGCTCGCAGTCGAGCGGCTCCTCGTCGCCGACGAGCAGGCGAGCAGCAGGCAGATCGCCACCCCGAACAGGTAGGGGAACCCCAGGACGCCCAGTGCGGCGGCGGCGGCCGAGACGGCCCAGGCCCCGAACCCGGCCCCGTGCTCGTCTCGCAGTCGGCGGCGGCTCAGCAAGAAGCCCACGAGCGCGACGGCCGCAAGACCCAGTGCGGTGAGGACGACCTCGGACAGGCCGAAGGCCTCGAAGTAGGTCTTCGCCGGCGGGCCCACGCCGCCCGGAGGCGGGCGCACCGCGACATGCGCGAAGAACGAGAGTGCGAATTGAGCGACGCAGCAGACGGCGGCGAGCACCAGGAAGGCGACGGTGATCCGCTCGAGGCTCCTTGGGCGCCCGGCCATGCCCAGATCCTCCCACCTGGGCCCGGCGAACGCCATGGGCTTCGGTCGACGGGACCCGTCCCGTCGGGCGCCGTCGGCCGGCGCCGAATGGACGCTCAGTGGGGGGCCGAACCCGTCATGCCGGCCAGCATCTGCTCCAGAGCCACCTGGTCCGGGCCGACGAACGGCGCGGCCGCCGGCACCGTCTCGAGGGAACGCAGCAGTCGTTCCAACGAGCCACCCGAGGCCGCCGGGAGATGGCTGCTCAGGACGAGGTCGGGCCGCAGCTGGCGGATCTCGTCCAAGGACGCGGCGAAGGGGGTCGGGTCGACGGTGTGGAGCCACGGGGAGTCGACGGTCGCCCAGAACACCTGGCCCTGGTGGAGCTCGTCGTCGGAGAGGTCCTCTGCGCTCTGGGGCACCTCGGCCAGGAGCGCGCCGAAGCAGTCGGCGCTGAAGAGGGCGCCGGAGCGGTCGTCGTACAGCCCGGTGGTGATCGGGTTGTCGAACGTCGGCGGCCTCATCGCGGTGAGGCTGCGGTCGCCCACACTGATCGTCTGGCCGGGATTGACCAGATGGACTCGGTCCATCGGCAGGGGCGCCGACAGGCCCATGATGCCCACTCCGAGGAACGTGGTGATGACCCGGATCTGGGGGTTCTCACCCAGGAGGCGGTGCAACGACCCGATGTGGTCGAAGTCCGTGTGGGTCAGCCAGATCCAGCGGAGGTCGGCCGGGTCGATGACCGACTGCAACGCCGTCATGAAGTCGTCGCTCTCGACGACCGCACCCGTGTCGATGAGGACGGGCTCCGCCGCGTGCAGAACGAAGGCGTTGATGGGGATCAGGCCGAACCCCGGGACGGGAAAGCTCGACGTCAGGACGTCGATGTCCGGTGCGGCCTCGTAGGTGGTGATCATGAGATGGCTCCTTGCCGTGTCGGTGTCGGTGTCGGTGTCGGTGGCACAGGGGAGATGTCGCGCGTCAACGCCGGTCCACCTCGTCCTTCGCCTCGGCGGCGTTCTTCAACTGCTGGAGCGTGTGGCGCATGGCCTCGTGGAGCTCGCGGTGGCGGTTGGTGGGGACGTCCACGATGCGGGCCCACGCCGGTATCCACTTCACGTCGTAGGACTCGGTGACGAGAGTCCCCCCCTCCGCGGACTCGAACCGGTAGCGCCATTCGGTCGACTCCCGACCACCCTCCTCCGTGACGAAGGCGAACTCACGACCGCGGTCGGCCACGAGGATGCGCCCCCGACGGGACCACTTCATGAGGCCGGCGGGACCACCCCGGTTGTGACCGACGAAGGTCGCGCCCTCGGCGGGACCGGTGGCACCGTCCTCCCACTCCACCCGCTGGCATTCGGGGCTCCACTCCCCCATGCGCGGCATGTCCGACACCAGGTCGTAAATGCGCTCGGGCGAGGTGCCGATCACCATGCCCTGGCTGTCCCGGGTCAGCCACCACCTTCCGTTCTTGGTCCCCATCGGTCTCTCCTCGGTCGGGCGTTGCGACAAAAGCTAATACTATTAGCTCTTGCTGTCAATAAGTCCCTAAGCTATACTTTGGGAAGTGCCCGGGACCGAAGCGACGCCGCAGGTGGAGGACGGGACGGCCAACGCCCCCCGGCCGGATCGACGGGCGAGGCGACGGCTCGAGACCATTGAGGAGATCCTCGACATCGCGGTCGAGGTGATGGGCGAAGAGGGCGTCAACGGCCTCAGCCTCGCCGAGGTGGCCCGGCGCCTCGGCGTCCAGCCCCCCTCGCTCTACAAGTACTTCCCGTCCCTGATGGCCGTCTACGACGCGCTCTTCCTCCGGGGGCAGCTCCAGCATCTCGACGCCCTGCGGGACGCGATGTCGCGTGCGGACCCGGGCCTCCCGGCACTGTGTTCCGGCCTCGATGCCAGCGGGCGCTGGGCGCTGGAGCACCGTGCCGTGGCCCAACTGCTCTTCTGGCGACCGGTGCCGAGCTTCGAGCCCTCGCCCGAGGCCTTCGCGCCGAGCATCGAGATGGTGGCCCTCCAGCGCGCCGCACTGGCCGACGCGGTGGCGGCCGGGCAACTGGGGCCCGGCGCCAACGCCGAGGAGGCGGTCTACCTGGTGTCGACGATGATCTCCGGGGTGCTCACCCAGGCCTTCGCCAACGAACCGGGGCTCCAGTGGGGCGAGGGGCGGTTCACGCCGCTGTTCCCCAAGCTGATGGCGCTCCTGCCAGCGGCCTTCCCCGTGTCGGGAGGGCCGCCCGCCGTCTGGCGACCCGCACCGTAGGCTCCGCCCGTGCTCGCGGCGTCGGCTGGGTGGAAGCCCGCCCACGGCGTATTCCTGGTCCTGCTCGTCCCGACGGTCGTGGTCTGGGCGTCGGCCGAACTGCGCCAAGCGCTCAAGCGGCGGCCGGAGGCCACGACCGCCGGCTGGGGAGGCGAGGTCGTACTGCGGGCGACCGCCGTCGCCGGAGCGCTCCTCGCCGCCCTCGCCGTGACGGAGGTGCCGGCGGCCGACATCCGGCCCGCGGCGCTCGCGGCGTGGCTCGGCCTCCTCTTCCTGTGGTGCGGCATCGCGCTGCGCATCTGGTGCTTCCGCACGCTGGGCCGGTACTTCACCCTGACCGTGCGCACGAGCCGCGACCAGCCGGTCATCGCCGACGGGCCGTACCGCGTCCTGCGCCACCCGAGCTACAGCGGGCTCCTGCTCGCCTTCATCGGTCTCGGGCTCTTCATCGGCAACTGGCTGTCGGTCCTCGCCCTCGGCGTCGGCTTCACGATCGGGATCGTCTCCCGCATCCGGATGGAGGAGCGGGCCCTCGTGGCGGACCTCGGGGACCGCTACCTCGAGTACGCCGCCACGCGGAAGCGACTGGTGCCGTTCGTCTGGTGAGGACTGTCGCGGGCCCCCCGGCCGCCGCGGTACCGTCGTCGCGGGAGGGGATGCCCGTGAAGCGTC
>PMPX01000199.1 GCA_003169235.1 Acidimicrobiaceae bacterium | reverse complement strand
GGTCATGACGGTCGAGGCAGTCCTCACGGCGACCGCGGCGATCGTCGCCGGCAACGTGGCCGCCATCGGGACCGGGTGGCCCCGGTTCACGGTGATCGCGCTGCTCGCCGTCGGCGTGGGTCAGCGCAACGCGGCGGTGCGCCGGCTCAAGGTGCCCGACATGTCGACGACCGTCCTCACCACCACGCTGACCGGGCTGGCGTCGGACTCGTCGCTCGCCGGTGGCGCGAACCCGAACGCGTCCCGGCGCATCACCTCGGTCGTCTCCCAGTTCGGGGGCGCGCTCGTCGGCGCGCTGCTGGTGCTCCACGTCGGCGCCGCCTGGTCGCTCGCCGCCGCTGCCGGGATCGTGGTCTGCACGGCGGTCTACTTCTACCGCTTCTCCGGCGCGGCTCCGGTCGAGCTCGGCCTGGCGTAGCGAGCGGCTCAGACCGGGCGCCCGTCCTCGAGGTAGACGCACTCGCCCGTTGCCGCCAGCGCCGCGCCGACGCGGCGCCGCAGCGGCCCGCTCAACAGCTCGAGGGCTCGTGCCGGGCGCAGCAGCCGGTGCTCGGAGAGCTCCTCCTCCTGGAGGACGATCGCACCGAGCGCGGCGTCGGGCAGCACGCCGCAGTCGAAGAGGAACCGCATCCCCCCGGGCTTGGAGGGCTTCGGGCGGAGGAAGTCGACGACGGCGAGGCGACCGCTGTCGACGTGCAGCCCGACCTCCTCGAGCACCTCGCGCCGGCAGGCCTCCCACGGCGTCTCGCCGTCGTCCTCCATGATCCCGCCCGGAATCGTCCAGTGCGCCTTGTAGGTGGGGTTGGCGATCAGCAGCCGTCCGTCGCCGTCGAAGATCAACGCACCGGCCGAGGCGGGGATGCGCGGGAGGACGAAGGGCAGCTCCGACTCGGTCATGCGATGCCCAGGCGCTGCAATTGCTCCCCCGGTGCCTCGACCGCCTGCAGGGCCACCCGCAGCATCTCCACCATGTCCCGCTCGATCCCTGTGCCGGTCAGGTTCTCGCGCTCGTCGGGGTCGTTGTCCAGGTCGAAGAGGAAGTGGGCGTCCACCGCGCCCCGACCGACCCAGAAGGGCAGGCGGTCGCCCGGCTCGAAGGGCTGGCGGAGGACGGGGACGTCGGATCCCGGCATGAAGTCGAGGCGGGCCCGCCGGTCGGGCGGCGGCAGGCGGACCAGATCCTCCAGGCCGTGCACCGGCATGGTGGACCAGCGGTTGGACCACATGGACAGTGGGAAGTTCCCCCCGTCGGCCCCACGCGCGTACTTGTGGCGGCCGTCGGTCACCTGCACCCAATTGCCGAAGACGCCGCCGATCGCCCACGGCCGCACCTCCGACGCGCCGCCGCTCACGAGGGGCACCAGCGACGCGCCGTGGCCGGCCCCGGACCGCTCCACGCCGAAGACGTCGGCGATGGTGGCGTGGATGTCGACATTGGTGGTCAGGGCGTCACAACTCGTCCCGCCGGGCCTCCCCGGCCAGTGCACCAGGAGCGGGATGTGGCCGAGCGGCTCGTACTGCATGACGCCCGGCTTGCCCCAGATGTCCTTCTCGCCGAGGTAGTGCCCGTGATCGGTGCACACGATGACCGCCGTGCTGTCCCACAGCCCGCGCTCGTCCAACGCGGCGAAGACCTCTCCGACCCAGTGGTCGATCATGCTGAGCTTGGCGCCGTAGTTGGCCCGGATCTGGCGGCCCTCCCGCTCGCTCAGGCGACCGTCGCCCACGGCGCCGACGTCGTAGGGCGGCCAGATGAGGAGCTCGCCGTCCCAGTCCGGGTCGTAGCGGCCCGACCAGGGCTCGGGGGTGTCGAACGGCTCGTGCGGGTCGAACTCGTCCACGAAGAGCATGAAGGGTGCGTCCGCCGGGGCGCCGCGCCGCAGCCAGTCGGCCGCCGTCCGCATCGTCCGCGGTCCCGGGAAGTCCTCCTCGGCCCGGAAGAACGTGCGCGACCGGTCGTAGGGCCGGTCCCCCGCGCCCTGCAGGCCGAGCCGGTCCCGCCAGTACCAGCCGCCACCGCGGGCGGGCAGCGCGGGCGCGCCGACGTAGCTCTGGTCGCGGTAGGTGCGCCACGGGTCGCCCTCGTGCCCCCGCACGTAGTCCCACGCACTGAAGTCCGTGTGGTAGTTCTCCCCGCCGACCTCGAAGAGGTGCGGGTGGTCCGACACCAACATGGTCGTCACGCCCGCCCGGCGCAGCAGCGTGGTGATGGGCTCCTCCCAGACCTCAATGGACCCCCAGGGCCTCCAGAGGAAGTCGAGCGAGCCGCACAGGATGTCGTGCCGCGCCGGCATGCACGGCAGCGACCCCGTGACGTGCGACGTGAACCGCACGGCGCGCTCGCGGGCGAACCGGTCGAGGTGGGGTGTCTCGAACTCCGTGCCGCCGTAACTGCCGAGCATGTGACGGTTGAGGCTGTCGAGGAGCAGCACCACCACGTTGCGCGGGCCGCCGGGACCTTCCGGATCACCCGGCGCGTGCGGGACGGGGTCGGTCCGCTCGGACATGGGGTCATGGTAGGTGGACGGGGGGCTGTCCCCGTCAGCGCAGCCCCCGGCACAGCGGAAGCGTGCAGGTGTAGGCCGAGGCCTGGTCGCCGTAGAGGCGGCGCAACGCCAACCGGCTCTGCCCGGCCGCGTGCTGCACGACGTCGCAGGCGGCCGCCAGCTCCTCCTCGCTCGGCGCGGAGACGGTGACGTAACCCGAGTAGCGGAACGACGCGTGTCCCTCGGCGAGCTCCGCCTCCCGGCGGGCCAGCACCTCCGACTCGCGCGCATGTCGGGCGGTCGACATGAACCCGCCGCGCCGGCGCAGCTCGGCGTCGGCCAGGTCGGCCGTCCGCGAGGCCTCCACCTTGCGCACCGCGGCGTCGGGGCGGAGCGGCTCCATGACGACGGACAGGGTCGAGCGGGCCGATCCGAGCAGGAGCGGGGCCAGGAAGTCGCTGCGCACCTCCGTGCGCGGCCATTCCGCCACCCAGAAGGTGGCGTGGACCATGCCGTCGACGCGCACGTCCGACCAGCTCTCCTCCATGGCCATCGGCCAGGGATCCGCGACCGGGTCGTCCCCGGTGCCGGCCGTCACCTGGGGCTCGTAGGTGCGGAGCAGCTGGAGCGCCAGGTCGTCGGCCGTGAGCACCGACTCGACCTGCACCTCGGCGTCGGCGAGGAGCCGGACGAGCGAGCCGACCTCACGGGCCAGCGTGGCGCAGCCGATCTCGACCGACTTGGCGAGCCGCACCTGCACGGCGAGGACCACGTCGTGGGCACAGGTGTGCGAGTCCATGTCGGTGAGCAGCGCGTCGTACGACGCGGTGCAGGCGGACGCCGCGTCCGGCGCCACCTCGGAGGCCAGGTACGACCGCACGCCCTGGCCGTCGTCGGGGAAAGACGCGGCGACCCACTGGACGCGGTGCACCGGCGAGCCCTCACGGGCCAGCGACGAGAGGACGGAGGCCCACGCCCCCACGCGCCGGTCCTGTTCGTCCGCACCGAGCAGAGCGAAACTCCGACCGCGCAGCGAGAGCGCCGCCGTGAGCGTGCGCGCCGTGCGGTCGTGCACCACGCCCATGTCGTGCCAGCCGGCTCGCAGCAGGCGCACGCCGCGCAACGCGCCCATCTGCCGCGCCCCGCGGGCGCCGGCCCGGCGGGCGCCCCAGCACACCACCACCGGCAACCACTCGTCGCCGGTGCGCCCCGACACCGGCACGGTCGCCAGCGCGCCGTACACCACGAGGACGCCGAGGGCCGCCGCGACGCCCACCGCGTTGGGCTCCCACCGCAACACGAGCACCCCGAACACGAGGCCCACGGCAACGGTGATGATCTGGCCCGCCCGCCACCCCGCCAGTGCACCCCCGCGCTCTCGCGGGCCGAAGCGGTAGCGCGACCCTCCTTCGTCGCTCATTTCGCACCGCCCTCGTGGGGAGGCCAGGCCGGCGGCAGGCACTTGAAGCACGGACCGTGGCCGTCGTCGCCCATGTAGTAGCGCTCCTTGCCGGGCTCCACCAGGCCGATCAGGCCGCGGCCCGGTGGGACGCCCTCCCACATCCAGGCGTCCTCGGCCGTGGCCGGACCCGCGCGTGCGGACCGGTGCGGCTCCCCGATCCACGTCCCGATGCGAGCGGCCATGGCGTCGTCCGCCGGGTCGCCATCTGCTCCCGTCGTGCCCGCTCCCGTCGTGCTTGTTCCATCGGCGGCGGCGCCATCGGTCACCGCGCCAGCTGCCCGGCCCAGGACGGGCTTACGACCCCTGGGCCCGGGGAGGGTGCCCCGGGCGAGGGCGGCGTTGAAGACCTGTTCCGACTCCGGATCCCCGTCGGCAAGACGCACGGCGGCGTCTTCGCCGGCACCTCGAGACCCCGCCGACCCCGCCGAATCCGCCGACCCCGCCGCCGCGAGCGCCACGCCGCGCCCGGACCCGGACGTGGAGCCGGTGCCGGTCCGCTCGAGCAGGCGCGCGTCGCCGAGGGCCTCCAGCCCTCCGTGGAGGGCGTGGCTCGCCGCCGTCCTGGGCACCCGCGTCATGGCCGCCGTCCCACGCGCCCGGAGCCCGTCGAGATGCCCGACCGCACCGGCCTCCACGGCGGGGATCAGGCGCAGGATGGCGAAGGGCACGAACGTGGCCATCACGAGCAGCGCGCCGCCGGCGAGGACCGCCGAGAACCCGGCGCCGTGCGCACCCGAGCCGGCGGTGCCCGAGGAGACCGCGCCGGCGGCGAGGCTCAGCGTCGCCACGATGACGAACTTGGAGAGGATCAGTGCGGCGAGCGTCTCGACGAGGCGCCGGCACCAGTGCGACACCGCGGGCCACACCAGGGTGGCCAGCGCCAGGGGCAGGAAGAGGACCGCCACGTAGACCGCGGCGGCGCGGATGAGCAGCTCCAGCCACAGCACGAACGCCGCGACCGCGATGAGCAGCGCAATGAGCAGGAGCACGAAACTGGCGATGGTGGGATCGGCCGCGGCCGCCACCAGGCCGGTCGTCACCCCCGACAAAAGAGAGGTCACCTCCGCGCCCGTGCCGCCGGCGACGGCGTCGCTCATGGCGTCGGTGATCGACAGGCTCAGGATGACGACCTGAATGGCGACGACGGCCAGCAGGAGCGCGAGCGGCAGCTGCACGAGGTAGGTCCGCACGAGCTGGCCCGGGTTCTGCCGCACGATCGCCTGCAGGGTCGATACCAGGAGCATGGGCAGGATGACGACGCCGGCCAGCGCCGTCATCTGTCCGTAGTGGGTGCGGAACCACGTCGCGCCGACATCGACCGTCGTCGTGGACACGAGCACGTCGCCGATCTGCCCGAGCAGCCACTCGGCACCGCTCGCCACCCACTGGCTGATGCCGCTGAGGACCGACTCGAAGCCCGATGCCGCGACCGAGCCCCCGAGGCTGCCGACCTGGCAGATCGGGTTGAGCGCGTCGAGACCGGTGCACCCGGCGTCCAGCATGGCGAGGACCCCGACGCGCCGTCAGTGCAGGTTGGTGCCGGTGTGGAAGAAGAAGTTGACGATCGGTGGCGCGGCCCCGATCAGCAGCGCCGCCAGCCCCGACACGAGCACGGCCCGGCGCCCGACCAGTGACTGCTGGAAGTTCTGGGAGTGCACGCCCAGGGCCCACGCCGCCGCGCCGATGAGAAGGCCGGCGAGCGCCGCGATGAGCGCCCAGGCGCCCAGGCCGTTGGTCAGGTCCTGCAGGGTCCCGCCTCCGGGCAGCGCGTTCACGCTCGGGTTCAGCGAGACATCGGCCAGGTGCACGAGCATCGGTGCCCTCCGTGGTGACTGCCGGCGCCGGGACCTCCGGCCGCCGCTCGCCCGGAGAACGGTTCGCCTACCGGCGACGATGCTCCTCTCTTCCGTTTCCGGCTGAGTCCGGACAGCTGTTGCGCGCGAGCGTGGCCCGGCCGGGCAGGGTCCGATTCAGGTCCCGGGGCGGTTGCCGTGGGGTTGTCCCCGGGCCGGGCATCGTCCCTGGGCCGGCCGGGCGGATGCGAAACGGCCTCGCTCACGGCCGGGCGAGAGCCCGGGTGCCCGTCAGGACGCGCCCATCTGGCGCGGAGACGTTCGCCGCGCCCTCTCCAGCCCTGTCATATTGGGGACGTGCCGTTGAGTGGGCCGGGGGAAGTCAATCTGAGCCAGACCCAGGAGATCCTCTTCATCGCGGGCGCGGTCCTGGTCGTTGTGCTGGTCGGTTTGGTGGCCGCCTACCTCGGACGGCGGTCGGGGCGGCGGGCCATCTCCCAGCGCCTCGCCTCGCTCGGGACCCGGCTCGGCCTCGACCCGCCCCACGACGAGTACAACATTGAGACCTCCCTGGCCTACCTCGAGCAGGTCACCGGCGGGGCCGCCCAGGCCGTGACCGAGTCCAGCTCCGACGCCATCCGCCTGCGGCGCTCGCTCGACACGCTCACCCAGGGCGTGGTGCTCTGCGACGAGAACGGCAGCGTGATCTACCGCAACGGGCGGGCCAACGCCCTGATGGTCAGCCGCCACGGCGATGCGCTGGCCGCCCAGGCGGTGACCGAGGTGCTCGAGGACGCCTGGCACGAGGGGTCGGCCGAGCGCACGCTCGACCTCTACGGGCCGCCCCGGCGCACCCTGCAGGTGCGGGCCCGCCAGATCGACGACGGCCGGCGGCCCCTGGGGGTGATCGCGCTGATTGAGGACATCTCGGAGCGCCGCCGCCTCGAGGAGATCCGCCGCGACTTCGTCGCCAACGTGAGCCACGAGCTCAAGACGCCGATGGGCGCCCTGGGCCTGCTGGCCGAGACCCTGGTCTCCGAGCCCGACCCCGATGTGGCGCAGCGCCTGGCCGGCCGCATCCACAACGAGGCCTTCCGGGTCAGCCGCATCATCGACGACCTGCTCGACCTCTCCCGGATCGAGTCCGAGGAGGCGCCGCCGCGCGAGCCGGTGCTGGTGAACCTCGTGATGGCCGACGCCATTGAGCGGGTGCGCTCCACTGCGGACCAGCGGGGCATTGAGATCGTGCTGCACGAGCCGTCTCCGCCGGTGGCCGTGATGGGCGACCGGCGCCAGCTCGTCTCGGCCATGCACGCCCTCCTGGAGAACGCGATCACCTACTCCTACGACAATTCAAAGGTCGTCGTGACCGGCATGGTGCAACGCTCCAGCCCGAACGTGGACCACGCCGCCGTCGTCACCCTGGGCGACGGCTCCCTGGCCGGCGGGTCGATGGGTGACGGGTCGGGCCCCTTGGGCGAAGGCCCCCCCAGCGCCAGCGTGAGCGCCATGCCCGACACGGGGGAGACGCCCGCCGTGGGAGCCGCTGGGCCAGACTCGGGGACCGACACGGCGGCAGCCGAAAAGGAGGGGCCGGTGGAGCCGGTCTTCACCCCCGAGATCCTCGAGCAGGAGCCGAGCGACGCCGCCACCGGCACGGCGGCCACCGGCACCACCGCGCCCGCGCCGTTGCCGCCGATCGCGGTCGGCGCGCCGGGCGACGCCGCCGGAACCGGTCCGGCGGAGACCACGGCGGTCATCTCCCCGAATTGGCGAATCGAGGAGCGCGACAACGTGCGGCTGTCGGTGCAGGACCACGGCATCGGGATCCCGGCCCGCGACCTCGACCGCATCTTCGAGCGCTTCTACCGGGTGGACCACGGCCGTAGCCGTGACACGGGTGGCACCGGCCTCGGCCTGTCCATCGTGCGCCACGTCGCCAACAACCACCAGGGCTGGGTGGACGTCGAGTCCCGCGAGGGCGAGGGATCGACCTTCACGCTCGTGCTGCCGATCCAGGCGGAGCGGGTCGCGTGACCAAGGCCGGATCCGGCAAGTCGCCCGGCAAGAAGAGCGCCCGCAGCGCGCCCGGGGACGGGCCGGTCAAGGTCCTGCTGGCCGAGGACGAGGAGTCCTTCATTGAGGCGTTGGTGATCGGCCTGACCAACGAGGGGTTCCGCGTCACCGTGGCCCGCGACGGCAACGAGGCCCTGCAGCTCTTCGAGGAGACCGCGCCCGACATCCTGCTGCTCGACCTGATGCTGCCCAAGATGTCGGGCATCGACGTGTGCCGCACCATCCGCACGCGCTCGAGCGTGCCCATCATCATGGTGACGGCCAAGGGCACCGAGATCGACACCGTGGTCGCGCTCGAGGTGGGGGCCGACGACTACGTGACCAAGCCGTACCGCCTGCGCGAACTGGTGGCCCGCATGCGCGCCGTCCTCCGGCGCGCCCCCGGCGGCCCCGAGTCCACCGACCAGTCGGGCAACATCGAGTTCGGCAGCGACGGCATCTGGGAGTCCAACGGGATCAAGGTGGACTTCGACCAGCGGCGTGTGTTCGTGCGCGGCGAGGAGGTCCACCTGCGCCGCAAGGAGTTCGAGCTGCTCCGCCTGCTGGTGGAGAACTCCGGCCGCGTCCTGACCCGCGACGTCCTCATCGACCGCGTGTGGGGTACCGACTACATCGGCGACACCAAGACGCTCGA
>PMPX01000243.1 GCA_003169235.1 Acidimicrobiaceae bacterium | reverse complement strand
TATGCCGCGCTATGTCAGGAAGCCGGTCTCGTTCCCGTGGTCGAACCCGAAGTGTTGATGGACGGCGATCACACTCTCGAGCGGTGCCGCGAGGTGACGGCGGAGTGTTTACGGGCTGTCTTCAATCAACTGCATGTACAGCGGGTGCTTTTGGAAGGGATGATCCTCAAGCCCAACATGGTGACGCCGGGGCTCGCCCGCCCGGCTCAGGACGGCGTCGACGCGGTGGCCGCCGCCACGGTGGATTGCCTGCGCCGCGCGGCGCCCGCCGCCGGGCGGAGCGCCGGGCAGGCGCGTCGGGAGCAGGACATTCTCGGCCCCGCTGCACTCCTCGATCAGCTGGAACTGCTGGAACACGAAGCCGATGGAGTCCCCGCGCAACCTGGACCGGGTGGGGTCGTCCAGCGCGCTGACGTCCTGGCCGGCGATGCGGATAGTGCCCGACGTCGGCAGGTCGAGCACACCCAACAGGCCGAGCATCGTGGACTTGCCCGAGCCCGACGGCCCGACGATGGACATGAATTCGCCGGGAAGGATCTTGAGCGACACGTCGCGCAGGGCATAGACCTCGACCTCCTCCCCGTAGACCCGTGACACGGACTCAAGCTCGAGGAGGGGTGTGGCGCCGACCGCGTCCGTGCCGTTCGGGGGCGTCTCCGGACCGGGGGCGCTCACGATGACTGATTGACCTGCGAGATCACGAGTTGGTTGAGGTGCAGGCCCCTCGTGATCTGGATGTACGAGCCCTCGGTGAGCCCGGTCGTCACGCGCACTTCCGTAATCCGGCCGCCCAGGGCGAGGTTGATCACCCGCACCACGTCGGCCCCCGACCCGTTCTGCTTGACTGCCGAGATCGGCACCGTCAGGGCGTCGGTGACCTGCTGGTTGACCACGGTGATCGACACCGCCGAGCCGTCGGCTCCGGTGACGCCCGAGACGTCGATCCTGCCCTCGTAGACCTGCTGGGACGCGCCCGCCGCGCCGCTCACGGTCGTGGGCGCCGAGTCGAGCTCGGTGATGACCCCTGTCCCGCTGGTGTTCTCGCCCGAGATCTGGACCGTGCAGTGCTGGCCCACCGCCAACTCGCTGCGCTGGGCGGCGGTGGCCTGCAGCGTGACGGACAGATCCGGCTCCGTCAGCGAGAGGATGGCCAAGCCGGGCGTCACGGGCGCCCCCGCCTTCAGGTAGACCTGGCCCACCCGGGTGGGCCAGCTCCCGGCGATCATGTCCGTCGGCTCGAACGTCACGTTCGACTGGATCGACTGCAGCGTGACGGTGACCTGCGTCTGGCCCGCCTTGAGCAGCGCGGTCCCGGTCAGTGGCACGTAACTCTGACCCGGCTGAGCCGTTCCCTCGGCGGCGAAACTCACCGACGTGTCCTTCACCGGTGGCTGGTCGGCAGTGATGGTGAACGAGGCCGCCCCGCCCTGGGCGACCGTGGAGCTGTTGGACGTGATGGTCAGCGTCGGGAGCACCTGGGACGTGATGGTGACAGTGGCACTGCTCGGGGAGCCGATCTGGTAGCCCGCGCTCGAAGCCAACGAGACGGTCAGGACCTTGTCCGCCTCGACCGTGTTGCTCGTGACGGTCGGGATCTGCACCGTCACCGACGTCTGGCCGGCGGGCACCACGATGGTGCCGGCTGGGACGGTGTAGTCGGTCCCGACGGCGGCGTTGCCACCGTACGTCAGCGCAATCGTGGTGGGTGTGCTGACGGCCTGGCTCAGCCCCACCGCCACGTCGTAGGGCTCACCCTTCTGGAGGTACGTCGTCGCTGAACTCAGTGTTGCGATCGGCTGCGCGGCGTTCCCGCTGATCTCGACCACGGCAGATCCCGGTTGACCCACGCTGTACGACGTCGGCGAGGGGGCCAACGACACCACGATGTACTTGTTCGGTCCGAGGACGTTGTTGTTCAGTGTGGTGATGCTCACGCTGGCGGTCGTCGTGCCCGCGGCCAGCGTCACGATGGGGTTCACTGGGTCGTAGTCGGTTCCCGGGCTGGCGCTGCCCGAGACGTTCAGCTCGACCTGCGTGTTCTGCAGAGGAGCCTGGTTGGCGGTCACGGTGAGGGTGGCCGAGCCGCCCGGGCTCACCGTCGTGCCGCCCGAGATCGTGAGCGCGGGCACGTTGGTGTTCGTGACGGTCGTCTGCGCAGAGCTCGGCGACCCGACCGTGTAGCCGGTACCGGAGGCGATTGAGAGGACGATCGTCGGCTCCTGCTCCACCGTGTTGTTCGCCCGCGTCTGCACCTGGACGGTGGTCTGCGTGGCGCCGGCCGCCAGCGTCGCGGTGGTCGGCGGCGTCACGATGTCGTTGCTCCCCGCGGTGCCGCTCGAGGTCAGGTTCACGGTCAGCGCGCTGGCCGGCGCCGAATCGGCGGTGATCACGAAGGACGCCGGCTCGCCCTGGACCACCTGGTTGTCCACCGACTGGATCGTGATCCCGGGGGCGATGTGGGGAAGCTCGGTCCGGTACGACGCGAAGGTGGCCGGCGTCGTGCCCGTCGAGGCGAACGACGTCGTCTGTGCGGCCGGTGGTCCGATGATCAACCCGGCCGAGTTCTGCGTGCCCACCTTGTACCCGGTCCCCTGCTCGAGCGAGACGGTCACCGACTCGGGATTGGCGGGAGTCGAGTTGGGATAGTGGTGCTGAGCCTGCCACTGGGCCAGTGCGAACTGCGTCTGCTGGGAGAAGTAGTTGTCCATGGAGCCCGGATCGTCCCCCGAGGCAGCGAGGATCTGCTTCAGCTCCAGCACGTCCTCGCCCTGATCGCCGGGCGCCAACGCCCGGAAGAACGGCAGCGCACCCGGCTCCGCGATGGCGTCCCGGCCACTCAGCGAGAACATGACCTGGCCGACATGGGTCGTCGAGCCGTTGGTCGACTTCACGGCCGTGACGATGCCCTCGTTCGACGCCGTGATGTTGCGGATCTGCTTGCGGGCCAGGGTTCCGTTCAGGGCCACGGTGTTCTCCAGCGTGCGCGCCTGCACCCTGGAGAAGACGACCACCTCGCCCGGGGCGGCCGAGCTGGAGCCGCGTGACACCGCAAAGGCGATTCCCCCGGCCAACAGCACCACGGCGACCACGACGGCGATGATCTTCTGGTTGCGCGTCACGCATGAACCCCCTGGGATTTCCTACGAGCTCTGGCCCTGTGCCTTGGCCGCGCACTCCTGCAGGTCAGGACTCGAGATGAGGCTCTGTCCCGGCGGCGGCGTCATCTGCTCGGACGAGCCGCCACCGGTGCCCCCGAAGGAGAAGAGCAATCCCTTCGAATCCGGAGTCGGCGTCGGGATGCGCCATCCCCGCGCGGTCATGCAGGTACGCCATTTCAGGTAGTCCTTGTTCTCCGTCTTCACCTGGGCGGCCGTCAGATTGTCCTGGGCCGTCTGCTCGCTCTTGAGCGCCTGGAGGATGTGGCTCTGGGCCGCGCACGCCACGAGGTTCTTGAGATAGGTCGGATTGTTCGTGGACGGGTCCTTGGGATTGGGCGCTCCGACGAACGTGACCCCGCGCCCCGTCAGGCACGACTGGAACGTCGCCACCGCGGAGAACAGCGCGGTGGTCGGGTTCTGCTTGGCCAGCGGGATCGTGGCGCTGGTGGCCTTGATGCCGCCGGCACCGTGGGGGCCCAAATCGGGGAGATCGGCCTTGGGGATCTGGCCGGCCGGCACGTAGGTCGCCGACGCCGACTGCCCCGACGCCCCCCCGCAGTTGCTGGCCAGGAGCGCCGCGACCATGAGCGCGGGCGCGAGGACCCACTTGATCCTTCCGAGCCTTTCCCCCGTGCCCCTCCGACCGACGACAACCGACACGACCCCGGAGGCTACGCCGTTCGCGCCGGCCGAGGGAGGCACCCGGCGCCGTGAAGGGCGTCAGAGGTGGTGATCGACATCGCGGACTGTCCCCCGTCGGGGACGGTGGCGGGCCTCGGGCAGAGCGAGATCGACGCCTAGCGCAGGACGATGGTGTCGTCGTCCACGCCGACGGTCACGGTCGCACCCTCGAGGTACTTGCCCTCCAGCAGCGCCAGCGCCAGCGGGTCCTCTATCTGGCGCTGCAGCACCCGGCGCAGCGGGCGCGCCCCGTAGTCGGGGTCGTACCCGGCGTGGGCCAGCCACTGCTCGGCCTCGGGGGTCACCACGAGCGACAGCCTCCGCTCGGCCAGCCTCGAGCGCAGGCGCTCCAGCTGAATCCCGACGATGATCGCCAGGTCCTCCTCCCGCAGCGGGCGGAAGCGGACGATCTCGTCGATCCGGTTGACGAACTCGGGCTTGAAGTGCTCGACCGGCTCACCGGGGATGTTCGACGTCATGATGAGCACGGTGTTCTTGAAATCCACCGCACGGCCCTGGGCATCGGTCAGGCGGCCGTCCTCCAGGATCTGGAGCAGCGTGTTGAACACGTCGGCGTGG
>PMPX01000263.1 GCA_003169235.1 Acidimicrobiaceae bacterium | reverse complement strand
CGCCCACCCCGGCGCCGCCCCAGGCGCCGTGCCGGGTCGTGGTCTCGTCCTTGTTGACGTGAACCGTGCCCTTGTCGTCCTTCGTCACCACCGCGGCGTCGTAGGTGCCGACCGCCCCCAGGGCGTGGAGGTCCTTCACGACGTCGTAGTCGGCGCGGGCATCGACCTCGCTGGCGTACGTCCCGATGTAGATGAAGACACCGTCTGCCTTGGACATGGCAACGCTCCTTTCTGCGCCCACCACGGGGTGGGCGCATCGCTCGGATCTGCGGTTACCACTCTTCCACGGGGGGAGCGGACCGTGCGACGGGGCTTGCCCACGTTGCCTCCCGGCGACCGTTCGCCGGGGTCTGGCATGATCCCTGTCGGTGCCTGTCCCCCCGGCCATCGAGATCGCGCGGCGTGCGACCCTCCGCCCGGCCACCGACATCGCAGCACAGATGGGCATCGGTCCCGATCTCCTGGAGCCCTACGGTGCCCATGTGGCGAAGGTGAGCCTCGCCGCCGTCGAGGCCCTGGCGGACCGGCCACGCGCCCGTTACGTGGTGGTCACCGCGGTGACCCCGACGCCGCTCGGCGAGGGCAAGACCACCACGACGGTCGGCCTCGGCCAGGCCCTGGGGTGCATCGGGCGGCAGGCCACCATCGCCATCCGCCAGGCCTCTATGGGCCCCACCTTCGGGATCAAGGGCGGCGCCGCCGGCGGTGGGTACAGCCAGGTGGTTCCCTTCGAGAACCTCAACCTCCACCTGACCGGCGACCTGGACGCGGTGACGGCGGCCAACAACCTCCTGGCGGCCATGGTGGACAACCACCTCTACAACGGGAACGTCCTCGGTCTCGATCCGCACGGCATCACGTGGAAGCGCGTGCTGGACGTCAACGACCGCTCGTTGCGCAACATCGTCAGCGGCCTCGGATCCGGGCAGGACGGCATTCCCCGCGAGACGGGGTTCGACATCACGGCGGCCTCCGAGGTGATGGCCGTGCTGGCGCTGTCCCGCTCGCTGCGGGACCTGCGCGAGCGCATGGGACGCATCGTCGTCGGTTACACCACGGCCGGCGAGCCGGTGTCGGCGGAGCAGCTGAAGGCAGCGGGGGCCATGACGGTGATCATGCGCGACGCCATCAAGCCCAACCTCCTCCAGACGCTCGAGAACACCCCGGTGCTGGTCCACGCCGGCCCCTTCGGCAACATCGCCCATGGCAACTCGTCGGTGGTGGCCGACCTGATCGGGATCCACGCCGGCGAGTACCTGGTGACGGAGGCCGGGTTCGGCGCCGACATGGGGGCAGAGCGCTTCTTCAACATCAAGTGCCGGACCTCGGGCCTGGCGCCCGACGCCGCGGTCGTGGTGACCTCGGTGCGGGCGATGAAGCTGCACTCCGGCCGCCACCGGGTCGTGGCCGGGAGGCCGTTGCCGCCGGCCATGCTGGAGGAGAACCCCGAGGAGGTGCAGCTCGGCGCGTCCAACCTGCTGGCCCACCTGGCCATCGTGCGACGGCACGGCGTGACGCCCGTCGTCGCCATCAACGCGATCGACGGTGACTTCCCGTCCGAGCACGCGGCCATCAGGGAGATCGCCGCCTCGGTGGGTGTGCGCGCCGCGGTGTGCACGCACTTCGTGGACGGTGGCAAGGGCGCCGTGGAGCTGGCCGAGGCGGTGGTCGAGGCCGCCGCCGAGCCGGGCGAGTTCCGCATGCTCTACGACGACGGGGCCACGCTGCGCGAGAAGGTCGAGGCGATCGCCACCGAGGTCTACGGGGCCGAGGGTGTCGACTACCTGCCGGCGGCGGCGAGCCAGCTCGACACCTACGAGCGGGCCGGCTTCGGCACCTTGCCGGTGTGCATCGCCAAGACCCACCTGTCGATCTCCTCGGATCCGAAGCTCACGGGCGCACCGCGGGGCTGGCGCCTGCCCGTGCGCGAGGCGCGGGCCAACGTGGGGGCCGGCTTCGTCTCTCTGGTCAGTGGCGACATGCGCACCATGCCGGGGCTCTCGCACAGCCCGGCCGCCGAGCGGATCGACATCGACGAGGACGGCAACGTGGTGGGTCTCTACTAGGTCGACATGGGCTGCCTCCTCGCACTCCTCGCCGCGATCTCGCCCCGCTTCGTGATCTTCCTTCTCTGGATCTTCACGGACCGCCTCACCATCGCCTTCCGCTCCGGCTGGGAGGGCGTGCTCGGCTTCCTCCTGCTCCCGTACACCACGCTCTTCTACGCGTTGGTCTACGCACCCGGGAAGGGCGTCGACTCGTTCGGATGGGTGATCGTGGCGATCGGCGTGCTGATCGACCTCTCGTCCCTGACCTACGGGTCGCGGGCGCGCCGTCGCCGGGCTCCGGCCGAGCGCTAGGTGGAGGCGAAGCGCAGGCGCAGGTCCGGCTCGGGCCCGAAGGACGGCCCGCTCGGGCCCGACGCGGCCAACGCGTGCCAGCCCGCCACGCCGATCATCGCGGCATTGTCGGTCGCCATCCGCTGCGGCGGGATGAGCAGCCGGGTGCCGAACTCGTCGGCGAGGACCTGGGCCCGGGCGCGCAGGATGGGGCTGGCCGCCACCCCGCCCACGATGGCCAGGGCCGGGTCGCCGAACTCCTCGAGGGCACGTCGCAGCTTGGCGCACAGCACGTCCATGCAGGCCGCCACGAACGACGCCGCCACCTCCGTCTCCGAGAAGCCGGGGTCGGCGCGCACACGGTTCACGACGGCGGTCTTGAGGCCCGAGAACGAGAACGCATACCCCTCGGCGAGCATCGGGCGTGGGAAGCCGAGCACGTCCTCGCCCGCGGCGGCCAGGCGGTCCAGGATGGGCCCCCCGGGGTACCCGAGGCCGAGGAAGCGGGCGACCTTGTCGTAGGCCTCGCCGATGGAGTCGTCGACGGTCTCGCCGAGCAACTCGTACCGGCCCGGGCGCGTCGACCGGGTCAGCATGCAATGGCCGCCCGACACGAGGAGGGCGATCTGGGGAAAGGGCACCTCACGCTCCGCGAGGTACACGCTCGCCAGGTGGCCCTCGAGGTGGTTGACGCCCACGACGGGCACGCCCCAGCCGAGCGCCAGCGCCTTGGCCGTGGCGATGCCCACGAGGAGGGCGCCGACGAGGCCAGGGCCCGACGTCACCGCCACCGCGGCCAGGTCGGCGCCCTGCACATCGGCCTCGTCGAGGGCCCGGCCCACGATCTGGGTGATCGTCTCGACGTGCGCACGGCTGGCCAGCTCGGGGACCACACCGCCGAAGGCGGCGTGCAGGTCGATCTGGCTCGCCACGACCGACGAGCGCACGGTGAGCGCGTCGTCGACGACAGCGGCGGCCGTCTCGTCGCACGACGTCTCTATGGCCAGGAGCAGTCGGGTCACGGCGTGTCCACCAGGGCGTCGGCCACCTCGGCGCGCGAGATGCCGCCTTCGCGCTCGACCACCGCCTCGCTCCGGCGCACATTGACCAGCGTCGACGGCACGTCCTGGAGCACTCCGCCGTCGACGACCAGGTCGACGGACCGGCCCAGGGTCGCCGCCACGTCGAGCGCCGTGTGTGGCGTGGGCGCACCGTGGCGGTTCGCGCTGGTCACCACGAGCACACCCGTCCGGGCCAGCAGCGCGCGCAGGAAGTCGTGGTCCGGGATGCGGACCGCCACCTCGTCGCGCCCGGCGAGCCAGGCCGGTCGCCCGGCGTCAGGGTCGAAGCCGAAGGCCATGGTCAACGGGCCCGGCCACCACTGGCGGGCCAGTGCAGCCGCGGCCGGGGTGATGGCCACGCCCAGGGCGCGCACCTGCTCCAGCGACGCGGCGAGGACGGGCAGGTGCATCCCTTCGGGGCGGCCCTTGGCGCGGAACACCGCCTGCACGGCGTCCAGGTCGGCCGGCCGCGCCGCCAGCCCGTACACGGTGTCGGTCGGCACGACGACCACGCCCCCGCCTCCCAGGGCCTCTGCGGCGGCCAGCGCGCCGTCGTCATCGGCGTGGACGATCCTCACGACCTGCTCACGGTGTGCTGCGTCCGCGCCGACCGGCCGGCTCAGAGCTTCAGCGGGCGGATCGGCGCGGCGAACAGCG
>PMPX01000044.1 GCA_003169235.1 Acidimicrobiaceae bacterium | reverse complement strand
GGGCGAGCCCCCGGTGGGGATTGAACCCACGACCCCCTCCTTACCATGGAGGTGCTCTACCACTGAGCTACAGGGGCGCCGCGGGAACGTTCCGCGAGCGTTGGATGATAGTCAAGGCTCGGCACGGGCTGCGTCCGCGCCCCCGGTTTCAGCACGTCAACAGTACCATCGACGGATGCGGATCCGTTTGGCCGAGCTGGCCGACGCCGAGGCCATCCGGGCCATCTACAACGTCGAGGTCCTCGGGAGCACCAACACCTTCGACATGGTGCCCCGCACCCGGGCTGAGCAGGAAGCCTGGATCCTCGAGCACAGCGGGGTGCACCCGGCCCTGGTGGCCACGGAGGCCCCTTCCTCGGCGGAGGGCGGCCAGGTCGGGGCCAACGGGGAGATCGTCCTCGGTTTCGGCTCCCTGTCACCCTTCCGAGAGCGCTCGGGGTACTCGGCCACGGCGGAGAACTCGGTGTACGTCGACCGCTCCCAGCGTGGCCAGGGGGTGGGGCGGGCCCTCCTGGCCGAGCTGCTGACCCTGGCGTCGGCCCACGGCTTCCATTCGGTGATCGCCCGGATCGCGGGTCACAACGAGACGTCCATCGGGTTGCACCAGGCGGCCGGCTTCGAACTGGTCGGCGTGGAGCGGGAGGTCGGGCGCAAGCATCGCCAGTGGCTCGACGTGGTGGAGTTGCAGCGCCTGTTGTAGCGGGTCCCCGGGATCAGGCTCCGGGGCTCGTGGACTCGAGCACGGCGCCCTGGCCGTGCGCAGCGAGCGCGGGCAGCCGGGACCGGTCGATCCTCCACGAAGTCGTCCAGTTGCCGAGCGGCACGATCGCCACGGCCCACAGGACCATGACCGCCAGGACCATGCTCGCCGGGTCGGTGTGGAGCAGCTGGTTGAGGAGGTCGGCACCTCCCGTCAAGCCGATGAACGGCGTCACGATCGACAGGCCGAGCACGACGTAGAGCATCCGGCCCGTCACGACCGGCGCCAGGATGATGATGCCCCACGTGAGGTACCAGGGCTGGACGACCGGGCCGAGCAGCACGAAGGCCAACATGGTGATGCCGAGGGCGCTCAGCACGCCGATGCGGTCGCGATTGAGCAGGCAGTACAGTGCGACCGCGGCGGCGGCCAGCAGGCCGATGGCCCTGGTCAGCGTCAACACGCCCCCCAGCCCGACCCCGATGCCGACCACGTGGGCCGATCCGCTGATGAGGAGCCCGACCGCGGTGGCCGGGGCCATCCACGAGCGCACGGTGCCGGGCGTGCCCAGGTTGGCGATCCAGCCCCAGCCGAGACCGGACACGAGCGAGAGGGCTCCCATCACCGCGATGGTGATCAGGCCGGAGCGGACCATCATTCGGGCGCGGCGGCGCCAGTCCGCCAACGGTCCCGCCCAGTCCCACGCCACGTAGACGATGCCCATGGCGGCGGGCACCTTGATGGACGCGGCCAGGGCGCACAGCACGACGCCCCAGACCGGGTGGCGAGACCGCGCCGCCGTGACGCCGGCGAGCAGCAGGCCGACCATGATCGCGTCGTTGTGCGCCCCGCCCACCAGGGCGAGCAGGGTCAGCGGGTTGAGCACGGCCAGCACGAAGGCGGGGCCGGCGTCCCTCCCGAACGAGCGGGCCAGCTTGGGGATGCAGTAGGCGATCAGGGCGATGCCGGCCACCGACTGCAGGCGCAGGAGCACCACGGTGATCAGCGCGTGGTGCAGGCTCAGCGACGCCGACCAGCCGGCCAGCATCAAGAACAGCGGCCCGTAGGGGGCCGGCGTGTTCAGCCACAGGCCGTCGACCCCCGACACGTACGGACCCGAGCCGATCGTGCCCGGGCCGTAGTGGTAGGGGTTGATGTGGTGGCTCATCATCTCGCCCTGGGCGGCGTAGGAGAACACGTCCCGGCTGAACAGCGGCGCCACCACCAGGAGCGGGAGGATCCAGAGGGCGAGCATGTAGGCCAGCCGCTTGATCGGCACACCGGGCCGGGCCCGCAGCGTCTGGTACAGGCCGAACCACACGCGCACGAAGAGGACCATTCCGCCGTAGACGGCCACGACGCCGGGCAGCAGGAGCGTGGTCGACGGCCAGTTGGCCTCGCCGAAGAACCAGGTCCCACCCATCTCGAGCTTGAAGGGTGAGCTCGGCAGCGAGGCTCCCACGCAGATGGAGACCACTGCGACGAAGCCCAGGATGGCGGGCCGCCTCAGGAAGGACCAGTCGTCGGGATCGCCGGACTCGGCCTCGACCCGCTGCGTCAGCGTGACCCTCGGAGTGAGGCGGAGGCGTACCGCTTCGGCCCGCATGGAGAGCCGCCGGAGGCGCGTGCCGACCCGGTCCAGGACCGGTGGTGAAGGGGACATCGCGCTTTCGTCCACGGGGTGTCAGTCTCGCTTGTCGTGTCCGGGGCTACGACCCCGGAGGGGGAGGAGAGGGCCCACGCCCGGGGAGCATGTACCCGCAATCGATCTGCAACACCATTGTAACGGCAGGCCGGGGGGTGGCAAGGGCCATGGTGTCTCCGCTGGCCATCCCGGCGGATTCTGCGTGGGCCGGGAAGGATTCGAACCTCCGTAGGTGTTAACCGACAGGTTTACAGCCTGTTTCCTTTGGCCACTCGGACACCGACCCGCAGCCGGCGAGGATAGTCGCGCCGGCCACCCCGGCACGGCAGATCGCACCGGTACGCTGACGGCATGCCCACGTTTGACATCGTCTCGGAAGTCGACATGCAGGAGGTACGCAACGCGGTCGACCAGGCCAACCGGGAGGCCGCCACCCGCTTCGACTTCAAGAACACCGACTCGGTCATTGAGCTCAGCGACACCGAGCTCGTCCTGCGGTCCTCGACCGAGGACCGCCTGCGCGCCCTGCACCAGGTGCTCGACGAGAAGCTGGTGAAGCGCCAGGTCTCGCTGAAGGCGTTCGAGGACGGCAAGGTCGAGGAGGCCCAGAAGGGCACCTCCCGTCAGAAGGTGTCCATCAAGGCAGGCATCTCGTCGGACCATGCGAAGCGGTTGAACAGGTTCATCAAGGATCTGGGCCTCAAGGGCGTGTCGTCTCAGACCCAGGGGGACCAACTCCGTGTCACCGGCAAGAAGCGCGACGACCTCCAAGAGGTGATCGCGAAGTGCAAGGCCGAGGACTTCGGGATCCCCCTGCAGTTCGACAACTTCAGGGACTGACTGCGCACCGGCGGGCGGCCGAGCCGCCCCGTCAGTGGGGTTTGACGTCTTCCGACACCTCTCGCTCTTCCTGCGTGAGGCGCTCGTCGAACTCGTCGAGCTCGGTACGGAACAGTCGGTTGAACACCAGCATCTTGGCGACCCAGAAAATGGCGAACGAAAAGACGTTGGCAGCGAGCACGAGCAGCGTCGTCTCGAAATGGTCCAGGTTGTACTTGATCGCGTAGTGGCGGGCGAGTGCCGCGCCGACGATGGAGAAGGCGATGCCGAGCGCAGCCATCACCCAGAACGGCACCACTTCCTTCATGAAGTGTGACCGGCCATGCTTGCCCCAGGCCCATTTGCGGTTCAGCCAGTACGAGGGGAACGTGGCGACGGCATTGCCGAAGATGGTGCTCTCCACCTCGCCCCAGAGGTGGAGCACGCCGTAGACGAGGGCGATGACGAACAGCGACACCGCAGTCGAGATGACCGAGACCATGGTGTAGCGGAAGATCTTCCGGCCTTCGTGCGTGTGCAGCCAGTCAGAGAGCGCCTGAAGCCGGGAAACCACTACGACACCCTAGCGTGGGGCCCAATTCCCCCAGGGTCAGGTCATCGGGCGCCACCCGCGGGCAAACGGTTCGAGCGAGCGACCTCGCCGAACCAGTGGGCGCTGGGTTTGGGGCGGCGCTCGAAGGTGCCCGGGGCCACTGCGACCAGCCCGAACTTGGGCCCGTAGCCCAGATGCCACTCGAAGTTGTCCATCAGGCTCCACACGAAGTAGCCCCGCAGATCGATCCCCTCGGCGAGGCAGCGATGGGCGCTCCGGAGCGCGTCGGAGAGGAACGCGATGCGTTCGGTGTCGTCGGCCGTGGCGATCCCGTTCTCGGTGACGACGACCGGGCGACCGCTGACCGCGGCAGCCCGCCGCACCGTGTGCTCGACCGCCTGTGGCCAGAGCTCGTCGCCCATCTGCGTCACCGGCACGTCGGGATCGTTGGGTGCCAACCCATCGGGGCCGAAGTGCATCCGCGTGTAGCACTGCACCCCCACGAAGTCGTCGTCGCCGGTGGCCCGCAAGAAGATGTTCTCGAGCATCTCCTCGGCCGCGTCACGCAATGCCTCCCCGCCGTCGTCGGCCGTGATCTCGGCCATGGAGAGCGTGAGCCCGACCGGGAAGTCGCCGGGACCGGAGCGGAGGGTCTCGACGGCCAGGCGGTGGGCGCGGAGCATGGCCTCGTTGACGGCCGCGTACCGACCGAAGTCGTCCTTGACCCCTGGCGGGTACTCGCCCTGGAAGTACCCCATGACCGCCACCACGTTCGGCTCGTTGATGGTGCAGGCCCATCCGATCAGGTCTCCGAGGTACGCGGTGGCCCGAGCCACGAACCGGGCGAAGCATTCCGGGGCGTCCGGCGCCTCCCAGCCGCCACGGTCGGTCAGCCACCGTGGCGTCGTGAAGTGGTGGAACGTGACGACGGGAACGATCCCGTGCCCGTGGCAGGCGGCGCACATGCGCCGGTAGTGCTCCAGCGCGGCGGTGGAGAATTCTCCCTCCGCGGGCTCGATCCGGCTCCACTCGAGCGAGAAGCGGTAGGCGCCCAGGCCCATGTCCGCCACCAGCTGCACGTCCTCACGCCAGCGGTGGAAGGAGTCGCAGGCATCCCCGCTCGGCTCGAGGGTCCCAGAGGTGGGGTCGTGCTCCCACGCCCACCAGTCGTTGTTGACGTTGCCGCCCTCGATCTGGTGCGCCGCCGTGGCCACGCCCCAGGTGAACCCACTCGGGAAGACGATCTCGCCCTGCTCGCGGGCCTGGGACTCTGGTGCCATGTCGCCGCAGGGTAGCGGGGGGGGCGGCGCCGTGCTCTGCCCGGGCCCGTCCCGGCGCCTGCGAACATGGGCGGATGAGCACGTCCCTGGAGTTCCTCGTCGACCTGCTTGATCTCGAGCCCATTGAGGTCAACATCTTCCGGGGCACCCAACCCAACGAGGAGCGCCAGCGCGTGTTCGGCGGCCAGGTGGCCGGGCAGGCCCTCATGGCGGCCGGACGCACCGTCGAGCACGGGCGCGTCCACTCGCTGCACTCGTACTTCCTGCGGCCCGGAGACCCGACGGTGCCGATCCTCTACGAGGTGGACCGGATCCGCGACGGCAGGTCGTTCACGACGCGGCGTGTCGTCGCCGTCCAGCATGGCCGGGCCATCTTCAACCTGGAGGCCTCGTTCCACGACCACGACGACGGCCCCGAGCACCAGTTCCCCATGCCCGAGGTCCCCGCGCCCCAAGCCCTGGCGCCACTCGCCGAACGCCTGGAGCCGTGGAAGGACGAGCTGGCCGACTGGTTCGCGCGGCCCCACCCCATCGACCAGCGTCACATCGGCGAGCTGCCCTGGCACTCACGGGGGGCGGGGGAACCCAGCCACCGGCTGTGGATCCGGGCCGAAGGGAAATTGCCGGACGATCCGCTGCTGCACGCGTGTGTGGCGACCTACGCCTCGGACATGTCCCTGATCGACACCATCCTCGCCCCGCACGAGGTGCGCTGGGGCGACGAGGGCTTCATGAGCGCCAGCCTCGACCACTGCATGTGGTTCCACCGGCCCTTCCGGGCCGACGAATGGCTGCTCTACGACACCGATTCACCCGTCGCCATCGCAGGACGCGGCCTGGCCCGGGGCTTTCTCTTCGACCAATCGGGCCGCCTCTGCGTCTCCATGGTCCAAGAGGGGCTGACCCGCACCCTGCGTCCGAAGGTCGAGGGCGCGGGTTAGGCAGCGCTCAGCGCGACTCCATGGGCACGTAGTCGCGGGTCTCCGAGCCGATGTAGAGCTGGCGCGGTCGGGCGATCTTGGAATCCTGGTCGAGCATCTCCTGCCAGTGGGCGAGCCAGCCGGCGGTACGTGGGATGGCGAAGAGAACGGGGAACATCTCGAGCGGGAAGCCCATGGCCTGGTAGATGAGTCCCGAGTAGAAGTCGACGTTCGGGTAGAGCCGCCGTGAGGTGAAGTACTCGTCGCTCAGCGCGATCTCCTCGAGCTTGAGAGCGATGTCGAGCAACGGGTTCTTGCCCGTGACCTCGAAGACCTGGTCGGCTGTGCGCTTGATGATCTTGGCCCGAGGGTCGTAGCTCTTGTAGACGCGATGCCCGAAGCCCTGGAGGCGCTGCCCACTGGTTCCGGCCTTGACCGTCGCGATGAAGTCCGGCACGTTCTCGATGCTGCCGATATCGGTCAGCATGCGGATGACGGCCTCGTTGGCGCCGCCGTGACGGGGGCCGTACAGCGCGGCGGCGGCGGCCGCGGTGGCCGAGTAGGGGTCCGAGTGCGACGAGCCCACGACACGCATGGCCGTGGTCGAGCAGTTCTGCTCGTGGTCGGCATGGAGGATGAAGAGGACGTCGAGCGCCCGGGCCAGGACGGGGTCGGCCTCGAACCTCGGCTCGGCGACCTTCCAGAGCATGGAGAGGAAGTTGGGGGCGAAGTCGAGGGAGTTGTCGGGATAGACGAAGGGCATCCCGACGCTGAAGCGGTGAGCCGCGGCGGCCAGCGTCGGCATCTTGGCGATCAACCGGATGATCTGCTTGTTCCGCGACTCAGGGTCGAAGATGTCCTTGGCGTCGAGATAGAAGGTCGACAGCGCGGCCACGGCCGAGACCAGCATGCCCATGGGATGGGCGTCGTAGTGGAACCCCTCCAGGAAGCGCTTGCGGACGTTCTCGTGGATGAACGTGTGGTACGTCACGTCGTGGCGCCAGGCGGCGAACTGATCCTCGTCGGGGAGCTCGCCGTTCAGGAGGAGATACGCCACCTCCAGGTACGTCGAGCTCTCCGCCAGCTGCTCAATGGGGTACCCGCGGTAGCGCAGGATCCCGGCGTCCCCGTCGAGGTACGTGATGGCGCTCTCGCAGGCCGCCGTCGACATGAACCCGGGGTCGAAGAACCACACCCCAGGGAGGAGCTTTGCCCACTCCTCGGCCGACACCCCGCCGTTGACGAGCGGAATCTCCATGGACTCGCCATTGCGATTGTCCGTGATCGTGATGCTCTCGGCCACGTGAAGAGCCCTCCAGTTCCTGATTTCGGTGCCCACCGATCCTATGACCACGACGTGCGTGCGGTCGACACGCGATCGGCGGGTGCCCTGGGCGACTCAGGTGGCGGGTGCGACCTGCAGTGCCTGCTGGATCACCGTGCCGACCGTCACGGCCTGGCCTGATGGCGGGATCACCGCGACGGTGAGCTGGTACGTGGTTCCCGGCTTGACGTGGAAGGAGGCCGTCGGAAGGGTCACCGATGCTCCCAGGGCCAGTGCCGTGGACTCGACCTGGGTTGCGGTCGCCCCCGAGGTCTGGTTCGCGAGCGAGAGACGGACCGAGGCGCGGGGCTCGGCGGACGAGCCGTCGTTCCCCACCACCACCGTCACACCGAGCAGCGACGTGGGGCTCAGCACCGAGACGCTGGCCGACGCGCCGGGCGGTGGGGGAAGCGCCGGCGGGTTCAGGCGCACGGTGCGCAGCACGACGTAGTGGGTGGGCGCCAGCGTGGACGAGGTGGCGATCAGATCGACCTGCGCCGCCACCGTGCCCACCTGCCACACCTGCGGATCGCTGACCCAGACCGACGCGGGGAGCCTGGCGTGGCCGACCTCCGCCGCAAGGGAGCGGCGCACCGACCGGTAGAGGCTGTCGGAGCGGGACAACAGCGCACCGGCCGCGGCGATGCGATTCGTGGCCTGTGTCGCCGAGAGGAGGGCGGACTGGCTGGCCGCGCTCTGCGAGGTGCCCGCGTCGGTGGCGGGGGATCCGGCGGGGGGAACGGATTGCATCCCGAGGAAGCCATCGACCGCGCCCCGGAGGTCGGTCATGGACTGGGCCCGCTCGGCAAAGACGGCAGCGAGCTGACCGGGGACCGAGTCCGACGACGCCGAGCCGGCCGCGAGGTCGACCCGGGCCGACTGGCGGGCCGTCTCCTGCACCGCGGTGTCGAGGGAGGACTGCAGGGCCTGGCGATCCTGCGTCTGCAGGTCGGCCATGAGGCTGCGCACCTGCGAAGCCGTCACGTTGGACTGCTCGGCGACGACCCCACTCTGGGCAGCCAGCGACCGGTTCGAGTTGGCGTCGTAGCCCTGCGATTGCCTCGACACCTGGATGAGCCCGCCCACGAGCAGCGCCAGCACGATCGTCACCGCCACGAGAAGAACGATGGGGCGACCAGGTGATCGACGGCGCGCGCGTCGGCGTGGCCTGCGTGGCGACATCGCCACAGGAACCTACTGCGGGACCGGCTGCGTTACACCGCGAGGAAGGATGAACCCGGCGTTTCGCCCGCCGTGCTCAGCGTGCTCGCGCTGGACCGCCACTGCACGGTGGGGGCGATCGCCCGCACGTCCACCCGGTCCCGATGGCGCTCCACCAGCTCGAGCATCTCGGTGATCACCTCGTCGGTCAGGAGGTGGGGCTGGAGGCCGAGGTCCAGGAGCTTGGTGTTGGCGGCGTGGAAGTAGTGCTCCTCGTTCTCGACCCGCGGATTGGCCAGGCCCTCCGCGATGTCGACCCGGTTCGGGGCGACCTTCTTCACCATCTCGGCCATGTCGCGCACCGAGAAGGACTCGGTGAACTGGTTGAAGACCCGGAACTCACCCCGGTCGGCGGGGTTCTCGACCGCCAGCGTCACGCAGGCCAGCGTGTCGCGGATGTTGAGCATGCCCCGGGTCTGGCCGCCGGCGCCGTAGACGGTCAGCGGGTGTCCGGTGACGGCCTGGACGCAGAAGCGGTTCAACACCGTGCCGAAGACGCCGTCGTAGTCGAAGCGGGTGGCCAGGACGGGATCGAGGTCGGTCTGCTCGGTCGACTGGCCGTAGACGATGCCCTGGTTGAGATCGGTGGCGCGGAGGCCCCAGATGCGACAGCCGAACATGATGTTGTGGCTGTCGTGCACCTTGGACAGGTGGTAGAAGGATCCGGGCTGCTTCGGATAGGGCAGCACATCGGTGCGTCCCTTGTGGGTGATCTCGATGAACCCCTCTTCGATGTCGATGTTGGGGTACCCGTACTCCCCCATGGTCCCGAGCTTGACGAGGTGGATGTCGGGGTCCGTCTCCTGAATGGCGTACATGACGTTCAGGTTGCCCACGACGTTGTTGACCTGGGTGTAGACGGCATGCTCCCGGTCGATCATGGAGTACGGGGCCGAGCGCTGCTCACCGAAGTGCACGATGGCGTCGGGCTTGGCCTCGGCCACCACGCCGTACGTGAAGGCGGCGTCGGTGAGGTTGCCGATCCGGAGGTTGATGGCGTGCCCAGAGAGCTGCTCCCAGCGGTTCACGCGGTCCTGCAGCGGGGCGATGGGCACCAGGCTGTCGACACCCATTTCCCGGTCGTACTCGCGGCGCACGAGGTTGTCGACGATCGTGATCTCGTGTCCTAGGGCCGACAGGTGCAGCGCGGTGGGCCATCCGAGATAGCCGTCTCCTCCGAGAACCAGGATCTTCATCGTCACCTTTGTTTTCACTCAGGCTCCGCCATTGTTACGGAGTCATGTCAGCGTCATCATGGGTCAATACCCTGAATCCAACCTGTGTATTGCCTGTTATTGGTGTGAGACCAGGGAATTTCTTCGCGGAATCAGCATAAATAACGGTAATTCTGCAATCGGGGATGGTCTGGGACCCCGGAACCCCAGGCCGGGCGGCCGTCCGCTCGTCAACGCCCGGTTGTCGGTTCGGTGCCCCCGGGTCGCCGCGTCACGTTGCGGCGTCATGACGAGCGGCGGCGGTCACGCCGTCGCCGGACCGGCCCCGTCGCCCCACAGGGCCTGCCGCAGTCCCGAGGCCCGGGTGATCGGCCGATCGATCGCCGAGCGGATGGGCTCTTCGCCGCCCACGACGATGAGCCGCTCGCGGGCACGGGTGACGGCCGTGTAGAGCAACTCACGAGTCAGCACGCGCGAATCGGCACTCGGCAACAAGAAGGCCACCACGTCGAACTGCGAGCCCTGGCTCTTGTGGACCGTCATGGCGTACACGGTGTCCACGGCGGCGAGCCGGGTCGGACTGACCTCGGCGATCGTGTCACCGCGCGAGAAGGTCGCGACCAGCCGGCCGTCGGGGGCTGCGACGACGACCCCCGTGTCGCCGTTGTAGAGCTGCAGGCCATAGTCGTTCTCGGTCACGATCAGCGGACGCCCGACGTACCACTCGCTGCCGGTGGTGAAGCCCTCGACCTCGGCCCGGAGCCAGGTCTCGACGTGGCCCATCCAGGTGGCGACTCCTTCGGGACCTCTGCGGTGCGCACACAGAAGGCGGAACCGTCCGAGGGCGGCGATTGCCTCCTCCCCGTTCCCGAGCTTCGCTGCCTCCCTCACGGCGCGTCCACACTCGACGGCGAGCGCGCGCACGTCGTCCAGCGCTTGGAGAGCGGTCGGGGCGGAGGCATCGGTGGGGATCCACCGCACGTTCGAGCCACCCGCTCGGAGCACGGCCATGGCGCCGTCGGCGTCACCATGCTGGATCGCTGCGGCCAGCTCTGCGATCGCACCTCCGTAGCGGTGCACCCGGCGCAGGACGACGATCCCGTCCCCGATGGCCGACCGCGGGCCCACGTCCTCCCCGGGGACCGCCTCCCCGCAGACGGCGGCCAGTTGCGTGCGGGCCGGGGCGCTCATGCGCAGGGCCTGCGCCGCGGGTCCCACGATGTCGCCGAGCACCGCACCCGCCTCGACCGAGGCCAGCTGCTCGGGATCGCCCACGAGGATCAGACGGGCGTCAGGGCGCACCGCCTCCATGAGGCGGGCCATCAACGAGAGCGCCACCATCGACGTCTCGTCGACGACGACCACGTCATGGGGCAACCGGTTCAGCCGATGGTGTCGGAACCGCGTCCGGTTGCCGGGGTTGAAGCCCAGCAGGCGGTGCAACGTCGTACCCTGCAGCGCCCCCAGGCGTTCCCGCACGTCCCGGTCGACCGCCATGCCGGCCACTCCGCTGCGGACGGCCTCCTCCAACCGGGCGGCCGCCTTCCCGGTCGGCGCGGCCAGTGCCACGAGTGGCGGCCTCCGCGCCGATGCCTCCGCCTGCGCCTGCGCCTCCAGGAGCGCCAGGACCTTGGCCACGGTGGTGGTCTTCCCCGTGCCCGGGCCACCGGCCACCACCGACACCCTTCGCAACACGGCGGTGGCCGCCGCCATGCGCTGGAGGTCGGGTGCGTCGTCCCGGCCGAAGAGCGTCTGGAGCCCGGAGGCCAACAGCGCGGTGTCGACACCGTCGACCGGGCGTCCGGCGCGCTCCAGCAGCTCGGAGGCGACCTGGCGCTCGTCGGCCCACAGACGGTCCAGGTAGAGGACCGTGCCGTCGAGGTGGAGGGGGCGGCCGTCCCCCACGAGCCGGCTCCCGGCCACACGTGCGGCCCATTCGACCGGGTCGGGCCAGGGCAGGGCGCCGATGTCGGCCGGGGTGTCCGTGTCGGTGCTGGCGGTGCCGCTGATCGATCGGAGGTCGACGCAGACGTGGCCCAGGCGGGGGGCGCGGGCAGCGAAGGCGACGCCGAGCTGGACCGCCACGTCGGTCGTGCCGCTCAGGCGCGCCAGGCGCAGCGCGACATGGACGTCCGAGGTGGTGAGGATCCCGGACTCGTTGAACTCGCGCAACACGCCTTCGGCGCCGAGGGCCAGCCTGGCGTCGAAGGCGTCCAGCTCCTCCACCGGCCTCATGCGGGCGCCCCCCGGTCGAAGAGGTCGCTCAGCGCCTCGATCAGCCCCGCCGGCGGATGCCAGGACCAGACGCCGCACGGCTGGCCCTCCGAGCGAGGAGCCTCGGGCCCAACCATGCCGCGCACGAACAGGTAGAGCACGCCGCCGAGATGCCGTGCCGCGTCGTAGCCGGGGAGCCGCCATCGCAGGTAGCGGTGCAGGGCCAACGAGTAGAGCAGTCCTTGCAGTGGATAGTGCGCAGCGGCCATCTCGGCCTCCACGGCGTCGGGCCGGTAGTGCCACGCGGTCAACGTCTCGTCGGGTGGACCGAGCTTGTTCGTCTTGTAGTCGGCCACCACGAAGCGGCCGTCCGGCAGCCGGAACACCAGGTCCAGGCTGCCGGTCAGGTACCCACGCAGCATGCCGTGCAAGGCCGGGTCACGCAGCCGGTCGGCGTACCGTGCCACCGGATCGTCGGCGGGGAGGTGCCGCTCCAACAGGTCGGCCACGTCTGCCACGTGCAGCGAGCCATTGGGCACGTCGCCGCCCACGAGCGGTATCTCGAAGCCGAGCTCGTCGAGCCGATCGCGGCGCTCGACGTCGCGCAGCGAGATGTCACCGACCATGGGGCCGAGGGGCGATCCGATCGCGGCGCACAGCCCGGCGACGACCGCATCCATGTTCCCGAGGTCGACGTTGCGCCATGCCGCCTCCCGCCTGACCGCGTCGGCCACGTCGGCCGCGAGGTCCGGGGCGTCGAACGCGGTCCTCTCCAGGACGCCGTGCACCACGGTCCCCACCAGCGCGCCGCCGGGCATGCCGGCCAGGTCCAGCGACACCGCCCGCCAGCGGGCCTCCTCGGGCCCGCCCACTCCCGTCCTCGGGGCGGGGGTGACCGGCACCTCCTCGTCCGACGTGAGTTGCTCCTCCGGCTCGCTGCCGATGGCAGGCTCCTCGTGCAGTGCCCTGGTGATCCCCGAGTACGACACGCGACGCCACCCGAGATCGAGCGGGCGGTCGAACACGGCGGCCTCCAAGAGGGGCGGGTCTCCCGGGTCGACGTGCCACCGGGCATCGCCGGGCCGCAGCACCCGCTCCACGGACACCCGCGGGCCCAATGCGGCGAAGGCGGCCGCGACGTCGTCGTCCGTGCGCCTGGCCGAGCCGTGCGGGCGCACCACACCCTGCTCGTCACGCTCGAACATGACCCGGGCCAGAGGCGAGTGCTGGCTGTCCATGGCGCCCGCCCACCACAGGACGGCCTGGTGCTGGGCCCGGGTCAGGGCCACGTAGAGCAGCCGCAGGTCCTCCCCTCTCCCCTCCACCAGCTCCATCTCCTGATGGACGGCGAAGCTGTTGCCCTCGCGTCCGACGTCGATGGTCCGCCGCCCGCTCTCCCGGTCGTGGAACACGGGCACGTTGTTCTTCGTGGTACGACCGTGCCACATGTAGGGACAGAACACGATCGGGAACTCGAGCCCCTTGCTGCGGTGGATCGTGATCACCTGCACCGCCTCGGCGTCGGACTCGAGGCGACGCGTGCGCTCCTCGTTCTCCGCGTCACGGTCGGCCTCGTTGATCCGTCGTCCGAGCCAGGTGGCCATGGCGGTCGGCCCGAGTCCGTCGGCAACGCCGGCCTCGTGGAGCAGTTGGGCGACATGGCGCAGGTCGGTCATGAAGCGCTCGCCGGACGGGCGGGCCAGGACGCGGCCCGGCACCCCGTGGGAGCTGCTGACGGTCTCGTACAGCGACGCCACGCCTTCGTCCCGCAGCAGGGCGGCCCACCGGTGCAGATCCCAGTGGAGGTCCTCCCACTGGTCCTCGCCGGCGGTTGCCACCTGCTCGGCGGACCAGCCGACGAAGCAGGTCAGCGCCGCCTGCGACGCCCGGTCACGCGCCGTCGGACGCTCGAGTGCCTCGAGCAGCTGCAGCCACTCCCTCGACGGCCCGGTCCCGAAGACCGAGCCGGCACCCCCGATGACCGCGGGCACGCCGGCCTCGTGCAGTGCGTCCCGTACCGTCACCGCGTGGCTGTTGACCCGTACGAGCACCGCCATGTGGCCCGGGTGCAGCGTGACGCGCTCCTCCTCGGTCCCGTCGCGACGGCGGGTGACGACCTCGGGCCGCGACGACAGGAGGCGGACGACCTCGGCCGCCAGGTCCTTCGCGATCAGGTTGCGGGCGTCCGGTGCCCGCGGCTCTCGCTTCTTCGCAGTCAGCGGCACCAAGCCGTCGTCGGCGTGCACGACGCGCACACGCAGAGGCTCCGGGACCGGCGCGCCCAGGAGCCGGGGCTCGCGGTTGGCATCGGCCGCCCTGATCGGCCGGTAGCTGATGCCCGCGTCACCGAGCCTGGCGTCGGCGAACAGCCCGTCGTATGCCTCGAGGAGACCCGCGTCACTGCGCCAGTTGACGTCGAGGGTCCACTCCGACCGGACGGCTCGGCGCGCCGCGAGGTAGGCGTGGACATCCGCGCCGCGAAAGGCGTAGATCGCCTGCTTCGGGTCACCGATGAGCACGAGCGTCGCCCCGCCGTCGCCGAACGCATCGTGCATGATGTCCCATTGCACGGGGTCGGTGTCCTGGAACTCGTCGACCAGGACGACGTCGTAGCGCTCCCGCAGGCGGGCACAGGCAGCCGGTCCCCGATCCACGTCCCGCAGCGTCTCGCTCAGCCGGATCAGCACATCGTCATAGGTGAGGATCTTCAACGACCGCTTGCGTCGCTCGACTTCTTTGCGCACGGCCTCAGCGAAGCGGCGCCGGATCGACTTCAGGTCGGCGGCCTGGCTCGTCGGCGGCACGATCGGCGCATCGGGGTGATTGATCACGAACCTCGCGATCTCCATCCCGTCGGCGCGGGTGAATCCGAGTGGATTGGGCTTGTGGACGAAGCGGCGGAGGTAGAGGTCGTCCACCACCTCCTCCACGAGATCGCTCACGTCCTCGACCAGGGTCACCTCACGGTCGACGTCGCCGGCCGTGCCGAGACCGTAGAGGACCTGCAGGCAGAACCCGTGGGTCGTCTCGATCGTTGCCGCGTCGAAGTCCGCGATCGCCTTGCCCAGGCGGTCACGGCGAGCCTCGACCTCGTCCCGGGGTCCGGCCGCCAGCAGCTGGAGGAGCTCGTCATCGGCGTGCCCGCCCAGTCCCTCGAGGATGTCCACCAGCCCGTCGAAGGCGCTCACGAGCCGATCGCGCACCCGCTCCCGCAGCTCACCGGTCGCCATCCGGGTGAAGGTGATCACGAGGAGCCGGTCGATCGGAAGGACCTCTTCGGCCACGTAGCGGGTGGCGAGCGCGGCGATCGTGAAGGTCTTGCCCGTGCCCGCGCTCGCCTGCAGCAGGGTCATCCCCGTGGGGAGCTCGCCGCAGACCTCGAACGGCCGGGGAGACGGAGGCGCGGCGCGCTCGTCGTCGTCGCCTTCGAGCGGAGTCGTCATCGGTCGACGATCTCCTCGTGCTCGAGGAGATCGTCCCAGAGGCGATGCGCGTACGCCTCGAACCTCGTCGCTCCGGCCGGCCACCCGGCGTCACCCGTCTCGTCGCGCCTCGGAGCGCCGCCGCACAACACCATGGACTCGAACGGGAGAGCGTCGCCGAGCACCAGGACGTGCTCCGCTTCCTTGTCCTCCTGGTCGAAGTTGAAGTTCGATTCCCAGGAACCCGCGGCCGCCCGGGCGGGGTCCCTTCCGGCGGCGTCGGCGGCGGCCCACGCGGCGGACGTCTTGCAGTACAGGGGCAACGGCTCGCGCATGCCGCGTTGGAACACGTCGACGATCGTCCGGAGGTGGCTCTCTGCGGTCTCCTTGCGGGTGCGCTCGTCGGGTCCGAGCGGGCCGATCCTGGCGGCGGAGATCGTGTGGCCTGAGCGGGTCTCACGACAACGGCCGATCGTGAGCGCCTCGAACGGACGATCCGGCCAGGTGGCGGTGAGCGCCAGCAGGCGCACCCAGGCGACGAGGCGCAAGGCCGGCCCGAGCCTGGAGTAGGTCACTGCGTGGACGACGTCGCCACGCACTCCCGCCACGGTGCCGACCAGGCTGGACGACCCGGTGAGGTCGACGTACACGTCGAGCGAGGTCGGCGGCAGTGGGCTCTGGCCCGCCGCGACGAGCTCGTCGAGGGGGGGACCGATCCTCTGGAGCACCGGTGTCGCCAGCGTGCCCGGGGGCAGGCCACCCCGGGCGATCTCGACCGCCTCGCACGACTCGGGGCTGGCCCCGGCGAGCCGAGCCCCGAGCATGCGCTCCGCGATGTGCCATTCCTCCAATCCCCCGAGGTCGACCGGGATGGCGTCCTCGAAGTCGCGGGTCCTCGCCCGCAGCGAGATGTGCAGTCGCTCGCGGAGGAAGGCCCGCACGGGATGCCGCAGGAAGCGCTCCAAGAGGTCGATGCCGACCGTCGGCGACTCGTACGGGGACAGGGCGTGCTCCAGGAACGGGGGGAGGTCCGGGCGCGGGCTGAGGGCGGCACGCGCGCCGGCCAGGTGCAGCGCGTCGAAGCTCCAGGGGGTGCCGGGCACCAGCGCCGACGTCTCGAAGTTGCGGGCGTCGAAGGGCTGGAGCGGGTGCGCGACCACGATGGCGTCGCGGGCGCGGCCCGTCGACGTGTGCACGGTGTGATCCACCACGTCGAGCAGCTCGCCCACGGGCACCGCGGGCGGTCGCGGCAGATTGGATCGCTCGTCCCGGCCCGAGTACGTCACCACGAGGTTGTCGCGCGCGGCGAGCACCGCATCGAGCAGCAGCTGCCGGTCCTCACTTCTCACGTCGCGGTCCCCGACCCTCTGGTTGCGCGCGGTCAGATCGTCTCCGTCCCTCTCGATGTGGCGCGGAAAGCTCCCGTCGTCCAGCCCGAGCAGGCACACCACGCGGTGCGGGATGGAGCGCATCGGCACGAGCGTGCACACCGTCAGATGTCCCGTGCAGAAGTTGGCCCGTGTCGGTCGGCCCTTCAGGCGGTCGTTCATGATCGACCGGATGTCGTCGCAGCTCAGGACGACGGTGCTGGTGACGTCCTCCGTCGTGGCCTCACCCACCAGCCCGTCGAGCAGCGCGTTGAGCTCGGCCCTCTGCCAGGCATCGCGCGCCGACGGCGCGGTCAACGAATCCGAGACCGTGGCCAGAGTCTGCGCCCAGGCGTCCACCGTGCGGGTGCCGGCGAGCGCGTCGAGCGCGGCACGCAGCCGGTCGAGGAACTCGGACATTCGGCCGGCCAGATCGATGTCGGTGCTGTCGACGTCGTCGAGGGGAAGGGTGTCCTGGAACAGGCGCTGACGCTCGTCCGCCATGGCCACGCCGAGGAGGATCCTGTCCAATCCGGACTGCCAGGTGTTGGTCCCGATGCCCTCGAGCTGGAACGAGCTCCGGTGTGCCGCGTCGAACCCCCAACGGACGCACGCCTCGTCGACCCATTCCTCCAGACGGGACAGGTCCTCGTCGCCGAAGTGGAACCGTCGGCGCACCGGGTCACGACCGGCGAGGTCCAGGACCTCGGTGGCCGTGACCCGCGCCGTGGCGAGCTCGAGGACCTCGGCCAGCACGCCCATCACCGGGTTGGTCTGTCGGAGCGAGCGGTCGGCGAGGCGGATCTCGAGCTTGTGGGCCGTGTCCTCGGACCCGTCACTGAGGTCGTGCCCCCCGAATGTCGCCTGGATGAGCGGCGCATAGGCCTCGATGTCGGGGCAGAGCACGATGATGTCCCTCGGCTCGAGGGTCGGGTCGTCCTCGAGCAGATGGAGGATGGCGTCGCGGAGCACCTCCACCTGGCGCCCCCGACCATGGCACGAATGGACGCGGATGCTGTCGTCGTCCGCCGCCAGGAGAGGCCGGCCGTCCCGCTGCGGGCGACCGTCGCCCTCCTGGGGGGCACGGTCGGCCCGCACGTCGTCCTGAATCCGCTGCAACAGCGTCCGCGGACCGGCACCGGGAGCGGCGGGCACCGGCGCCGCGTGGGTGATGGCGCCACCGAGCACGAGCTGCATCTCCCTGGCGTCACGACCCCACGACGCCAGCAGCGGGTTGTGCGGCGCCCCGGCCGTCGGGTCCTGGCTGCGGAGCACGGAGCGCGAGGATGGTCCGACGCTGCTCTCCAGTCGGTCCCACAGCGCCGGCGACGGATGCAGCAGGAAGAGGTGGACGTCTCGTTGCGCAGCCATGGCCTCGAGCACGTCGAGGTAGCTGGCCGGGAGCCGGGTCAGGCCGAACAACGAGAGCCGTGGCGGCAGGTCGAGAAGCTCCGGTTCGTCACGGAGCCGTCCACATGCATGGAGCAGGCGCTCGGCCGGGCTCGGACGTCCGATGCGGTCCCGCAGCCTGCGCCACAGTTCGACCTGCCACGCCGGCTCGTCCTCCTCGGGCGATCCGTCGACCCAGCGCTGCAGCATGTCGGGACGGTGCACGGCGTAACGGTCGAAGAGATCGGCCACGTGGCGGATGCTCGAGAAACGCTTGGACCCCTCCACGGTGCCCGAGTTGCGCATGTGCTGGGCCAGAGGTGTGAGCCACTCCTCGTCGAAGTGGGCCTCGACCACCTCCATCAGCGGCCAGACTGCTCGTTGGGGCAACCAGGGGTCGGCCTCGGGGTCCGTGTCCGCCGCGAGGGCCAACGCACTGTTCACCAGCGACCCGGGGAACGGGAAGTCGATGTTGGCGCACACCCCGTCCTGGCCGCCCGGGCTCGCGCCGAGCCGCGCCGAGAGGCGCTGGGTCAGCCAACGCTCGATGCCCCGGGTCGGCACCGAGACTACCTCGGGCGTCATCGGGTCGTCGAGCGGCTCGGCGACGAGGTCACCCAACATCGACACCAGGGCGTCGGCCCGCTCGGACCGGTGGACGTGCAGCACCCCCGCAGAGTACGTCGCCGCTGTTCGGCGCCGACCGGGCTGGTGCGGGCTCGGACGGCTTCGGGCTCGAGCGCCCGCGCCGTCAGTGCACCGTCAGTCGGGAAGCCTTCTCAGGCGCCCGTTCCCGCGGAGGCGCCGCCCTCGGGGAGGGCCAGGATGTTCCGCTCTCCGACCGCTTCGTCGTCGTCACCGTCCAGCTCCACCGCCTGGAGGTGGCGCGGCGCGGCCTCGATCGGCGAGAGGGTGGCGATCTCGACCGACTCACTTCCGACGACGCCGAGGCCCGGGAACTTGCGGGCCGAGACCAGCACACGCGTCTCCAGCGAGCCGACCGCCTTGTTGTACGCCTCCACACTCGAAGTCAGGCTCCGCTGGAGCGACTGCAGGTGGCCGGTCATGGTGCGCAGGCGGTCGTAGAGCTCGGCCCCGAGCTGCTGGACCTGGCGGGCGTTGTCGGCCAGCGTCTCCTGCTGCCACCCGAACGCCACCGTGCGCAGGAGCGCGATCAGCATGGTCGGCGTGGTGAGCAGCACACCGTTCGACATGGCGTATTCCTGCAGCGTGGGGTCCGACTCGTAGGCGGCGGAGAGGAGCTGGTCGCCGGGGATGAACGCCACCACCTGCTGTGGGGACTCGAACTGCCTCCAGTACTCCTTCTTGGCGAGCTGGTCGACGTGGGAGCGCAGCTGCCTGGCGTGCTGGGTCTGGAAGAGGGCCCGGGACTCGTCGTCGTCGGCCTCGATGAGCTTGAGGAAGGCATCGAGCGGGACCTTGGCGTCGACCACCATGTCGCGGCCTCCGGGCATGTGCACGATCATGTCCGGGCGCAGCCGACCGTCCTCGGTGCTGGTCGTCACCTGCTCGTCGAAGTCGCAGTGCTCGAGCATGCCGGCCATCTCGACCACGCGACGCAGCTGGATCTCCCCCCACCGTCCCCGCGTCTGCGGCGAGCGCAACGCGGTCACCAGGTTCCGGGTCTCCTTCTGCAGCTGCTCGTTCCCGAGGTGGAGCGCCGCGACCCGCTCGCTCAGGCTGGTGTAGGCGCCCTTACGCTCGACCTCCAGCTCCTGGAGCCCGCGCTGGTAGCGGGCGAGGGTCTCGCTGAGCGGGTCCAGCAGCTGCGCGATCGATTGCTGCCGCTGGCTCAGGTCGCCCTGGGCGGCCGTGCGGGCCTCCTTGAATTTGGTGTCGGCCAGCGCGAGGAACTGCTCGTTGTTGCGGGCGAGTGCCTCGGCCGACAGCTCCGCGAATGCTCCGGTCAGACGGGTGCGCTCCTGCTCGGCCTGTGCCGTCGCCGCCGCGGCGGCCCGCCGCATCAGCTCCAGCTCGTTGACGGCCACGGCGCGGCCCTGCTCCGCCCGCGCGGCCTGCTCGGTCGCGAGGCTCAGCTGGGCCGTCTGCTCCGCCACGGCCGCCCGCGCGTCCGCCAGCCGGCTCTCGGCGAGGCGGGCCGCACCGGTCACGCGGGCACTGCGCGCCAGGTGCCAGGCAATACCGATTGCCAGCCCGACGGCGACCCCGAGGACCACTCCGATGACCATGCGGCCAATGTAACGATGGGGTGTGTCAACTTCGGGGACCGCTCTCCACCTGCCCGGCGCCCGCCGTCGGGACTCGCAGGGCCCCCGGTTCCCGTCGTCAGGCCACGGCTGAGCCGGTAGCGTGACCCGGATGCCGTTCAAACTCGGTGCCAGCACGAGGACCACTCCGGACCACGCACACGACGAGGAGGAGCGGCCGCCCCAGATCGGCCCCCTGGCGATGGAGCAGCCGTTGTGGCCGCGGACGATGCCGGAGCCCCACGAGGTCGACCGGCTCTTCGCCCAGGTCTTCGCGCTCGTCGGCGAGGGGATCGCGGGCGCCACCCACGCCCTGCTGGCGGGCGACCGTGACGCCGCCAAGGAGCTGGTGAAGCGCGACGAGGTCATCGACAAGCTCATCAGCCAGATCTCCACCACCGTGCAGCACCAGCTCGTCCACGGCGACACGTCGCCCGACGAGCGGCGGGAGTTCGTGGCGATCCTGCGGATGCTGCCCGACATGGAGCGCAACGGCGACCTGGCCGAGCACATCGCCCGCCGGGCCGCGAGGGGGCTGGGCGCCGAGATGTCGGCCCGCAGCCGCGGCCTCGTCGAGCGCATGGGAGAGGTCGCCACCACCATCTGGCGCGAGACCGCCGACGCCTTCGCCGAGCGCTCCGCCGACGCCGCCTCGTCCATCGACGACCTCGACGACGAGCTCGACGACCTCCACGTCACGCTCACCGCGGAGCTGGTGGCGGGCACCATGCCGCTGCCGGTCGCCATTGAGCTGGCGATGGTGGCGCGCTTCTACGAGCGCTTCGGCGACCACGCCGTGAACCTGGCCCGACGGATGTCGACACTGGTCGTCGGCGGCCCCGAACCGGTGTCGTCCGGCGCGGACTGACCGCCGCCGGCCTCAGCTGCGGAGCGCCACCAGTTCCTCGGCGATCTGGACCACGTTGAGCGCGGCGCCCTTGCGGAGGTTGTCGCCGGACAGGAAGAGGGCCAGGGCGTTGGGTGCACCCTGGGCCCGCCGGATGCGGCCGACATAGGAGACGTCGCGGCCGGCCGCCATGAGCGGCGTCGGGATCTCCGCCAGCTCGACGCCCGGGGCGGTGCGCAGCACCTCGGTGGCGCGCTCCGGACTGATGGGCCGTTCGAACTCGCACACGATGGCGGCCGAGTGCCCCGTGAAGACCGGCACCCTGACACAGGTGGTGGTGACGGCCAGGTCGGGGGCGTCCAGGATCTTGCGGGCCTCGTTGCGGTACTTCTGCTCTTCGTCCGTCTCGAGCGAGCCGTCGTCGACGATCTTGAACTGCAGGGGGATCAGGTTGTGGGCGATCGGCACGGGGTAGACGCTCCGGGGCGGGTAGTCGACGGCCGAGCCGTCGAAGGTGAGGTCCGCGGCGCGGTCGACCGTCTTGGACAGCTGCTCGGCGAGCTCGCGCACGGCGTCGACGCCGCCGCCCGACACCGCCTGATACGACGAGACGATCAACCGGGTGAGGCCCGCCTCGTCGTGGAGCGGCTTGAGCACCGGGATGGCCACCATGGTGGTGCAGTTGGGGTTGGCCACGATGCCCTTGGGGATGGAACGCAGCGCGTCGGCATTGGCCTCTGGCACCACCAGGGGGACGTCGGGGTCCATGCGCCAGGCCGAGGAGTTGTCGATGACCGTGGCCCCGGCGGCCGCCAGGCGGGGCGCCAGCGCGCGCGACACCGAGGCCGGGGCGGAGCACAGGGCCAGGTCGATACCCGAGAGGTCGGCCGTCTCGGCGTCCTCGACCACGATGTCGGCGTCACCCCACGGAAGGGTCGTGCCGGCGGACCGGGCCGAGGCGAGGTAGCGCATGGAATCCACGGGGAAGTCGCGCTCGGCCAGGATGGAGCGCAGCACGACGCCCACCTGACCAGTCGCTCCGACGATGGCGATCCGCATCCGCCAATTCTACGGGACGGCCGGTCGGCCCGGTTCCCGGCTGCTCACACCTCGAGCGGGCGCCGCCCCTCGAGCGCCCGGCCCAGGGTCAGCTCGTCGGCGTACTCGAGGTCGCCACCGACCGGCAGTCCGCTGGCCAGCCGTGAGACGGTGACCCCGAGCGGGGTCAGCTCACGTGCCACGAGCATGGCGGTGGCCTCGCCCTCGATGGTGGGATTGGTACAGACGATCGCCTCCCGGATGACGCCCTGGTTCACCCGGTCGAGGAGCTCGCGCAGTCGGAGCTGCTCGCGGCCGATCCCGTCCAGCGGGCTGAGCGCCCCTCCGAGGACGTGGTAGCGCCCCCTGAACCCGGTGCGCTCCACGGCCACGATGTCGCGCGGGTCCTCCACGACACAGATGACGTCGGGATCGCGGCGGTCGTCGCTGCAGACGGCGCACAGCGCACCTGAGTCCGCCACGTTGAAGCAGATCTCGCAGAGCGTGGTGCGCTCCTTGACGGCGATGATCGCATCGGCCAGCCGCCGCGCGTCCTCGCCGGGGACCTTCAGGACGTGGAAGGCGATGCGCTGGGCCGACTTCGGCCCGATGCCCGGCAGCCGGCCGAGCTCGTCGATGAGGGAACGGAGGGGGCCGGTGTACATTCAGCCGGCCACCTCGCTGGCACCCGGGAAGGCCTCCAACAGGCGCGCCTCGGCCGCCGACTCGTGGTCGGCGCCGGCGTCGGGCGCGTGCTCCAGGAACTCGGCCGGGTCGACCTCCTCGGCCTCGGTGTCGGCGTCGCCGTCACGGCCTCGGCCACCACCGCCGCCGGCCGGTGCCGCCGGCCGACCTTGCGGGCTCCCCGCCCCGGGCGCGGCATCGTCGACGTCGAGGACGAGCGCCACCGGCGTGCCGAAGTGCTCGGCCAACTTGGCCTCGACCGTGGGGACCAGCTCGACACAGCGATCCCGGTGGGCGGCGTTGGGCAGCGCGAAGTGCGCGCCGTCAGCGTCGACGGCGACGAAGCGGCCGGCGCTGTACAGCGCCTTGGCGCGCGCCGGGAGCGTCCGGAGGATCCCGTCGCCCCAGGCCTCGGTGAGGCTGTCGCGATCGACCGGGCCCGCCGTCGGGGCGGCGATGGAGGGAGCGGGCGTGGGGGCGGCCACCTCGGGGGGGGAGGGCTGGGCCGCCGGTGGCGCCGGTGCCGTCGCCGGCGGAGCACCCGCAGCCTGCTGGCTCCGGCGCACGGCGCCGATGGAGGGGCGCTTGCCGACGTCGCCGGCCGGCCGACCGGCCGCCGCCGGCTCAGGAGTGGAGGGTCCGGGTCCGTGTGTGGCCGGTGCCGCACCGGCTTCGGCCTCGCCGGCCCCGCCCGGACGCGGGAAGGCGGCGGCCCCCGAACGGGAGCGCTCCAGGACACTCACCCGTTCGGACAGGGCCTCCACGCCCGAGTCGAGGTCGGGTCGGACGGCCCGCACGACGGCGATCTCGAGCACCACCTGCGCGTCGGGCGCCTCGCGCATGTCGACCAGCGCATGGCCGAGGATCTCCATGCTGCGCACGACCCGGGCCAGTCCCATCGTCTCGGCCAAGGACCGGAAGCGCTCCAAGGACGATCCGGACACCGCGCACAGCTCGGGGGCCAGCGCAGCGAGGAAGACCTGGCGGAGGTCGTCGATGAGCTCGGTCGCCAGCTGCTGCGGGCCCCACCCGCCGGCAAGCAGGGTGCTCAGGGCCACCAGCACCTGGCTGACGTCGCCGTCGGCCAGGGCGTTCAGCACCTCCGCCAGCTCGGGCCGGGCCGCGGCGGCGGACCCCGCGGCGGCGACCTGGTCCAGGGCCGAGAGCGCGTCGCGGGCCGAGCCCCTACCGCGCCGCACGGCCGCCTCGAGCGCCCCCTCGTCGAGATTCAGTCCGGCGTCGGCGTTGACCGACTCGAGCAGGCCGTGGAGCGTCTCCGCTCCCAGGAGGCGGAACTCGAGGTGCTGGGTCCGGCTGCGGATCGTCGGCGGCACCTTCTGGGGGTCGGTCGTGGCCAGGACGAACACGACGTGGCTCGGCGGTTCCTCCAGCGTCTTCAGGAGCGCATTGGCGGCCGCGGTCGAGAGCATGTGCACCTCGTCGACGATGTAGACCTTCCAGCGTCCCGGCGTGCCCAACGATGCGTGCGCCACCAGGTCGCGCATGGCGTCGACGCCGTTGTTCGAGGCCGCATCGAGCTCGTGCACGTTGAGGGAGTTCCCCTGGGTGATCTCGACGCACGAGGTGCACGAGCCGCACGGCTCACCATCGACCGGAGCCTCGCAGTTGAGCGCCTTGGCGAGGATCCGAGCCGAGGACGTCTTGCCGGTGCCCCGCGGCCCGCTGAAGAGGTAGGCGTGCGACACCCGTTCGTCGCGCACGGCGCTGCGCAGGGCCCGCACGACATGGTCCTGCCCCCGGATCTCGTCGAAACGCCCCGGCCGGAAGCGGCGGTAGAGCGAGACGAACGGGGTGTCGGCCATGGCGGCCGAGCCTACCCATGCGCTCGGACACGCCGGCCCGGAGCCGGCTCCCGCTGCTCGGTGCGGCGGCCAGGTTGGCTACGGCACCCGGCCATACCCGCTGAGAGCTGCTGCCTTCCGACCCTGACTCGATTCACGAGCGGCCGTTGCGCAGGACCCGGCCGCCGCACCCAGCATCGGGGCGGCGCGCGCCTCAAGGCTAGCGGCTCTCCCGGGACGGACCCCGACGCGGCGGCCATCGCCGGAGCTCGGCGAGGAGCTGTCCGGCGTGGTCCCCCCCCCGGGGGGGGCGGGGCGATCGGCACGGGGACGTCCGTCGCCTCGGTGAGCTGCTCACGGACACTGGCAGGAGAAACGCTGCTGCCCGATGCGACCCGGGTCGAAACCGCGGAGGACCAGGTCGGCCCCGAACCTCGGCTCCACCGCCACCCCTCGATCCGTGCCCAGCCAACGGCGATCAAGTGACATCTAAATGTAGGAAAAAGGAACCACCAGGTGACACACATGACATCGAGGTGGCACGAAGTGCCTCCGAGATCACCCCCGGCCGGCTCATCAGGGGGTGTCGCGACCGTTAGCCTGACCAGGCTGCAATCTCGGAGGAGTGCGAGAGCGGCCGAATCGGCACGACTGGAAATCGTGTGTTGGGCAACCAACCGTGGGTTCAAATCCCACCTCCTCCGCTCGCGAAGAAGACTCAATTCTCCGGAGTCCCCTGCCGATAGTTCAGCGTGGACCCAACTTCCGGCTGGCTGGTCGACCCACCCCCTGACGCGCCCAGACCGCTCGACGACCTCACCGTCGAGTCCAGTGCGGCGGACGCGATCACCGTGGACCTCACTCCCGCAGCGCCATGAGCACGGGGCTCTCCGACAATCCCGAGCTCAACGACACCGAGCTGGCCCGGGGCGGATTGGCGACCCAGACGGGGTCGCCGTCGGGCCCCGGGGTGCGCGCACCGGTCACAGATGACCCAGAGATGGACGAATTCGACTTCCCCTGGGACCAGTTCGTGCCCGACGAGGACGNNGACGCCGACGCCGACGAGGCGCAATTGGACGCGGAACTGGACCTGGACGACTCCGAGCTGGAGGTCGACGACTTCGAGTACCGCTGGGACAAGTTCCTGCCGGATGAGGACGTGAGGGCCGGCACGGATGCCGAGCTGGAGGCACAGGACTCCGAGCTGGCGGCCAACGCCCGCATCGGTGCCGCGTTCGACCGGATAGAAGAGACCGTTCGCATGCCTTCACCGGAAGAGGAGGCAGAGGCCAGGGCCCTGGCCGAGGCGGAGGCCCGAGCGCTGGCCGAGGCGGAGGCCGANNGACGCTGCAGAGCGGGCGCGGGCGGAAGCCGAGGCGCTGGCGCTGGCCGAGGCGCTGGCGCTGGCCGAGGCGGCTCGAGCGCGGGCCGAGGCCGAGGAGCGGGCGCAGGTGGAAGCCGAGGAGCGAGCCCGCGTCGAGGCCGAGAAGCAGGCTCGGGCGAAAGCGGAAGCTCAGGCGCTTGCCGAGGCCCAAGCCGAAGCCGCCCGGGCGCGCTCAGAAGCCGAGGAGCGGGCTCGGATCGAAGCTGAGGAGCATGCCCGGGCGGATGCGCGGGCGAGTGAGCTGGCCGAGGCGCGTGCCCTGGCGGACGCCGAGGAGCGGGACGAGGCGCACGCAGCGGCACAAGCCCAGGCCGTCGCTGTCGCCGACGCAGAGGTACAGCCGGAACCCGACGCGGACGCCGACACACCATTACGCGCACCCGCCCACGCTCGCCTACGGAACGAAACCGACGGAGGGCGTCGCCGGATCCGCCCCGGGGTGGCCATCGCAGCCTGCATCCTTCTGGTCGTGGCCGTCGGCGCCGTGGTGCTCGGCTCCATACACCGGGCACCGTCAGCGCCCTCCCCGTCGCATTCGACCACGGCTTCGACCGCGCCGACTTCCGGCGCCGCCATCTCGCAGGTCCGGTCGGCCACCGACGAGGTGGCCTCGGCCACCTCCGGGGCCAGGGCGGGTTTGGCGTCGCTTTCAGGCTTCCCCACCCCCGACAACGTCGCCACGGTCATCAACCCGTACGTCGCGTCACTGCGTTTGTACGAGGCGTTCATGTCCGACGCAACCGTGCCGGTGGCTGCCCGATCGGCCGCATCCACTGCCGAAGCACAGGTGCGACAGGACGTGAGCTTCCTCGAGACCATCGACGGGCTGCCGCCGATCGGTCTGGGTGCGTTCCTCCAGCAGTTCGCCACCGACACCACGCAGCTGCAGACCTCGTTGACCGCACTCGAGCAGGACCTCGGCTCTGCCGCCAAGGGCTGACCCGATCCGCTCTGGACGGGCGGAGTTCCCACTCCGAGCCGCCACCTCGCATACTGGGTCATCTCCACCGCCGATACGCCATCACATCTGAGCGACGACGACGCCATGGCGCTCGCCCTGGCCGAGGCGCGAGCTGCGGCCCTCGAAGGGGAGGTCCCGGTGGGCGCCGTCACGATCGTGGGCGGCGAGGTGGTGGCGTCACGCCACAACGAGCGCGAGCGCTCTGCGGACCCGACCGCCCATGCCGAGATGCTGGCCATCCGCGACACCGCCGCCGCCCTCGGGAATTGGCGCCTCTCCGACGTCACCGTGGTGGTCACGCTCGAGCCGTGCCCGATGTGCGCCGGCGCTCTGGTCGCAGCCAGGGTCGGCCGACTGGTCTTCGGCGCCGCCGACCCCCGCGCCGGAGCCTGCGGGACTCTCTACAACGTGTGTGCCGATCCCCGGCTGAACCACGAGCTCGAGGTCACCCACGGCGTCCGGGCGGGAGAGTGCGGCGCGCTCCTCACGTCATTCTTCGCAGGCAAGCGGGGGGACGCGACGGCGACTCCCCCCGTCTCCGAAACCCGTGAGGGCCGCTGATCGCGACCGCAGGCCGACTGCCGGCGCCGGTCCGGATTGGCGGATGGCGAAGCACACTGCGGCCGACGCGGCGGATGAGGCCGGTGGCCGCGCCATGAGGACGCCGCCGATCCTTCGGTCGCTCGATCTGGCCCGGCGCACCTCGGCTGCGAATCCACTGTGGGCGGAGCACGCACCACGCGGCGAGCCCGCTCGACGGCGCGGGGATCGGCGTCGCGCCGCACCTTCCTGACCTCCCACTTCGCGCCGGGAGGGACTTCCGTGGCGCCACCCCGAGCTTCCGGACCAGGTCAAAGCGACTAACATGCCCGCCGGAGGAGTGCGAGAGCGGCCGAATCGGACGGTCTCGAAAACCGTTGTGCCTCATGGGTACCGTGGGTTCAAATCCCACCTCCTCCGCTCGGGGCCCGTGAAGGCCCGTCGCATGGGGCCAAGTGCGACAGAACAGCGGCAGGGCAGGCGCCTTGCCGGCAGCACCTGGTCGTTCCCCGGCGACCGGAAAGGAGTGAACCGTGGCACGCGCACGTTCGACATTCGGAAAATTGCAGCGCGACCAGGCCAAGAAGGACAGGGCCAAGGCAAAGATGGACGATCGTCTCTCGCGGCGAGAGGACAAGGCCGCCGCGGGCGACCAGCCCTCGACGACCCTCTCGGCCGACGAGGTGGACCAGACGCAGCTGCTCGAGCAGTTCGCCGCGCTCCACGAGGACCTGGCCGAAGGGCGGATCTCGCTGGACGACTTCGAGATCCGCCAGGAGGAGCTGCGCGCCAAGCTCGTGGTCTGAGCCCGGCCACCCGTCGTCTTCGAGGGTCCCTCAGGACTTGGCGGCGGCGTCGCGCCCTTCGAGCCAGCGCTGGAATCCCGCCGCGTTCGAATGGACGCCGTTGAGGGTGTCGAGCTTCTCCTTGTGGGCGGCGTCGACGTCTTCCAGGAGCGGGTCGAAGCGGGTCGCCAGGGCATCGGCGATGTCGGCGCCCTGGCGGTAGGCCTGCTCGGCCGTCTCGGCCCACAGCCGCAGTGTCTCCTCCGCCTCGGCCAGGAGCTCCTCCGGCTGCTCGAGCAGTCCGTAGTGGGCCAGCGCGATGCCCGATGGACGCCGCGCCGCGAACTTGCCCAGTGAGGTGATCGCTTGGTCCAGGTCGAAGTCCGGAGGCGGGGTCGCCGGGCGCAGCACCCCGCCGTCAGGCAGCTTCACACCGACGGCGTCACCCGCGAACAGCACCCCACTGAGCGAGTCGTGCAGCCCGACGTGGTGCTTGGCATGCCCGGGTGAGTCCACCGCGACCAGGGTTCGTCCCGGGCCGACCTCTATCTCCTCGCCGTCGTCGAGCACGTGGATGCGTTCGGGCGGCGTGGGTTCGAGCCGGCCGTAGAGGGAGTCCAGCAGCGGGCCGTAGACGCGTGCCGCAGAGTCGATGAGTCGCGTCGGGTCGGCCAGATGCCGTGCCCCCTTCTCGTGCACGTACACCGTGGCCGAGGGAAAGGCCCGGGCCACGTCGCCGACGCCACCGGCGTGGTCGAGATGGATGTGGGTCACCGCCACTCCGGCCAATTCCTCGGGACCGACTCCGATCTGGCCCAGTGCGGCGAGCAGTACGGGGACCGACGTCTGGCTTCCGGTCTCGATGAGGACGGGCGCAGGCCCTTCAATCAGGTACCCGGCTGTCACCTTCTCCCAACCACCGAGCATGGTGTCGATCTCGAGCACACCGGCGGCGATGGGCCGGGGCGGAGGGACGGCCGGGATGGCGTCGCCACTCCCGGGGTCGTGCACGTGCAGGCCGGCATCGGGATGCCGGTGCGAGTGCCCCCCGTGAGAATGCCGCCCACTCACGGGATGTTCACCTCAATCACGACCTTCACGTCGTCGGGCTGGCGCTGAAGAGCATCCTGCCACCGGTCGAGCGGGACACGCCGATTCACCAGCCGCTCGAGCCAGGCCCGGTCAGCCTTGGCTAGTGCGTCGGCCGCTGCCTCGTAGTGGCGGCGGTTGGCGTTGACCGAACCGACGACGGCGACGTTCTCCAGCACCATGGAGCGGTTGAGGAGACCCTCGTCGACGTCGAGCACATGGCCTCCCGAGGAGACTCCGGTGAGGCACACCACACCTCCCGTGCCGACATTGGTCATCGCGTCGAACACGAGCGCAGGGACGCCGGTGCACTCGATCACGACGTCGGGATCCTCCAGGGCGTCGACCACCTTTCCGGTGTGGTAGCTGGCGCCCAGATCGCGCACGAGATCGGGTTTCACCCCCTCGGTGACCTGGTCCAGCACGTGCACGTCGAGGCCACGCTGGACCCCGATCAGGGCGGCCAGTAGCCCGATGGGACCAGCGCCCGTGACCAGCACGGTCTCGGGCGCCCAATGGGCGCGACCGCCCACCCGGTCCACCTGCTCCCAAGCCTTGGCGACCACGCTGATGGGCTCGAGCAGGACACCGAGGAGGCCGAGGGCCGCGTCGACCTTGACGGCGAAGTCCGGCGTGATCCGGTAGCGCTCCGAGCAGTAGCCGTGGTGCTCCTTGATCCCACGCTCGGTGTACATCCCGTTGCGGCAGAAGTCCCATTCGAGCACGCTGCAACTGAGGCACGGCACGGGGTCGGGTCGGCGGACGATGCCGACGACCAGGTCCCCCTCGGCCAGGCCCGAACCTGACGGAGCCTGGAGCACCCGCCCCAGAGATTCATGACCCAGGACGAGGCGCTCCTCACCGGGCGGCGCCCACCCGTACTCGCCCGAGAGGATCTCGATGTCGGTGCCACAGACGCCGACGGCAAGCGTCTCGACGAGCACGGGGCCATCGGATTCGGGGGGCTCGGGCATGTCGGAGAGCGCTGCGGTCCCCGCCTGCAGCGGGATGACGGTCAGAGCCTTCATGCCTCCACCCCCCTCCCCTGTTCGTGGCGGGTCGTGCCCCTCACCGCGGCGCGCCCGTCCGGCGGCGCACGGCGACCCGGCCGAGCCTCTTCATCCGCTGCAGCCTGGGCATGGACATGGTGTCCGCCACCAGGTGGGTCCCGGCGTAATCGGGGGTGGCGAGCGGATCCGACCCGCTCAGCCGGAAGGCGGAATTGATCAGCGAGACGTGGGAGAAGGCCTGCGGGAAATTGCCCACCAACCGTCCAGCCAGAGGGTCGTACTCCTCGGAGAGCAGGCCGAGGTCGTTGCGCAGGGACAGGAGCCGCTCGAAGAGCTCCTGTGCGTCCTCCTCGCGCCCGATCATGTGGAGGCAATCCACCAGCCAGAACGAGCACGCGAGGAAGGCGCCCTCCCGGCCGGTCAGCCCGTCGACCGCCCCGTCGTCGGCGGTGCGGTACCGCAGGACGAACCCGTGGTCCATGAGATTGCGTTGCACGGCTTCGACGGTGCTCACCACCCGCGGGTCGCTCGGCGGCAGGAACCCCATGAGCGGGATCATGAGGACGCTGGCGTCGAGTTGGTCGGAGCCGTAGTACTGCGTGAAGGCGCCCACCTCGGCGTTGTAGCCCTTCTCGCAGACCTCGTTGAAGATGTCATCGCGCATCGTGCGCCACTTCTCGACCGGCCCCTTGAGCTCCGGCCACTCTTCGAGGGTGCGGACGGCACGATCCACGGCGACCCACGCCATCACCTTGGAATGCGTGAAGTGACGGCGAGGACCACGGACCTCCCAGATCCCGTCGTCGGGCTCCCGCCACCCCGTCTCGAGGAACCTGATCAGCTGTACCTGCAGGGCCCAGGCCGCATGGCTGTGCACCCCCTCCGTCTTGGCCGAGGAGTACAGCGCCGACATGACCTCGCCGTACACGTCGAGCTGGTACTGCTCCGACGCAGCGTTCCCGATCCGCACCGGGGCGGACTTCTCGTAGCCGGGCAGCCACGAGGCCTCCCACTCCTCGAGCCTCCGCTCCCCTCCGGGGCCGTACATGATCTGCAGCTTGGAGACGTCACCCGCCACGGCGCGCAGCAGCCAGTCCCGCCATGCCATCGCTTCGGTGTAGTAGCCGCCCCGCATCAGCGACTCCAGGGTGAGCGTGGCGTCGCGTAGCCAGCAGTAGCGGTAGTCCCAGTTCCGGTTGCCGCCCAGCGCCTCGGGCAACGAAGTGGTGGCGGCCGCCACGATCCCCCCCGTCGGCTCGTAGGTCAGGGCCTTGAGGGTGATCAGCGACCGCACCACCGCCTCCTTGTACGGACCGTCGTAGCAGCACTGCTCCGCCCACTCCGTCCAGAATGCGTCCGTCAGGTGCACCGTGTAGTGGCTGTCGAGGGGCGGCGGCGGCTCCTCGGGCGAGGGGTGCCACACCAAGGTGAAGGGGAAGCGCTGGTTCTCGTTGACGGTGAAATCCGCCACCGTGTGCAGGTCCTTGCCGACAGGTTCGACCCGGTTCCACAGCGCGAGGGAGTCGGGGCCCGCGGTGAATCGCACCAGACCCTCACGTGAGGTGACCCAGGGGACGACCTCGCCGTAGTCGAAGCGGACGGTGAGGTCCATGTGCATGTCGACCGTGCCGGTGATGCCCTCGACGGAGCGCACCAGGTGGGGATGGTTGTCGCGAACCGGCATGCAGTCGGTGACACGCACCGTGCCGGTCGCGGTGTCGAACTCGGTCTCGAGCACGAGCGAATCCGCTCGGTACCACCGGCGGGTCGCCAGGACCGACTCGGGTGCTCCGGCCGGTGCGATCTTCCAGAACCCGTGAGACTCGTCGCCGAGCAACCGGGCGAAGCACGACGGCGAGTCGAAGTGTGGCAGGCACAGCCAGTCGACCGAGCCGTCAATTCCGACGAGGGCGGCGGTCTGCAGGTCCCCGATGACGGCGTAGTCCTCGATCGGCTGGCTCATGGCCTCATTCTTGCCTGCTCAGCTACTGATGCACGGACCCGTGCCCACCGCCGAGCGATGGTGCTCGGCCGTCTGCACACGCGTCAGGACCCCGGGGGAAGTCAGCGCGTAGCCGACGGCCTGGTAGACGGTCGATCGGGAGAAGACGATCCCGATGACCTGGCCCCCGGGCCCCAGGAGCGGGCCCCCCGAATTCCCCGGCTCGACGATCGCGTCGAGGGCGTAGACACCGCGGGTGACGGACCCGTCGTTGTAGATGTCCTTGCCGATGGCAGTGATCTCCTCGGTCACGCCGGCGGGGTCCACCTTGAGAGGCCCGTCCTCGGGGTACCCGAGCAACGCCGCCTGTGTGCCCCGGGGGACGAGGTTCGGGCTGATGGTCAGCGTCGGGCCCAGCGGGGCATCGGTGCGCAGCACCGCCAGGTCGAACGAAGGGTCGAAGAGCACGGGGGTCGCGGCATAGGTGTTGTTGCCGACCACGACCTCCGTGCTGCCGCTGCCCTCCCCGGCGACGACATGGGCATTGGTGGCCACGAGTCCCGGGGCGACCACGAAGCCCGACCCCTCCTGCTCGTTGTTGCACGCCGTGCCCAGGATCTTGACGGTCGAGAAGACCGCCGGGTCCGCGAGTGTGCGTGTCTGGGCATTCGAGGGCGTCGAGACCGAGGGAGTCGAGGGAGGGGTCAGCGTGGAGAACACCTGGGGGAACCCCTGGTTGTTCAGGAAGGTCTGCAGGTCGTTGAAGATCGAAGGCGCCTGGGGCAGCACGTTGTCGATCGAATGGAGGATGTCGGACTTGTTCACGGCCGCGTCCAGGGAGGTGAAGCGGCTGTTCGGGGACGTGAAGACGGCCGCCACCAGCCAGACGGAGAGGAGGACGGCGATGACCGCGACCCCGACGCCGAGGACCGCGTCGACCGTGCCCAGGTGATGCCGGCGCACGGTGACGTTGCTCCAGGTGCCCAGGACCCGGCCGGCGAGGCCGAGGGTGCAGGCCGTCAGCAGGACCAGCACCACGAGGAGGATGGAGCGCGTCACGTCGTGGTGGCCGGTGCCGAGCAGGGGCACCCACACCAGGGTTCCGAGCAGGAAGCCCAGGATGAAGCCGCCGAAGGTGAGGATCTGCACGAGGGCGCCGAGCCGCAGTCCGTGCACGGCGGCCAGCAGCATCAGCCCGATGATCAGCAGGTCCACCCAATCCACCGTGCGAGGGTACCCAACGGTGCACCGGAAATTGCGGCCCCCACCGCTATTGTCGTCCTGCCGTGCTTCCACGCTCCGTGCCTCGACACCGGCGTGCCTGGCGACGCGGCGGCGGCCTGACTGTCCTCCTTGCTGCGCTGGCGGCCACCGCGTCGGGCTGTGCGCTGACCGGACACCCCAGCTCGCCCCGGACCACCCACGTGCTCGGCGAGCCGAAAGGCACCCCACTGGTGGTGGGGCAGCCGGCGCCGAGCGGGACCGGTGAGCTCGGTGCGGTGTCGTGCCCCACCGCCCGGCGATGCTGGGCGGTCGGGGTGGCCGGACCGAACCCCCCCACAGCGGGAGCGGACGTGATCGTCGCGACCACCGACGGCGGCATCGGATGGAAGGCACAGCACGTGGCCGGTGGCAGCACACCGCAGCTGAGCGGCATCTCGTGCCCCACGCCAACGGACTGCCTGGCTGTCGGCTCGAACGGGGCGTCGCTCCCGGGGAGCGGCGTCGTGGTGGCGACCCGTGACGCCGGGACGACCTGGTCGCCGGTGACGGCACCCATGAACGCGCTGACGCTGACGAGCGTGGAGTGCGCCGGCACGTCCGACTGCACGGTCGTGGTCAGCGACGGCATCTCCACATGGTCCGCCCACAGTGACGACTTCGGGCAGAGCTGGCAGCAGCAGGGCGACCTCCCCTCCTCGTTCCTGCCCGGCGTGGACCTCTCATGCACCGCAGGCGGCTCGTGCCTCGTCGCGGGGTACGTGCCCACCACCAACGGCCACGGGGCGGGAGCGATCGCCGTGAGTGGGGACGGCGGGCAGACCTGGTCCCTGGCGACCGTCCCCACCGGTGTCGGTGTGCTCCAGAGTGCCGCCTGCGTGAGCACGTCGACGTGCCTCGCCGCCGGCACGACGACCACGACGGTGAGTGACGTGGTGCCGGCCAAGGGAGAGCTGCTGCGCAGCACCGACGGAGGGCACACCTGGGTCGTGGCGACCGGTACGCCGCCCGTCGACGACGTCTACGGCGTCGCCTGCCCGTCGGCCCGGCAGTGCGCCATGGTCGGCACGAAGTGGGTCGGATTCCCCGCCGTCGGCACGGGAGCGGTGGCCCAGAGCGTCGACGGCGGGCTCTCGTTCCGAACGTCCTCTTCGGCCTACGTGCCCATCTCGCTGACCGCGCTGTCCTGCCCGGACACGAAGGCGTGTGTCGCAGTCGGTGGGAACACGGTGGCCCGGCTCACGCTGATCGCCCCGAAACCCGTCCCCTCCCCGAGCCGGACGAAGGGTTCAGGGCACCCCTAAGCGTCCCGGGGAGGCCGAATTGGCCTGAAATAGTGCTTGACGTGCTGTGTTGGAGACCCTTCCGAGCGAGGGTCCCTAGTCAGGAGCGTGCCGCCCCCGTAGAATCTCACCTGCCGGACCAAGCAGTCACTGAAGTGTGGCGGGTACGGGGGACCTCCGCCACCGGAGAGAGGGAGGACTGTCATGCCGCAAACGTGCGCCCAGTGCCAGAGTGAGGCTGCCGACAACGCAGGCTTCTGTCCGAGTTGCGGCGCCCCGATGGGCGCCAGCGCGGCGACCGCGGCCGGGGGCCCCGCAGCAAGCACGCCCCCGCCGGCGGCC
>PMPX01000314.1 GCA_003169235.1 Acidimicrobiaceae bacterium | reverse complement strand
AAAAGTAGTGACGGGCTGTGGCGCAGCTTGGTTAGCGCGCGTGACTGGGGGTCAAGAGGTCCCGGGCTCAAATCCCGGCAGCCCGACTCGAAAGTGCAGGTCAGAGTGGTTCATTTCGACCTCCCTCTGATGACTGCGAGTCGTCCCCGAGTTTCCCCGCGCGTCCGCGAGGTCATCGGGCGCCAACGGTCACGTTGCGCGTTGTCCGCGGTAAAGGTTCTAGCGCGATCGGTGGCGTCTTCGGGAGATGCCCCGGCGAACGCCGCAGAACGGGCACTCGGAGCGGTCGGGCTCGTGCGGGTCTCACGTCCGGGATCGCAGCACGGCGACCTCGGGCATCTTCCCGGGCGGACCGAAGCCGTGCTCGACCAGCCAGCGGACGTTCAGCAGGCACCGTAACGACCACCACGCGCGGATCAGGTCGCGGTCGACGTCGGTGCCGTAGCCGGCGACGACGTCGCCAAGATGCTCCTCGTATCCGAGCGTGAGGGTGGCGAGGTCGAAGAGAGCGTCGCCCCTGGACGCCTCGGACCAGTCGATCACACCGGTGACCTCGTCACCAGCGACGAACACGTGGTCGACCTGCATGTCACCGTGGATGAACACGGGTGTCCAAGGTCGGAGTGCAGTCTCGGCGAGCCGGCGGTTGCGTGCGACCAGGTCGGCGGGAAGCACGTCGTTGGCGACGACCCACTCGCACTCGCTGGCGAGGCGCGATGCGAGCTCGTCGACACTCCGACCGGGCCATGGCGGCAGCGGCGCGTCGTGCAGCGCCCGGGCGGCGGCCCCAGCCGCGGCCCACGCCGCCGACGTCGCGGTAGAAGGCTCACCGAGGTGGCCGAGTGCCGTCCCTGGGAGAGCGGCGAGCGCGAGCACGGGCGGCTTTCGCCACAGGATCTCAGGGGTCGGGACCGGCGCCATCGCCATCGCCTCGACCTCGACGTCGGTGCGTGTCTGATCAGCGTCGACCTTCACGAACACGTCGCCCACGCGCAGGGTCGCGCGCTCGCTATGGGCGACGACAACCTGGACCTCGTCCACGTCGGCCATCATCGCATGGATGACCACCGACGCCACCGGGCTCATCGCATCACTGCGACACTTCGACTCTTTGGGTCAGGGCTTCGACAACCGCGAGAGGGCCATCGCGGTTCTATCCGGGCCGGAAACCCTTGAATTGCTCGGCTCCTGCAACCGGCTCCAACCAGTGATGGCGGTAGGGCGTATGCAGCTCAGCGGTGGGCGCCGGAAAGTCGGGGTCAGCGAAATTGCCGACTGCGATTGCCAGGACCGGACGACCTTCGAAGGTCCAGAACACCGTTGACCCGCACATTGGGCAGAAGTGGTAGCTGACCTCATCACCATTGGATGTTCCTACCCCTTTGACCTCCAACCCGTTGTAGATCTTCGTCTCGCCCGTGATCGTTACGGCCCGAGCATCGGGGAAGACCGCGCTGACTTGGAAGACACTCCCCGTCCGCCTTTGGCAGAAATCGCAGTGACAGGTCACTACGGCGACCGGTTCGTTCTCAACCGTGACGTGCACCTGCCCACACGCGCATTCGGCAGTTCGAGGCATGACTCAATTGTTCACATAGACCAGTACGGCCGGGCAACCCTCAGGCAGATCTCCCTGAGAGCCCCAGAACAGTGACGGTGGGGTGAGCCGGCATCTTGGAGGCAGCGCGTGATGGTGACGGACTTGCGAATTCTCGTTACGCTTTGCCCATGCCTTCGGATTTTGCCCTCAAAGCCATGAATCGCGTGCACCGGGTACTGCTCGGCGCTTCGGGGGGTCGGCTGGGCTGGCACTTCTCTGGGATGCCCGTCATCGAGCTGACCACGACCGGCAGAAAAAGCGGCCAGCGGCGCACGACCATGCTGACCTCGCCCTACCAGGAAGACTCGACCATCGTGGTCGTGGCCTCCCGCGGCGGCGACGACACCAACCCCGCATGGTTCCTCAACCTGAGGGACGATCCGAAGGTGATGGTCAAGCTGGGCCCCGAACCCGCTGCGTCAATGATCGCTGAGATTGCCGATGCCAACGAGCGGGCACGGATCTGGCCGATCATCGCCAGCAAGCACCGTAACTACGCCGGATATCAACGCAAGACGGACCGAGAGATTCCGCTCGTATTGCTCCGACCGGCGGGCGGTTGATCCAGGCGCCTCGCCGATACCGAGCAGGGTGCAGCGTGCCCCACGACACCGGATCGGTGAGGCGCTTCGGCATCACCTGCCAGTATGTGACGTGAGGTCTTTGCGCCGACCACTGCGCCGGCGTCGGGTAGTCGCGCCGACCGTCGGCATGCTCGCCCTGGTGGTTGGCTGCGGCGTGTGGACGGCGAGCGATGTGTCGATGTCGTCGGCCGATGCTTCTGCCGGACACATCGAGTCCGGCACCCCCGGTCCCGATGCCGTGACCGCGTTCGGTGCCGCAACTGTTGTGCCAGGGACGGCGCTCCAAGGTCTGGCCGCTCCGGTCGTGGGCGCAGCGGCCACGTCAGACGGACTCGGGTACTGGGTGGTTACCGCCGACGGCGGCGTTTTCGCCTACGGGGATGCCGCCTTCGAGGGATCCGCTGGCGGGAGCCACCTGAACGCCCCGATCGTCGGGATGGCCGCCAGCCCCACAGGCCGCGGTTATTTCCTGGTCGCCTCCGATGGCGGGGTGTTCGCCTACGGCGACGCCGTGTTCGAGGGATCCGCCGGTGGCAGCCACCTGGACGCACCGGTGGTGGGAATGGCTGCCACGCCGGACGGCGGCGGCTATTGGCTCGTCGCCTCCGACGGCGGCGTGTTCGCGTACGGCGACGCCGTGTTCGCCGGCGCCATGGGCGGCCGACCCCTCAACCGACCGATCGTGGGAATGGCCGCCACGCCCACGGGTCGCGGCTATTGGATGACGGCATCTGATGGCGGGATCTTCGCCTTCGGGGACGCACCGTTCGAGGGTTCCACGGGCGGCACGCCACTCAACAACCCCGTGGTCGGCATGGCCGCGTCCTCTGACGGTGGCGGCTACTGGCTGGCCGCCGCCGATGGCGGGGTCTTTACCTTCGGGGACGCCCCGTTCGAGGGATCCGATGGAGGCACGCCGAAGAACGCTGTCGCCGTCGGCATCGCCGGCCGGCCGGGTGGATACTGGATCGCCTACGGCACCGATGCCCGCACGCAGATGATCCCGGCGATCGCGGCCTATGTCGCCGGACGCGCCGACAACGTGACCGTGGCCGTCGAGGACCTCACGACGGGTCAGATCTACCAGTACCGACCCGGAGTGGTCGAGAACACGGCGAGCACATTGAAGGTCGACATCCTGGCGACCCTCCTGGTGCAGGCCCAAGCCGCCGGGCTCACGCTCACGCCCGAGGAGCAGAGTCTCGCGGTCCCGATGATCGAACAGAGCCTTGACAGCGCAGCTGACACCCTGTGGACACGCCTCGGGCCCGGTGCCGTCGGCACGTTCGAAAGGGAGGCGGGAATGACCTCGACTGTGCCGGCCACTGATGGTGTGTGGGGAACCACGACCACGACGGCACTCGATCGCCTCGCCATGATCCGGACCCTGGTGGAACCCAACGCGCTGCTCACGGATGCGTCCCAGGCCTACATAGTCGGCCTGATGGAGAACATCACCCCCTCCCAGGACTGGGGCGCGACGGGTGGTGTGCCCCCGGGAGTCACCGTGGCGCTCAAGAACGGGTTCGCCGTCATCGATGGGTGGCAGATCAACACCACTGGCTGGGTCAGCGGTGCCGGCCGCGACTATCTGATTGCCGTGCTCACAAACGGGAACGCGTCGAAGCAATACGGCATCGACACGGTCAACGGTGTGTCCGCTCTCGTCTGGAACGCGATGGGGAGCTGACCGGCAAGGGGCCAGGATGGTCAGCGGGCCGGGAATCGTCACCCGACACCGAACAGTCAAGCGGAGCGGCCAGCCTCGGGCGCCTGAGAACTTCTAGGCGGCGGACGCCCCCTGTTCTCCTGGAGGGAGTGAAAGGGAACGTTGGGCAGAGGTCTTCGACCCGAACAATGCCTGCACGGCCATGGCCAGTAGGACAGCGAAGCTCGCAGAGACCATGACGAAGGCAATGGGCAGCTGCCCGTCGTGAAAGACGCCCGCCACCAGCGCGATCGCTCCAGCCACTCCCACCCACGACGCGCAGGACATGAGCTTTCGGTGACCAAGGTGGAAATAGATGAAGACACTGATGAGTCCCAGGGCAAGACCTTCCCAGGCCAAGACCCGGAGGGTGGCCGCAGCAGGGGCATAGTGCTCGCCAAAGAGCACCGACACGACCAGGTGTGGAAACGCGCTCAGAAGAGCCGCCGCCAGAAAGCCGAGAGTACCGACGACGGCGACGCCCTCGATCAGAACCCTGCGCCCATCACCGTCCTTCTCGGTTGCCGCCGCCACGAATCGTGGGTACGCCATCAGTGCGATCGTCACCGGAAGGGCGAATGCGATCTGTGCTGCGGTCGACGCCGCGACGTAGTAGCCGGACTGCACTGCCGGCAAGTAGTACCGAGCGAGGACCGAGTCGACTGCGTTGAGTGCGGAGAACCCGCCCAGCGCGATGAGGGCCAGCGCCGCATCACTCAGTGGCACCTTGATGGGAGTCGTTTCGGGAACTCGTCGCAACTCGTGGCGTACGGGCCACACGATCACCGCCGTGACCACCAGTTGGCTGAGGACGGTCGCCAGGATCGCTCCGTTCAGGCCCATCCCGAGCTCAATCAGGACGACTCCGACAACCAGCCTGGTGACCGCGCTGCCGGCCACCGCCAGCGACAGTGTCCGGAAATGCAGACGGCCGAGCAGCGCGCCGCGAGGAACAATCTCAGCCACAGCCAGGGGCAGGACGAAACTCAGGATGACGACGGGCCACACGGAGGCGAGGTGCAGCAGGTTCCGGAGCGGCAGGGCGAGAGCGAGGACGAGCGCAAAACTCAGGACTGTGGCCAGGATCGCCGCACGGCTCGGAGCGAGGTCGCCAGGTTGTGGCTGTTCGGCATCTGCGGTGACGGTCCGCGCCACTGCGACCGTGAGGGCTCCCAGCACGATCGTCACCACCGCGAGGAGGCCGAGCAACGATCCCAGCGCACCGAAGGCCGATGGACCGAGGAGGCGGCTCGCGATCACGTTAAAGACGAAATTGGAGACGTTGAGCGCCGCCGCCGCAATCAAGTATGCGGCTCCACCGCCGCTCGCCAAGATCGACTCGCGAGACACTGCGATGCCCCGGTCCGCCAAGTGCCGGAGGCGGCCGAGGATCATGTCAGTTGAGTTCGCTCAGCTGTGCTGCGGATGTGCCGCGGTGCCCGGACTCGGCGTTTCCACCACCAGCCCGAGGAAATCGCGGCTTCGCATACCCCACCGAGCACTACTGCAACCGCAACGAGCGTGCACACTTGGGCGATTGCGCCAAAGGCACCCTGCCCCGTGTTGGGTTCACTTCCTGCCTGGAGGACAAGCACGATTCCCAGGCACGCGATTGCCGCCGCGACGACCCACGGCAAGAGTCGTGGCCACAATCTCGCCACGGCGATGGCGGGAAACAAGGCCAGTGCCAAGGGACCGCCCAGAAGGGCGAGCACGACCGTCGCGCCGGCAACCATCACGACTCCAGGGGGGATCCGGCCCTCCTCCGCCGGGTTCGACGACCGGCGATATCGCGACGGCACGATGGCAAGCACGAAGAGTGCGGCCAGGAGGAGGAGCCCCAGGAAAATCGTGATCCGGTAGATGTGATCGGGCCCGAATGTGACGTCGATCGTCCCCCCGTGTCCCGCCGGAACCTCCCAACCCTGTTGCCAACCATCGATGCGGACCGAGCGGAGCTGATTCCCGTTCAGGCTGGCAGACCATCCCGGATTGAAATTGCTCGCCAATGCCACATAGGAGGCGGATCCCGGTCCGATCGATATTTCCCGGTTGACCCCGCTGAAGCCCTTGACGGTGACCGAGCGGCTCCGGGCAGTGCTCCGCCCTGGAGGAACCGCGTCGCGCACGATCAGGGTCGTGTACCGGAACGGACCCTGGCCGTCGTCGCCCGTGACCAGATGGCGACCGGCGGGCAGTGGCACCGTGCGACACGCGGTCAACTCCAGCGGGGAGAGCGACAGCAGGTCCTCCACGGTTCCGGACAACTGGGTGGGAATCGACACGCCGTCGACGTCGATCGGCGGTCCCTGCCCGCAGGGGAGCACNNCAGTGAGGGGTGGGCGGATCGCGTCCAGGGCAGACCCTAGTCGCGGCGTCACGGTGCCGGTCACGGCAAAGTCGGCGGCTCGGGGAACCGTGAAGGAGCGGATCAGATGTGCTTGGACCGGACTCGCCGATCCGAATGAATACGCGGCGTTGTTGATCGGTGAACTGAACAGATACGTGCGGACGTTGGCTTCTGGTTGCGAGAATGCCTTCGCTTCGTCCGAGGGAACGGACAGGCCCAATTGGAAGGTCACGCCGGGAACGGCGACATCCCGGAGCCCGGCCCCGGAGAGGCCGGGATTCACAGGGGGCGCCGCAACCTTTTCGATCGTCAGCCGCAACCACCGGCTCCGGCCCTGCGGGACGCGGAGAATCTGGGGGTTCTCCCCGGCGGGGATGTCCCGCACGACCGAGCCTCGTTGTGTGGTGATCCGCAGCCTCTCCACCCGGGGCCGGAACGGACCGTCGTCGAGCGGGCTCACGATGATCGCGGTCAACGGGACTGAACGACCGAAGTTGATCGATACCCACTGGCCGACAGAGTTGTCGGCGGCGTTCGCCACCCAGATCGTCGAGGGATCATTGTCGAACGCGGACGCAGGGCCCTCGGCGGGGCTGAGAACGAAACCCGACGACCCGTAGGAAGAAGATGTCGCTCCCGCAGCACCGATCGGCATGGCGACAGTCTGGTGGGCAATGCCCGGAACGACAAGGAACTGCTGCGGCGCCCTTCCCGTGTCGGGGCTCAGCTGGTGCGCAGTGAGCGGGTAGGAGGTGTTGTCGCGAACCGACCCGAAATCGGTGTCGACGTGCTGGACGGTGTCGGTGACCACCCAGCTGGCCCCCGGGGCTCGAGCGGCGCTCGATGCTCCGATATCCCCAGCGAGCAGAGTGGCACGCTTCGAATCGAGCAGGCCGGCATCTGCCATGGAGAGCAGCGAATCGGGTCCACCGCTGAGGATGATCGGATCGCTCTGAGGATAGGCATGCACGACCTGGACCGGTCGCTCAACCTTGAAGATCTCTACCTGTCGAGACTCCTTGTCACCGGGAACTCGAGGCCCGAATTGCTTCACGAGTCGTATTCCCGGAGTGTCAGCAAGGACAGAGACCACTTGGTTCGGCGGGGGCGCCCCGGTCAGTCCGAGGTTCAGGTCGTTCCGCACGACCAGGTAGCCGACCCCCGCTCGGGCGAGGTAGTCGGCGAGCCCACTCGCTGGATACCCCAGGTCGAGGGTGTTCTCGACGGCCTGCATGAGGCGGATGCTGCCGACCGAGCCGAGCGGAATTACGTTGAGGACGGCCCACGGAGTATGGAGTAGGGCCTCGAACGGTTCCGCATTTGGTTGACCCCAGTTGTAGTTCGCGTTCGCCGATGCCGGCACTAGCAACGAAGTCTCGTCACCGGCGCGTTGATTGAGCCAGTTTCCCGCGGACTCCCAGTACGTCGGGAGCTGGAAGGTCGACGGAAAGAGCTGGCTACGGATGAAGGGTGCCGGAAGGATGACGGCAGCCGCGAGGACGGTCACCGCCACGGCCGCCAGAAGGACGCGCATCCACTGCGCCGGCAGTTGGCGGAGCGTGGGAAGTCCCAGGATATGGACCAGGCCCATGACGAGAGGCAACGCGATGAGCGGCTCGAACTTGCTGATGTTTCGAAACGCCGCGGCTGGCCCGTCGATCAGACTGCGAAACTCGGCGCTGAAGACGCCGCTCAGATGTCCGCCGTAGCCTGCCGCTACCAGCACCAAGCCGAGCGACAGGACGATAACGAGGAAGAAGCGTTCGGGGATCCTTCGGAGCGCCAGGCCCGAGAGCCCGATGCCCGCGATCAGGACCGACCCCGCGATGGCCGAAGGCACACTGACGAGGGTCCAGCCGGCCGGGATCGCGGTCGCCCCGAGGTGGTAGAAGTTGAGCCACCCCGAGGTGCCGAGGAGCGCCTCGGACGCCGATGCCGTCGACGTGGTGGTCTTGGAGGTTTCTTCGAACGGCAGGAAGTTCAATCCGTAGTGGCCCTGAAGGATCAGCGGGACCACCCACAGAAAGTTGGCGAGTGCGACGGCCACGAGCCACCACGACAGGAGCCCACGCGGTCTCGATTTCCTGGTGAGCAGGTAGAGGAGGGGTGCCGGCAGCACCGCCAGGGTGGCCGCCACGTTCACGCCCCCAATGAAGGCGATCGCAACGCCGGACCGGGCCGCCGCACGCCGAGGGGACCCTTCAACCGACGAGCACACCAGAGGGAGCATGATCCACGGCAGCAAGGCGCCCGGCATTATGGCCGCCGGGTTGCCACCTTGCACGACGAACCACGGTGCGAGGCAGTAGACGACGCCTCCGACGACCCTCGACCAGCGGGTGCCGATGGACATGGCCTCCGAGAGCCGGACCATTCCCCAGAACGCCGCAATGAAGACGAAGCCGACCCACAGGCGCTGCGCCCACCAGGCTGGTACGTGGAGCCAGCTGGTGATGGCAAAGAACGGACCGATGGGGAACAGATAGCCCCACGTCTGGTTGACGAGCTGCCCGAACTGGAATCCCGGCTGCCACAGGTGGAGGGCCCGGCCCATGAGCTCAACGGGTTGGAGCGCAAGAGTGAGGCTCGTCTCCTGGGCAAGGCGTCCAGGGTTCTGGCTGAAGCACGCCGCCATGAGCCCGACGGAGACGGCAACGAGCACCCAACGGCTGACCGGGCGCTGCGTCGTGTCCTCAGGACCTGGCGCGAGCCGATTGGAAGCTACGAGATCCTCGAACGAGTGTTCATCGGAATCGACCGCGGACGTCATTGCCTGCCCGGGCGCAGAGACCCGGTGACGTCGGCGAAGAATCCCAATGGCACGAGGTCGAACGATATCGTGTGACATGCTCTCGCTTCATCGCGGTCAGCCCGCCATTTCTGCGAACGAGACGCCGGGAATTGTGCCTGGATCGGCGAACTGGCAGGTCGCGACCGAGTCGGCGCGGACCCTGGCGTGACCTTTCCTTCTCGCGGCGACTCAAGGACCGAGACGGTCGCCGTCGTGATCCCCACCTATCGACGACCGGAGGGGTTGCAGGCTCTCTTGGTCTCACTGAACGAGGGGACGCGGGTCCCGGACGAGGTCATCGTCATCGACAACGATCCGCAAGGCTCTGCATCTCCTGAGCCGTTACCGGCGTTACCGCTGCGCGTCGTCCACGCCGGCCTCGGCCTGAATTTGGCCGGAGCGAGAAACCTCGGTTGGCGCTCGACATCCTCGAGCGTCTGCGTGTTCATCGACGACGACAACGCAGTCGAAGCAGAGGCCATCGACCAGCTGGCGCGGGTCTTTGAAGACCGCGATATCGGGCTCGCCGGACCGGTCATCTTCACGGGCGACGAGGCGGTCATCTGGTGTGCCGGCATCCGCCGCTCGCCGTGGACCACCCGCACCATATGGCCACTCCACGGCGAGTCGCACCTGCCGGACGCGCTGACCTGGCCAACCGAGGACATGCCCGATGCCTTCGCGGTTCCTCGCACCGTCCTCGAAGCGCTGGACGGACTCGACGAGGAACGATTCCCCTTCCACTACGACGAAGCGGACCTCGGGGCCCGCATCCGGGCGCTCGGCCTCCGGGGGGTCGTCGTCAGAGACGCCCGGGTCCGCCATTACAGCCGCGTGAATCTCACCATCGGGGACACGATGGTGCGAGCGACCATCCTCAATGGTCCGGATCGTGCCCGATGGTTCGCCCGGAACCGGATTCGGTTTCATGCGCTCCACTACCGCGGCCTCGAGCGCTTGTGCGCCCTGGGAGTGTTCGTACCGCTGTGGACGCTCGTCACCGGCGTGGCCTGTCTGCGCGCGGCCGGCCCCTGGAGGATCAGAGTAGTGGCGGCGCGAGCGATCGTGGCGGGAACCGTCGACGGCTACCGAGAGCTCCTCGTCGGACGACGCTGAGGGTCGCCATGGAATCCTTGAACTTTCCGAGCTTCGATGACGTTCGCTCGTTCGGGAGCGAACGAGCATGGACCGGTCGCCCGGCCGTCCTGGCGCTGCTCGTCGACCGCCTCGAACCGAAACGGCTACTCGACGTTGGCTGCAAGAGCGGTTGGTTGATCGACCATTCCCAAGCCCCGTTCAAAGTGGGTATCGACACCGACGATGCGCCCGGTGTGTGTGCTTGCGCTGACGCATGCACATTGCCCTTCCGATCGGCCAGTTTCGACGTGGTCACTCTTCTCGACGTGATCGAGCATCTTCCGAAAGGCATGGAAGGGGTCGCAATCTCGGAAGCTTCACGGGTGCTCGAGCCGGGCGGCTACCTCGTCGTCTCCACTCCGGCCGACTGGCGCGTGGGCAAACTGACGGATCCGCTCTGGATGCTCTACGGGCACCGGCACTACCAAATGTCGCGCGTCCTGACCTGGGTCGAGCAGGCGGGGCTGGACCCTGTCCTCGTTGGAACCAGAGGCCACTGGGCCGACGTCATTGGGCTCCCGATCGAGTACGCCTGCCAGAGGCTTCGGCTGCCGATTCCCTTCGGCCGTGCGCTCTTCCGGTGGGGATGGCACGACTACGCCAAGCCGGGCCGCTACACCCACGTTGTCGTGAGCCGCAAGCGCGATCAAGGCGGGACGCAGGAAGCTCCTCGGTCGCCCAGCCGGGCTTTGTGAGCGGCGGCGGACTCTGACATGCTTCCACACCGGTGACACCGAGCGACCAGTCCGAGCCGGCTACGACCGACAACCATCCCCTCGTGTCCATCGTGGTCCCCACGAAGGACTGCATCCGCACGATTGAACGCTGCCTGCGCTCCATTCGGGAGCAGACGTGGCCTGCGGTGGAACTCGTCGTCGTCGACAATTTCAGCACGGACGCGACCTGGCGGGTGGCACAACAACTGGCCGACGTCGCCATTCAGGCGGGCCCCGAGCGCAGCGCCCAGCGCAATCTGGGCATTGATCGCTCGTCGGGAGAATGGGTCATGTGGATCGACGGCGACATGATCCTGCCGCCTTCAATCCTGGAACGAGCTATGGAGGCGGCCCAGAACGCAGACGGCGTCTTCATCCCCGAGATCACCGTAGGCACGGGCTATTGGACCAGCTGTCGCGCCCTCGAGCGCAGTTGCTGCACGGAGGAGCTCCTCGTCCAGTCTCCGCGCCTCGTCAGGCGCCGATACATGATCGACACAGGTGGCTTCGTCACCTCCCTCTCGGGAACGGAAGACGCCGAGCTCAGAACGAGGATGCTCGAAGATGGCCGCACGCTGACGTGGATCCCCGATTTGATCGTGCACGACGAAGGTCACATGACGCTGGAGGGCGTTCTCCGTAAGCGCTATTACTACGGACGGGGTCTGGCGTCGTACAAGCGGGATCATCCCGGAGCTCTTTCCGGCCAGGCCAAGGCAGCGATTGGGGCCTACGGTCGCCATTGGCGCCGGTTGGCGGCGCAGCCGAGTATCGCGGTGGGAGCGGTGTTCATGCGGGGTCTGGAGGCTGGCGCGTACGGACTGGGTGCCTTCGTGGGGGCAAGGGGTCAAAAGAGCGGATCCGCGGCGTAGTCCTGGAGACTCGGCCTGCTCAATGGCCGGTGCCGAATGAGCGAACGGTGTCGTCCAACAAGCCTTGGGCATCCGCCCTCGTGAGATCGCGCGCACGGAGCGACACCGTGGACGACTTCCCCGACACCCCCGCGACCCCGAAGGCGACAGCCGAACGGCCTCGCGCCACGGGGAAGAAATCAAGGCGGTCCGTGTTCGGCAAGGACTGACGGCCGAGGTTGGATATCAAGAAGGAGTCCGAAAAGCGGCGCACGACGGGGCGGGCCAGAGCGAGCGCGAGGCCGGCTCGGGTCTGCTCGGTGGGCTCGTCCGGAGAGGCCAAGGCGGCGGCAACGAGCGGTGCGACCGGAACCCCAGCCGCCACGTCCACTCTGCGATAGCTCGCCACGTTTCCGACTCCGGGGGGACCACCCTTCGCAACCGAGATACCGACCCGACGCCATCGCGCCCCTCGGCGGCGGTTGTGTTCAGCGGCCGCGCCCGTGCACGCCTGGGCCAGTCGGGCCGTCACGGAGGGCCCGCTGAGCTCGATCTCTTCGGTCACGTACGTGTCGCGGCTCGGCGGGACAACAGAAGGAGCGATTCGGTCTGCGGGACTGAGGAGTCGGCGGAACAAGGCGGAGCGGGAGCCCGCCGGCCCGGGCGGGGCCGAGGTGACGGGTACCGGAAGTGAGCCGCCGACGAGCGCCGTCATGATCGCCACGAGGGCCAGTCCGTCAAAGGCGGCATGGTGACAGGCCAAGGCCAGGCGTCGTCGGTCCAGGCCGAGGATGACACGCAGCGGCGGTTCGCTTGCGAGGTCGAAGGGGGCATCGAGGCCAGAATGACCGACCGGCTCGTCGTCGATGACCACCGGAGTGCCCAGCTCCCCCGGCAGCCACGTCTCACCATGCAGCGTGGCCCCGACCAACGGAACGGCCTGGTGCAGGCGCTCGAGCCGCTCTGCCAACTCCTCCCCGGCGACCGGCGTCACCAGCGAGGCAACGAGGACCACGACCCAATCCGTGTGTCGATCGGGAAATCGCAAGAGCGACAGCTCGTGTCTCGAGGCGGGTCGGGGAAGGGACATCTGCGTCGCTCAGCCTGGACCCAAGTCCCGACCCAAACCCGCAGGCCGCAAGGAATGGGTGAGCGCGGGCGCACCCACCTTCACGAATCTCCTGGTCCGCCAAGTCGTCCCTCGACGGAGCGGACCGCGGATACGACGGCATCGGGTGCGTCGCGAGGGACGGCATGGCCGACAGCGGGGAGGATCACCAATTCCGCGCCCTTGACCTGTGCCGCAGTATTCACCGCGACCGACGGCGAGACGACATCATCGAGCGCACCGGTCATCACCACGGTCGGGAGCGTCAACTGGGACAGCGACGCCTCCACCGACGCGATCTCCCGCACCAGCGACCGCTGGTCGGCCGCCGCCGTGCGCCAGAACCCGGGCCGCCAGATCGCAGAGTCCTCGGTACGGCTCGAGTGAGCCGCCGTGGGTGGTGGCACTGGGTCTCGCCGCACCGAAGCGCCGGTGAGAGATCTCGCCCGGGGGGCGAGCCACCCGAATACGAGGGATTTCGCAGCACACGTGACGTCACCGATCGGCGGCCACGCCACCACCTGCCGGGCCCATGGGTACCGACCACCCGTTCGACCGACCGTTCCGACGAGCACGACCCCCGAGACGAGCGATGGGTGGCGCGCCGCAAGCAAGACCGCCACCCCGCCGCCGAAACTGTGACCGACAACGATGGCGGGTGTCGAGACGTTGGAGCGCAAGGTGTCGGCCAGAAGGTCAGCGGTGGCCACCATCGACAGTGGCCCGCACGCGCTTCGTCCGTACCCCGGCCGATCAGGGATGAGCACGCGGTGATCGGCCGTCAGCCCCGACGCCACCGGGAACCAGTCGCTACTCGATGCCCAGAGACCATGGATGAGCATCACGGCTTGGCCCGCTCCTTCGTCGACCACGAAGAGCTCAGGCACACGCGGGAGTGTAGGCCAATCCACCCGATTGGCCGGGTGCGCACGGGTGCTGAGTGGGGGGCGGTGACGACAACATCCTCCCTCGATCACCGCCCCTGGGCAGATCGTGACATCGCCGTCCGGACCGGAATAGAGCCGACCGGGCCGATCCGGATCAACCGCACCACAACACTGCTCTCGACGTCACTGCAGGCGTCGTTGCGCAAGGGACTGCCCGGCAGCGGAGCCATTCGCCGTCGGGGCACGTTGCGGCTCCGAGCCCGCCGGGGGAGTGGCGGCCACAATGGGACGTCGCCCTACTAGGGGTGGCCCGCAGGCCCACTGAGCCCGGCGCCGACGGCCGCGAAGGCACGGCCCCGCCAGGGGACCCCGAGGGATTCTCACTCGCCGCCGTGGACGACGCCCGTTCGTGATCCGTTTCCAGGTCTTCACCGACGAAGAGAACCGCGGTCTCGAACTCGAGGAGAGCGCCCGGCACAGCTCGGTACATCCGCGCAGGCGCCACACGGGTCTGATCGGCGCAAGCCCGGCGGACGCCTCAACCGGTGGACAATTTGGCTCCATCCTCTCGGAGCCGGCGGCCGAAAATGTTACGGTGCCCGCGCTGATCCATTCCTGGTCACGAGGGGGGCGAACGGAAGCGTGAGACAGCACAGACGCGGTGCGCGCTCAGTGCCGACATTGATGGCGCGCGCGGCGCTCGCCCTGACCGCGGGTGTCGCTTCCGCGCTCGTCGTCGTCGGCGGCACATCCCTCGACGCGGGAGCAACGGCGATCCTCCCGCCGGACAACCCATCGGCCAGCGTGCCGCCGCAGGTCGTGCCGGCCTGCACCACGGTGGGCGACCACACCGCGGGATGCATCGATTCGGTTCTGCACAACATCAATTACGCCCGCTCGCTCGAGGGCCTCGGCCCTCTCGTGCTGCCGCTCGACTACGCGACCGACCCGGCCGCCGTGCAGTTGCTCGTCCTCACCGACGAGGAGCGCAGCGACCGTGGGCTGCCGCTCGTGTACTCCGGCCTCGACAGCAAGCTGAACAGCGTCGCACTGACCGGCGCAGAGGCCAGCACGGACCCCGGCCCGCTGCCTCCGGGCTTCGAGGGCCCCGGCGGGTCCATTTTCGCCCAAGACGAAACCCCCCTCGGGGCGGATTTCGCCTGGATGTACGACGACGGGTACGGCGGCACGAACCTCGACTGCGCGTCGCCGTCCGACAGCGGCTGCTGGGGTCACCGGGACAACATCCTCGGCAACTGGACGAGCATCAGCGGCGAGACGGCGATGATGGGGGACGCCAACACGCCGACCGGTCAATACACCGAGATCTTCGCCTACCAGACCGATCCGGCCGACTCCGTGGTCGACCCCACCACGATCTCCCTGCCCACCCCGTCCCCTGACGTGGTGCAGGTTCTGCCCTCCTCGTCCCCGAACACGGGTGCCGGCACCCCGGTGACCATTGAGGGCGACTACTTCGGCACCTCTCCCCAGGTGTCCTTCGGAGGCGTACCCGCCACCAACGTGCAGGTGAACTGGGACGGGGAGCTGACCGCGGACGCACCGGCGGACCCGCAGGGCACGGCGACGGACCAGGTCCCCGTGACCGTGAGCAACGGCGCGCTCTCGTCCAGCTCCACCCTCACGCCGACGGTGAACGAGTTCACCTACGCGCCGGGTGCCGCACCCGCCATCTCGTCGGTCTCGCCCACGTCCGGGTCCCAGATCCCCAGGGGCAGCGTGACGATCCACGGCTCGAACTTCAACGACGGGGGAGTGAGGCCGATCGTGGACTTCGGGTCCGTCGCCAGCATCGGCTCCATCAGCTACAGCTCCAGCCAGATCACCACCACCATCCCGCCCTCGGTGAACGCGGGCACGGTGGACATCACCGTCACCACACCGGCCGGGACGAGCTCGGTCTCGCCGGCCGACCATTACACCTACGCAGGGAGTCGCACCCCCACGGCACCGGCGATCACGAGCGGCGCCCAGGCCACCTTCTCGGCCGGCGTCGCCGGCGTGTTCGACGTCACGACGACGGGCACACCCGATCCAAGCTCCGTGACGGACGCCCCCTTCTCCGGCTGCACCCCCTCGCAGCTGCCGTCCAGCATCACGCTCCAGTACGCCGCGGGCACGACCGCCGTCCTGGAGGGCACGCCCCGGGCCGGTGACGGCGGGACCTACACCGTGTGCCTGAATGCCTCGAATGGCGTCGGCCCGACCGCCACGCAGGTCTTCACGTTGACGGTGAACGCACCCGCACCGTCCAGCCCGGCGCCGCCGGCACCACCGCCTGCGCCGCCAGCACCACCGGCTCCCTCGCACGGGTACTGGCTGGTGGGCTCCGACGGCGGCATCTTCAACTTCGGGTCGGCCCAGTTCCGCGGATCGACCGGCTCCATGCACCTCCAGCGGCCCGTGGTCGGCATCACCCCGACGGCCGATCGTGGCGGGTACTGGCTCGTCGCCTCCGACGGCGGCATCTTCGCTTTCGGCGACGCCGGCTTCCACGGGTCCATCCCCGGCAGCGGACTGAGCCCCGCCGGCTCGGGCCTGCCCCACAGCCTCAACGCGCCGATCGTCGGCATGGTGCCCTCCTCCGACGGTGGCGGGTACTTCATGGTGGCGTCCGACGGGGGCGTGTTCGCCTTCGGTGACGCCAGGTTCGAGGGATCCTGCCCCGGCATCGGCGGCTGCAGCGGGGCCGCCGTGGCCGTCGTGCCCGACGCCTCGGGAAATGGCTATTGGGTCGTCACGAGCACCGGAGCCGCCTACCCCTTCGGCAATGCGGTCGACCACGGCGCACCGGGCGCACAGGCCTCGGCCATCACCTCTGCCGTCGCCACCCCCGACGGTGGCGGCTACTGGATCCTCGATGCCGCCGGGCAGGTCTTCCCGTTCGGCGACGCGGCCGGGCTCGGCGGGCTCCCGGGCGGCTCGGCCGGCGGCCTGAATCCGGCGTCCGCCATTTTCGCCACCTCCGACGGCGGCGGCTACTGGGTGGTCACCGCGCTGGGCAAGGTCTCGACCTTCGGGGACGCGCCGAACGACGGGGACATGTCGGGCACCCACCTGAACGGCCCCATCATCGCCGCCTCCGGTTCCTGATTCCCGCACCGGGTCTCATCGCTGGCTACATTCGCGTCGAGTGGGCGGGTGGTGCGATGAGCGGCCGTAGCGCGGAGCAGTCTGCGGGCGACGGCCTGGGCCTGGACCGTCGGGAGGTCCGCCTCTCCCCCCACAATCCCGACTGGGTCACCCTGGGCGCGCGGGAGTGTGCCGCGGTCACCGCCCTCCTCGGTCCGCTCGCGGTCGCCGTGGTCCACGTCGGGAGCACCGCGGTGCCCGGGCTGGAGGCCAAGCCGATCCTCGACATCGCGGCCGCCGTCCGGGACCAGGTACCGATCGACGACGTCGTGACGCGGCTGTGCGCGAACGGCTCCTACGCCTATGACGGGGACAGGCGCGACGACGGTGGGCTCCTGTTCGTGGGCGGCGAGGGCGCGTTCCGCACCGTGCACGTCCACGTGGTGGGGCAGGGCAGCCGCGCCTGGGAGGACTACCTGCGCTTTCACGCGCTGCTGCGGGACGATCCCGACGCCCGCGACGCGTACCAGACGGCCAAGCGCCAGCTGGCCCGCACGTTCGCCCGAGACCGCCCGGGGTACACCAAGGCCAAGGGAATCGTCGTCGAGGAGCTGCTGGGCTCCGACGACCACTCCCCGCCGCCGCATCCGGAGTGAGCGGAATCTATGGTGGGGTCACCGACCGACCCCTCAGGGAGGGACACATGGGCATCTTCCAACGGGCACACGACATTGTGCAGGCCAAGACGAACAAGGCGCTCGACGCCGCCGAGAAGCCGGACGAGATGCTCGACCTCTCCTACGAGAAGATGCTCGAGCAGATCACCCAGGTGCGCCGGGCCCTCGTCGACCTGGCCGCCTCGAAGAAGCGGCTCGAGCTCCAGGAGGAGCAGTTCCAGCACACCATCGACCACCTCCAGGACCAGGCCAAGCAGGCCTTGGCGGCCAACCGTGAGGACCTGGCCAAGGAGGCCTTGTCCCGCAAGGCGGCGGCGCAGCAGCAGATCG